>JANNQW010000348.1:0-31861 GCA_031400955.1 Verrucomicrobiota bacterium
TTTATCGCTCGGATGGGAGCCCGTCGTCCTCACCCGGTCGCCCAAGCAGCACAGCATCGTGCGCGAAGTCGCGTGGGACGCTGATTCGCCGGGAGATTGGATGCAGGAACTTGAAGGCGCAGGCGCAGTGGTGAACTTGACTGGCCGCACCGTGAACTGCCGTTACACGGCGACCAATCGGAAACAAATGATGGACTCGCGCGTGAACTCGACACGCATCCTTGGCAGGGCCATCGCGCAATGTGTCCAGCCGCCGCCGGTTTGGCTGAATTGCAGTTCGGCGACATTATACCGCCACACTCTCGGGCCGGCATGGGACGAGACTGACACGGATTTCTCGGCCACGCCGGAAGCAAAAGATGCCTTCTCGGTGGAGGTGATCCGTGCATGGGAAAGCGAACTTGATGCTGCGATGACGCCGCAGACAAGAAAAGTCGCACTGCGCACAACGATCGTGCTGGGGCACGGGGACAACAGCGTCTACCCAGTTCTCTGTCGACTGGCGCGACTCGGCCTAGGTGGCCGGATGGGCAGCGGAAAACAGTTTGTCTCCTGGCTCCACCAATCTGACTTCTGCCGGGCAGTCGAGTGGTTGATCAACCACGAGAACGTGAGCGGCCCAGTGAATCTCGCTGCGCCCAATCCACTTCCAAACGCTGAGATGATGCGTCTGTTCCGGGAACTCGTCCGTGCTCCATTCGGACTGCCCGCCATGGAATGGATGCTGGAGATCGGAGCCTTCTTCCTGCGCACAGAAACGGAACTCATTCTCAAGAGCCGCCGGGTGCTGCCCGGCAAACTTCTGGCGGGTGGTTTCAAATTCCACTTCCTGACGATGCGCGATGCACTCCAAGACCTTTCCCGCAACCCAACCCCAACCCCGATCAAATCATGAACCCACTCATCCAATTCTCCCTGCAACATCTTGAACTCTGGCTTCGCATTGTCGCGGTCGCGCAACTGGCACTGGCGGCGCTCAGTTTGTGCCTGCCTCGAATCATGAAATGGAAACCGGACATCGACCGCATGTCGCCCTTGGTGCGCGACGTGTTTGAAATCCACTCTTGGTTCATCGCATTAACGCTCGTGATCTGGGCGGCGCTGACCTGGCAGTTCGCACCCGAGATGGCGCAAGCACCGACTCAACTATCGCGCTGGTTGTGCGCCGCCATCGGAATCTTCTGGGGCATTCGCTGCGTGCTGCAATGGACTCATTACAGCCCCTCGCACTGGCAGGGAAATCCACAACGCACACTGATTCACTGGACGCTTTTCTTCGGCTACGCAGCCTGGACGACAGTCTATTTCATGGCGGCTTTTCGAAAATGAACCTAGTTGCTCCTGATCCAGAAAAATCCGCACTGCCTAGTGCAGCGGGCCGGAAGCGAATGCTTTCGATGCGCTGGGAGCCGTTCTTCCACGCCGACTGGGAGCGGGCTCTGATGCTGCACTACGAGGTGCCACCGGAAATTTTGCAACCGTTTGTGCCATTTGAACTCGACATGCGCGATGGCAAAGCATTCGTCAGCTTGGTCGCCTTCACGATGCGCGGATTGCGACCACGGCGCGGCGGCTGGATGACGCGCTCACTCTTTTCGCCGATTGCCACGCATGAATTTCTCAATGTTCGCACCTACGTGAAACACAACGGCGAACCCGGGATCTATTTTCTGGCGGAGTGGCTGCCGAATGCATTGAGCGTCTTGCTCGGTCGGCCGCTCTTCGGTTTGCCGTATCGGCTCGGCCGGATGCGCTACGATCACGAACACGAGCGCGAATGGATCGGGGGCGAAGTAATCTCAAGCAGCGGGCGCGGTTCCTTGCGGTATCGCGCAAAGGTAGACGGCCAGTTTGCTGCGAGCGAAGCCGGATCGCTCACGGAATTTCTCATGGAACGATACACCGCGTTTACGGAGTGGCTCGGCATGAAACGTCGCTTCCGAGTCTGGCATCAACCTTGGCGGCAATGCGCGGTGGACACGAAAATCAGCGAGAACACATTGATGCAACTGACTGGAAACTGGGCCAGTCGAGCACGCTACGTCGGGGCCAACTATTCGCCTGGCGCAAACGGAGTGTGGATGGGACGGCCAGCATTTTGTGTAGATAACTCAAACCAACAGAAATCATGAACTCAAACGAAGATGAAAATTGGATACTAACGGCGACGGAATATCGGACACTCGCCCGCGTGAAGACAGCGGCGCGCCTGTCGCTGGGTTTTGTCTGGCTCTGGGAAGGTCTGGTGCCGAAGGTGCTTTATCCATCGACGCTGCAAATCGAAATGGTGCGACGGAGCGGCTGGTGGTTCGGCACGCCGGAGCAGACACTCTATTGGCTGGGGCTGGCCATGATTCCAGCAGGACTTGCGATCTTGTCCGGAATCGCAGAGCGCCTCGCGGTGCTCGTGGCCACGGTGTCCGTTCTGGTGCTGATGGTGCTCGTCATCAGCACCAATCCGGAAGCGCTCCATGATCCCTTCGGCGGACTGGCCAAGGACGCCTGTCTTTTCGTCTGCGCAGCCCTGGTCTGGTTCTGGCCCCGGTCGCTGGAACATCCTTGAAAAAAGACGCTGCACGTGACGATAAATTCTGCCATGATGCGGATGTCATTTTCACCAAAATCAACATAAACACCATGAAACATCCTTTCGTTACCGCTTTTTGTTGCGCACTCGCCCTGTTGACCTTCACCTCCGTTGTTCGAACCCAGGACAGTAAACCAAAGCCCAATGCCGATAAAAACAAGGACATGCTCGACAAGCTGATGATCGAGGCCAAGAAAGCGGCAGGAAAATTTCAGGATGGTGGCGACAAGGGAAGCTCACTGTGGTCTCGATCCAAGGAAACACTGGCACTGCCCAAGGATGAATACCTCAAGCGTGCGGACTCGGCGCTGAAGACGATGGATGCCGAGATCGTAGCGCTGACTGAAGCCGAGGGCCCAGTGATCGCGCGGGATTATTTTAAGACCCACGTCCAATCACTTAAGCAACACCTCATCTACTGCAGGCAGGAAGAGGAGAAGCTAAAGTCATCTGAGGGTGATGAGAGTTTTCGGGTAAAACAGAAAAAGTTTGATCGCACGCTGGGATTTCTCGCGGACAATATCCAACTGACAAAAGAAGAGGCTGGATTGTGACCGGAGGAAGGGAATGTAGGAATGATGGAATGATGCCCCGAGCTTGAACTGTTTTTAGATTCACTGTCATTCATCATTCCAGTCTTCCATCTGCTCCTCATTTTATGGAACTCGTCGCCATCCCGTTTTTCATCATCCTGCTCATACTTATCGGCGTCGGTATCGCCGTAGGATTGGTGTTCTGTGTAGTCGCAGCGATTTTACTCGCAGCGGGAGTTGTTTCTGCATCCGCCATGATCGGCATCATGCGCGGGAGCATCCTCGCTGGATTCCGCGTCTTCATCTGGCAGGTCGGTGCGCTCGCGGGGATGATCGCAGGCATTGCGGTTGTGGCAGGGGTGCGGTTTTTTCTGGAAACATGGCGTGAAGGCGCGGGCCCATGGATTGGTGGAGCACTCGGCGGCATGGCGGGCGGCTTGTTGATCGCCCTGCTGATTGATTTTATTTTACGACGCCTCGCAGGCTGGATCGAGAAGCAGCGCGCCTGAGTCCGCTGATTTTTTTTCAATATGTTCCCAGCGCAGCCGTATCGCCTGTCTCGATTTAATCATCGTAAATAATGAATCATCCCACCATCCCGTCCCGTCGTCGCTTCTTGCAAACCCCGCGCATTACGTTTTCTGGGGTAAGAGAACGTCAGCCGTGAAGAATCCTACTTCAACTCCAGCTCCACCGGACAATGATCAGACCCATGAATGTCTGGCCGGATGCGGGCGACTTTGAGTTGCGACTTCACACTTTCTGATACGAGCCAGTAGTCAATGCGCCAGCCGACGTTGTTGGCCCGGGCGTTGGCTCGATAACTCCACCACGAATACTCTTTCGAAGTCGGATCAAAGTGCCGAAAGGTATCCACAAATCCAGCGTCAAGAAGCCGGGTAAAACCTTCGCGCTCCTCATCACTGAAGCCAGGATTCCGCCGGTTTTCCTTCGGTCGAGCGAGATCGATCTCCTGATGCGCCACATTAAGATCGCCGCACGCGAGGACGGGCTTCTGTTTTCCTAGCTTCTCTAAGTAGAGTCGATACTCCTCATCCCACTTCATGCGATAAGGCAGACGCTTGAGCTCCTCCTGGGCATTGGGAGTGTAAACGTTCACTAAATAAAAATCAGGGAACTCCAGCGTGATGACGCGGCCTTCGTTGTCATGCTCGGGCAAGTTCATGCCCAGCGAATGCGACTTGAACGGCAGCCTGGATAAAACCGCAGTTCCGGAATAACCTTTTTTCACAGCGGGATTCCACACCACTTCATAACCCGTGAGCCAGTCCAGCGGCGCCTGGTGCCGCTCAGCCTTTACTTCTTGCAGACAAATAATGTCGGCATCAACGCTGTTGATGTAATCGCGCAGGCCTTTGTCCATACTGGCACGGATGCCGTTGACGTTCCATGAAGTGAGTTTCATTGTGACATGCAAGGCAAGTTATTTTTCTCTCCGGCGCAATATCAAAAAGGGAAGGTCGAGAATCGAAAAGAAGACCCACGAGATCGGCAGGATGGCGCCGATATACCAGGGCCAGGGACCCAGATAATCGAACAGGCTGGCCGTCGGCGGTTTTTCGCAGAGGAAACCAAAGTTGGCCTCATGGCCGGCCAGTCGCAGAAGGAAGCTGGCCGTGCCAGCCACCATTGCATAAACAGCAAGCCAGCCAATGGCGCGAAGCGCCGCACCACGGCGCGGCGTGATTCCCCGGCCAAGAACAATTTGAAGCGCTGCCAGCACCACACCGCCATGCAGCACGAAAAACATGAGGAAGCGCGGATGCGGCCAGTCCAATGTCAGTGCCGGTGTGATGAGTCCCTGGAGCGTGCCGGCTAGCCCCCAGAAATACAAAAGCTCGCACACCTCCGGCTGTCTCTTCACCAACGCCAGCGCGCCGAGGAACGCCGCCACGTCACAAAGGTGCAAGGGCAGCACATTGCTTGCCTGAAGGATTTCGTAATGCCATGCGACCCAGAAGTTGAAGGGCCATTCCAGCATCAGTAACGCGGCCAGCATCAGCTCCAGCGGTCGCACCACGCGGAGCTTGCCCGCCCGCGTCAAGAGAATCAGCGTGATCGCGGCCAGCACAAAGGTGCCAAGCACAGCTTGGTGGGAAGTGCCAAATGAGTGAAATGCGACAGGAGACGGGGCTTCCATTATCAGTTGGAGAGCTTTGATGAATCAGGACAAAGGGCAAACACCAATTCGGAAAAATTACCACGCGTCAAGGAATGTGAATCGCCCCCTCCGGTAGCCGGTGATGGAAAGGGGTTTCTCCAGCTTGATTCCGTGTTCATTTTTGGTTATGAATATTTTGAGCCCTCACCGCTCTAAGCTTTTGAAGCCTCGCCTCATCAAATTCACCTGCCCTGCCTGCAGCGCGCGTCTCGCCGTGCCTGGCGCCATGGCGGGCATGGAGGACAACTGCCCGAAATGCTCGGCGCGTATCACCGCGCCGTTCCCGGAACCCGAGCCGGCAGCGCCAGTTGATCTAATGCCGACGACCGTCCCTGCAGACGCACAGAAAAAATCCAGCCATGCGATCCTCGACGCAGTGCTGGAGACACCCGATCCTGTCGCCAAAGTGCCGCGCTCAAACAAAGCCAAGGATAGCGTGACCGCACCAACCGAGCGCGATATCTTCCGCTCGACGCTTTTTGATGAGTTTCTCTCGACTCCAGCCAGCCCCCCCAAGAAAGAAGTCGCGGCACCGCCTCTCGCGACCTCAGAAGCCCCATCCGATGTGTTCCCGAGATTAAGGTCGAAGCCGCAGAAATCAGCAAAGCCAGAACACGAACCGGAACCCGAGAAACCTCTGCTGGCACCGCCAGTCATACTTCCTGTTCCTGAAAGCGTTACCACCGCCACTCCTGCCTCACGAACCCTGTTGGAAATAATCTCAGCTGCAGAACCGAAGCCAGTCCTTCCACCGAAGATAACCAGCAATGAATCGCCATCGACTGAAGAGTCAGCGCCGGAGAGTCATGGGCCAGACCTCGACATGGATGGCATGATCGCTGGGCAAACGAGTTCGCCGCATTCCAGCGTCATCCGCCATGTTCTTCCATCGCTGGGAGTCGGATTGATGCAGGTAGAGGATACGCCACGGCACCACCGGCGACAGCGCCGACGTCGGGCGGCTTTTAACGGCATCCTGTGGTTTCTGCTGTTCGATGCATTTGTTATCTGGGTTTTCCGTCATCGCATCTCCGAATGGTGGCATGAGCGGCACCCCTCCGCCGTCGCGCAAACTGTCGCTACTCCGCGCAAGAACGAGCCGGCTGTCAGTCCTCCAACGACCTTGCCCACTGCATCGCCCGCGAAGGCACCCAACCCTTCGGACGCAAAACCTGAGAATATCCCGGAAAAAGCCGTGCCGGTATTGATTCCAAGCCCGCAATTTCCTGCGCCAGCCATGAACGTCCCGGCTCAAATTGACCTGCTTTCCCCAAGCACCGCATCGTCGTCTAGGGACATAACGATTGGCAGTCGCGTCGCGGACACGCTGATCAAGCCAACCATAAATCAGGCGATTACTAATCAGTCGCCAACCATCTCTGATGCCCGCCCACTTACCCCGGCACAGCCGACTGAGATGCCAACTCCGCCTGTCACAGATAACTTGACTGCTAAAACCGAGATCACTCCCCCGTCATTGCAGCCGACTCTCCCATCTTCTGCAGCGGTTCTGGAGATTCCTGAAAAAACGACGACATCTGAAACAACACAGGATGTGCCCCCGACCGAAGCGGACGATGCCACCTCAGCATTTACAAAAATTATCGAGAAAGGCATCACCAAGGCATCCCGTCCGGCGCTTGAAGCCTTGAAATGTTTTCTCGCGGCACCAGCTTGGCAATACCGCCTCCACTGGGTGCAAAAACCCGATCTCGTGAAAGCTGCGATGGAGAAGCATTACCGGAAGTATCCGGACGGACCAGTCGAAGTGGCGCGCATCGATTTCATCGAACGCTATCCCGCGAAGGGCAATACACCGCCCTACTGCATGTTTGAAGTGAGTGGCGGCGAGTTGAAACAAAAGATTCTTGTCTTGGTCGAGGAAAAAAATAAATCCAGCCAGCTTGTGGATTGGGAGGCGTTTATTGAGTTCAAGGACCAGCTCCTCTCGGAGTTTCTCATCAAGCCCGGTTCTCCACCAGGAAAATTCCGCGTCATGCTCCGGCGCAAACACTACTTCGACAAGGACGTGCCCGACATCGGCCGCAAGGATACTTTCGAACTCAGCCAGCCTGGAGCAGACACGACAGTTAATGTGTTCGCCGTGAAAGGCGGCAATGCCGCAAAGGCGCTCTCCCAGCAACTCGCCTGGGGCGACGGCATCGCGGTGACCGTTCAGCTAGCCTGGCATGTTGAAGGGGAGCGCGGCTGGGTGGAGGTCAAGGCCGTTCCCGCATTCGGATGGCGTGGGTGAGCCGAACTTTACGCCTTGATGAAAAAAATATCCGCACTCCCAGGACCGACGGTCGTCAGCGAAAAGCAATATGAATTCGTCCCGCCCCGTGAGAGCCGTTTCTGGCCGTGGTTCTTTGGCTTCTTTCTAAAATTGTATCTGCGAAAAGTCCACGCGATCGAGTCCACGGAGATTTGCGGAATCGAAAAGCTTTCCGCCTCTCTCAAAGCAGGTCACGGAATCCTTCTCGTGCCTAATCACTGCAACCCGGCGGATCCCATGTCCCTCGGATTGCTCGGCAAAGCAGTAGGCAGCAATATCAACATCATGGCCAGCGCGCATCTCTTTCTGCAAAGCAGGATGATGACCTGGCTCCTCCCTCGCATCGGCGGGTTCAGCGTGTATCGCGAAGGCATTGACCGCGAATCACTCAAAACCGCAGTTGGCATTCTCACCCGCGCCAGCCGTCCACTGGTCATCTTCGCGGAAGGAGTGGTCACGCGCACCAACGACCGTCTCATCACCCTTCAGGATGGCGTCGCCTTCATCGCCCGCCTCGCAGCCAAACAGCGAGCGGAACAAAATCCCGCAGGCAAAATCGTGATTCATCCCGTGGCGATACGCTATACCTTCAACGGTGATGTTGAGACATCTCTCTCTCCCATTCTTGACGGAATCGAGAGACGCCTGACCTGGCAGCCGCAACGCGGGCTGAGTGTGCGTCAGCGCGTGGCAAAACTTGGCTTGGCCCTGCTGGCGCTGAAAGAGCTGGAATATCTCGGCGCCGCACAACAAGGCACCATCAACGAGCGACTACCCCGGTTGCTGGATCAGGTGCTTGATCCGCTTGATCAAGAATGGCTCAAGGGCCGCAGCGAGGGCACGGTAGTCCAACGGGTGAAGACTCTCCGCAAAGCGATCCTGCCAGGCCTCATCGCCGGAGAAGTGACCCATGCCGAACGCGAACGCCGCTGGAAGCACCTATACGACCTCGAAGTTGCCCAGCAAATCTATCATTTTCCGCCCGACTATCTCGGACCCGATCCCACACCGATGCGCCTCATCGAAACCGTCCAACGCTACGAGGAGGCCCTAGGCAATTACAACCCTGCCGTGCACCGGCCATTGCATCAGCGTTTCATAGTCGGCGACGCCATAGAAGTCAGCCACATTCGCGACAAGCGCGCAGCCTCGGATCCCTTGATGGACCAGCTCCGCGCCAGCCTGGTGGGAATGCTTGGCATCACAGAGCCGTGAAGTGTTCATCGCTGTTTCAATTATCGCGTGTTGTTTTCGGCACCCTCGCCGGAAACATGGTTCATCTCCGGCGCAGCCGCTCGCTTGGATTTGGCTGCGCGAGTTGTTTGACTGAGCCGCGAGGGCGCGACTCAGAACACGCGAGGGCGCGTATGTTCCCCAAAATGCCCGTGATGAAACGGGTCATTGAAATCGCGTAAATCCGTCCGTCTGATGATAAATGATATTGAATTATCCTCACTTTCCGGCGGCTGGTGGCGTGCTTCCGTTCTCGAGCTTGAAGCTCGGATTCTTCGCGAGGTAATCATCGACGTCCTTGGTGACGATCAGCTTGCCCCACATGATGAGGTAATGACCAGGGAAGGTGCAGACGTATTCGTATTCACCTTCTTTGCCGAGACCCTTGATTTGTATTTTTTCTTTCTCGTCGGACTCAAGAAGTTTTGTCGCGCCATGGATATTAAATTTTTTCATGTCTGGCATGTAGGCGCGGCCTTGTTTATCCTTTTTGTCAGGGGTCATGGTCATGGTGGACGTGCCGGCCTCCAGATGTTTGCCACCGTCGATGACGATGAGATTGTGCGGCATGCCGTCCGTGTTCTCGAGAATGATTTCAAAGGGCTTGCCCTGCTCCACCACGATGCGCTGGGTGTCATAACGCATCTGTTCGCGCACAGTTTTGACGATGAACACGGGCACGCCGAGGCCGCGCAGTTCCTTGCGCAGCGCCGCATTGTCAGCGAGCGACGCCATCTCCATGCCGAGCTGGTTGAGTTCGAGGAATTCCTGTTTGGTGCGGCTGCCGGCGTCGAGCTTCTTCGCAAACTCAAGGATACTCTGGGCGATGATGCCGGCCTGCGGCTTGTCCCAACTGTCGCGTGGCAGCGACATGATCGCGGCGGCAGCGGCGTTGCGCTCGGTTCCTGCGATGAGGAACTTCGCGAAGACAGGGAAGTTCACGGCTGCGTTCTGCGGTCCCATCATCGGCAGTGCCTCGAGCACGGCCTTTAAGGTTGAACCATTCGCTGTGGCTGCGATCTCGGCGAGCTTCGGCTGGAACTGCGCGCGCAGCGGTGGATCTGGCACGAGGGGAATAGCGCCGATGAGTGCTTCACGATCTTTCGAGTCAACTGCCTGCGTCCAGGCGCTATCTGCTTTCGCGTCGCCGATGACAATACCGGCCCAGCCTGCTCTCCTTGCGGGTCCGCGCGCGGCCTTGGTGCCAAGCGCTATCAGAGCAGTGCGGGCTTTTGCCAGATCCTTGGCCGGCAAGCTCACAAGCACCTTCGCGAGTTCCACGGCGGCGCCGTCATTGCCCTTGGCATCAAGATAATTCAGGCCTGCGATCGCGGCACTGACTGTGTCGGTGCCCTTGAGCTTCGCGAGGGCGGCAACGACTGCGCTGCGTGTGAGCACGTCGAAACTGCGGCGCTCCAGCTTGGCGAAAATCACTGGCTCAGTGTCATTCGGCTGATTGCGCAATTCGCTGTCGCTCATCTTGGCGATGAACCTGGCAAGCTTTTCCGGATTTTTCGGCAGAACCCGCTTGCCGCCGGTGATCGAATCGAGCTGCCGGATTGTTTCCTTGAGGCAGTAGTCGAGGTAATAATCGGTGTCCTTGTTTTGAACTTCAAACGCGATCTGCGTGGCCTTGGCAGCGTCTTGGGCTCCAAAGAAACTGAGCGCGCGGACAGTCTCGAGACGGACACGCGGAGACTCGTCGGCGATGGCGGCTTCGAGCAGATCAAGCGCGCCCGGCACGCGATCGCGCCAGTAGCAGAGCACGCGCACGGCCTGCGCGCGGGCGCGATGCTCCGGCGACTTCAAGACATCACTGAGCAGGTCGAGATTCACGACATTGTGCCATTGATGCACCCAGAGTGCCTCGAGGCGGTGGTGTTCATAATCCTTGTCTTTCTTCTCGAGATTTTTCTCCCACTTCTGCACGGCTGCGATCACCTGTTTCGTGTCATGGGTATCGAGTTCGATCTTGGCCCGTGTGCGAACATTGTCTTCGTGTTCTTTGAGGAGTTCGAGCAGGTTCTCCACGGACTCACCGAAAATTTTCTTCGGTTTCAATAGTGGCCGGCCGGGGAAGGTGATGCGGTAGATGCGTCCGTGCTGGTGGTCGCGATTGGGATCGCGAAGGTGATGCTGGAGGTGGCCGATGAGCATTTGTGACCAGTCCATGACATAGAGCGAGCCATCAGGTGCCACGGCGACGCCGCTCGGACGGAAGTTGGGGTTCTTGGAGATGTCCGTGGATAGCATGGGATCGATGGCGGTTCCCTTCATGACCGTCTCACCGTGCAGTCCGGAACCAACCTCGGTGATCTTGGCGCGGTAAATGCCCTGGAAACTGATGACGTTGGTGTTGAGGAATTCTCCCTGCCACTCGCCCGGGAAATGGCGGCTGCTTAGAATGTTCGTGCCGGGAGACGGACGCGATGGGCGATTCCAAAATTGCTGATAGCCGGGATGTGCGCCACTGTCGAGATGACCACTGAAGCCAGGGCCGAAGTAACTATTGTTGCCGGTAGCGTCTGTGATGATGTCGTTGCCCCAGTAATCAAAAACGCGACCGTGTGGATTCGCAAAGTTATAGGGAACATAACGCTCGAATTTGCTGGTGCGCGGCTCATAGCGGTAAATCGCGCCGTCCGTGTTGCGGATTGGACCGTTAATCGTCTCCACATTGGTGCGGTGGAAGACGCCATCGCTGAAATAGACCGCGCCGCCGGGTTCGTAGCAGATGGAGTTGGTCTCGTGGTGGGAGTCAGCAGCATCGAGACCGTGCACAATACGCTCCTTCCAGTCAGCCTTGCCGTCACCGTTGGTATCTCGGATGAACCACATATCCGGTGACTGCATGACAAGCGCGCCATCCTTATACAACTGGAAGCCGGTCGGGCAGTTCAGGCCGTCGGCGAAAGTGGTGCACTTCGTGAACTTGCCAGTTTTCTCGTCGATATCGAACACCAGCAGTTTGTCGAAATTAGTCGTAGTCGGTGTGGTCTCGGGATAAGTCGGCCAGGCGGAAATCCAGAGCCGGCCCCGTGTATCGAAATTCATCTGCACGGGATTCACCAGTTCAGGAAACTCTTTCTCAGAGGCGATGAACTCAATTTTGCAACCTTCGGGCACGGTGAGATATTCCAATGCCTCCTCGCCCTTGAGATAGGGCACCGCGTCTTTACGGTTCGGCGGAGTGATTTGCACCGGCGGCAGATTGTCATCCTTCACGATATAATTTTTCCCTTGCGCGGCGGCCCACACTGCCCGGTCACGGTTCGCCACTTTCACGTCTCGCTGCGCCATTTCCTCGCCAAGGATGGTCGCATTGTCGACACCCTCGTATTTGATTCGCGAGCGCTGACCATAGATGTTAAACTGATCCACAGTGCGGTAGCGGTGATGCCATTGGACGTTCTTCTCCAGGACAGCCTGACGGATTTTCTCAACGGAAGGCTGGTCTGTCATGGGTGCTTCCTTGCCGAAAATTCCTTTCAACTGCACTGGGGCCAGGAATTTGTCGCCCTCCTCAGTCAAGTGAATGCCATTGATCGTGAGCGGGCGAGAGGATTGAGCATAAAGTTTTTTTGATTCTGTGAACAGGTCGACGAATGGAACGTTGTTCGCCTTGGCCACTTCGGCCATGGCCGTGGTGTAGAGTTCGAGGTTTTCGTTGTTAGAAGAACCATCCGGAAAATTGGTCGGGACTTTCAGGTCTTCGTGCGCGATGGGCGACAGCAGAACGATTTTTGGATTTCCTTTTCCGTAGTCAGCGCCGAGATGTATTTTTAAATATTCATCGAGCGCTTTTTTGAAGTTGTCGAGACCGGGCTTGCCTTTGAAGGATTCATTAAAGCCCCAGTAGGCGAGGATAATGTTGGCGCTGAAATCCGTGCCCGCCTTGTAGATGATTCCGCCTTTTACGGTTACATCGCCCTTCCTTAGTCCGAGAAAATATTCCGTCGGAGGCACATCGGCGCTGCGAGGATGCAGGTTCACTTCGTCCGCGGCAAAGCCAAGATTCCGGACGGTGAGTTCCAGATTGGGATTAGCTTGGTGAATCAGAGTCTCCAGCCATCCGTGATGTTGCTGTCGATCCGCCAGTCCGCTGCCAACGATGGCAATGTGGTCGCCCTGGTGGAGTTCAAGCTGAGCCTGCAGCGGCGTGATGAAAGTGGTGAGCGCGAGGAGAATTGAGTGTTTTTTCATTGAATGGGAAGAATGTCGGATTCGAGTGTTGGATCGAGAATACGCAGATGCAAGCGCTGTTCTCACAAGGGATTTGCAATCGACAACTTCTATTTTTTATTTCACTTAGTCTTGGTCTCGTGGGAGCCCTGAGTCGGAGCGCCTAATTCTTCGGCTGTCCATGAGTGGGTCCGGGTTTTATTGGCGTCGCGAATTTGTGCTACTTCGGCGGGTGCAATGGGTGAAGCATTGTGCTCCCACTCTCTGCGGATGTAGGTCAGCACTCCGGCGATCTGTTCGTCGGTGAAGGTGGGCAGGGGTGGCATCTCCAAATTCCAAGTGCGACCGCTGACATTGACAGGGCCACCGAGACCGTGGAGCACGATTTTTATCGGGCGATCCGATGAACCGAGCACCCACTCGCTGTCGATGAGCGGTGGTGCCAGTCCTTCCATTCCGGTGCCGGACGGTTGATGGCACGCGGCGCAGAGTCCGCTGTAAATGAGCTTGCCGTTTTCATAGAGTTTCTGCTGATCGGCAGTGAGGGGGACGATCACCGGTGGAGGTGGCACTCCCGGTTTGCCGGGCCAGGCGATGGCTCCATCGAGCAATTCCAATAGAGATTTTTTGCTGCCGGTGGAAACATTGACTTGAATCTTCGACAGGCTTCGAGCCTTCGATTGCAAGGTCGTCAGTGCTTCGGGCTGCGATTCAAAATAAAGCGGCTTGCGCGGCTGCGCCTTGCTTTTGCCATCGCTGGGTATGCCGACGATGCCATTCACCAAGTTCATTTGCCGTGCACTATCCGGTGACTGCGCGGCGGTGAGTTTCAGGAGTTCCGCGACGCGTGCGCTGCGGCGCTCGTTCATTACGCAGCTGGCGAGCATCTGGAGCAGGCCGCTTTTCGCAAGAAGGTCGTCTTTATCCGAGGTCTCTTTGAGCAGTGCTTGGAGATACTCCAGCTCGTGGCCGCGACTGCCGCTGGCAATGGCGTCATTGAGCAGCGGACTGCCACCGGCCTTGAGCAATTTCAGCACTGCGCTCTGGGCTGCGGCAGTGTTTTGTGAGCTGAGCTGGAGAGCGAGCTGCACCCGCACCTCGGCACTCTTGTCGGCTGTCATTTTTAACATGTCCGGCACTTGCGCGATGCTGGCGAGGCGCACGGCAGTTGCGCGAACTTTTTCATGTTTGTCCTTGAGCGCAGCGCTTAGTGTGGAGTCACCAAGCGCTGGGAATTTCATTCCTGCAACAGGGCCGCGTCCTACAGAGTTCAAACCTTCGAGTGTCCAAAGAGCTTGCACTCGACCTTGCGGAGTCTTGCCGTTCAACACGATGTTGATCGCGGCATCGGCAGCTTGATCTCCCTTGATATCATCTCCTCCGCGCTCGACTAGCACACGCTGCGCCGTATCGCGAATGTGGCCGTTGGGGTGATCGAGATACTTTGCAATATGGTTCGACTTCGTCGGAAGCTTCACGATCTTCGGCTTCGCGTTGTCCGGCACGATGCGCCAAATGCGGCCAAGGTTCACTGGTTCCTCTAGTTTTCTGTCTTTTATATTGGCGGTGAGGTAATGAGTTAGAAAAAATTTATGCTGAATGATGCCGCGCGCCATGTCCACGATGTAGAGCGCGCCATCAGGACCGTTGTAGGCATTGACCGGGCGGAAGCGCTCGTCGGTGGAATAGAGAAACTCTGACTTCTCGTAGGCGTTTTTCGCCGAGACCACGCCTCCGGTTTCGCTGAGGATCAGCCGCTTTACTAAATTTCCTGCTGGCTCGGGGATGAAGACGTTACCTTGAAAATCCTTCGGAAACAAATCACCGCGATAGATCGCCGGGCCACAAGTGGCGGTGCAGATGGAGAGTGTCCCATCGGCGCGGAGTTGGGTCGACGTATAGCCGCGGTTCACTCCCGGTGTTGGCACCGGCGAGAAACACTGCTGGTCCTTCATGACCTGCCAGTTCAGTGCAAGCTTGTCAGCCAGGTTTGGATTACGCGCGTAAACTGAAGGCGACAGCAAATCGGATCGGAGGAAATCGCTGTTGTAATTAAAATAACGTCGTCCCCAGTCGTCCTGGGTCAGGCCCCATTGCCCGGAACTGGGTGTCGGATCGCTGACGAACTTGCCCTTCGCCCATCGCAAGCGCTGGCCGTAATTCGCGGCCCAGAAATAATTGTCCTGGCAATAGGTGAGGGAGTTGGCCATATGCTCCGGCTGACCACCCATGCTCCCAAAGTCGTTCGCGATGATTTCGCTCTTATCCGCGACGCCTATTCCTTTGGTGTCGTGATACCAAATAAGATTCGGCGGTTCGGCCACAATGACACCGTCGCCAAATGCGGTCACGCTGCGGGGCATCAGCAGCTTGTCCACAAACACAGTGGCCTTGTCCATGATCCCGTTACCTTTCGTGCTTTCCAGCCGTGAGATGCGGCAGACCGGCTCGTCTTCGCCCTTGGCATTGGCGTCCTGCATGTATCCGCGCATCTCGCATACATAAAGCCGACCCTGGTCATCCCAGCTCATGGCTACGGGCGCCTCGATCATCGGCTCGCTGGCGACTATCTCTGCATGGAATCCCTTCGGCAGATGCATCGCCTTGAGTGCCTGCTGCGGTGTCAGCGCTGGCGGCGGCGGAAGTTTGAACTTCAGGTCAACGTTCTCTGGCCCACGATTCGACGTTCGGTCGGTTTTCTTTTTTGTATTCTTGGCGTCAGGGATGGGGTCCGCAGCATTGGAGAATGACAACATAGTCAAGCCTAGCACCAGCGTTCGAGCCAAGTGGTGTAGAGGGTGGCGTTGCCGCATCAAGGAGGAGAGGGGATGATTGGTGCAAAGGGAGTGATGCAACATAAGTGAAGGGCAAAGATTACGGTGATCGCTATCAGTTTTTTTCCAAAAACTCCCTCACGATCCGCGTCCGTATCTTATAGCCCTCAGCGTTATTATGGAGCTTGTCCTCGACGTAGAGCGCGTCGTTTGGCTTGCCGTCGGACCCGATGAACTCCTGCCACATTGGGATGAAGACGAGGTTTTTGTCCTTGGCGATGAATTCTTTCACGAACTGGTTGAGCTGCTGCTGCTTCTCGCGTTGCTCCCAGCGTTTTGAGCTCGGAGCCTGTTCAATGAAAAGGATGCGAACATCGGGCAGCGCGCCGCGCACTTTGGCAACGAACGCCCCGAAATCCTTTGCGACCTGTGCCGGTGACTTGCCTGCGTTGATGTCATTCCCGCCGGACTGAAACACGATGGTCTTCGGCTTGTAGGGTATCACGATGCGCTCTGCGAAGTATGTTGCGTCTTCGATCTGCGAGCCGCCGAAGCCGCGATTGAAGACCGGCAGCCCCGGAAAATCCTCGGCGAGCGTCTTCCAGCGCGTGATTCCAGATGCGCCGATGAATTCGATGGCCCCCGCGGGTGGTGGAGATTTTTTGTCCGCCTCCTCAAACGTGGCGATGGCCTTCTCCCATTTTTGGCTGGGATGAACGGGTTTGGTTTCGCTCCAAAGTGGGGACGCGATTACAGTGAAGACCAAGAAAGAGAGCAGCTGTTTCATGGGCCATCATTCCCTCTCCCATGAGAACTGCAACTGGCGGGAAATGGTGGAGGCAAGGAGATTCGAACTCCTGACCTTCTGAATGCAAATCAGACGCTCTACCAACTGAGCTATGCCCCCTTTTTCTCGCGCTACCGAAATTTCAGCAATACGACGAAGTGCCCTGTCTTCCACTGTGAGACCCTGTTTGTCAAGCGAACGTAAAAAGTAGGGTTGATACTAAACCGCTTCACTTCTTCTGTTTTGGCGGTGACGGAGGTGCAGGCGTCGTGGCCTTGCCGAGGGCAAAATCTTCGGGCGTCTTGCCATGATTGTAGCCACCGGCGGTGTAAAAAGTCGGGTCGAATGGATCCACGAAGCTCACGTCCGCCTTCTTCGGCACTTCGAGACCCAAGCCCCAGAACACCCCGTTCACCACCAGACGACGCAAGCCTTCACTGGTAAGATCACTGGCAGCACCCATGGTGGTGCAGAGTGTGCGGCGAGTCTTTCCGCCGTCGATTTTCATCTCACGCGTCCATGCGATGGCCATCATGGGGTCATTCACGCCCTGCTCCTGTTTGTCGGTGCTTCGCTTCTTTTTGTAATCCGCGGGTTCGTCTGTGGGATTCATGCCCTTTAATACCTGGCCGCGCACGAGAATTTTCGCATCCGTTGGAGGATAGGCCTCATACACATCCGACGTGCCAAAGATGTCGCTCACGCCATTTAGGATGGCCTCATCTTTAGCACTGGCTTCGATGATGCCTTTCGTGGCTTCACTTTTGTGACGGCCCCAGTGGCTCACCCACTGTTCGCCCAGCACTTCTTTACCGAACTTGCCGAGTTCCTTGTCTTTGAAGGCGTGGGTGCTGGTGCGCAGGCCGATGATCGGCACGCCGCGCGCCAGGGCGTCGGTGAAATGTTTCCGGACATCGTCCGGATATTGGCGAAAACGCAGCGACATGACAATCACATCCGCGGAATCGAGCGCCTCGGGATGGCTGAGTCCGGCCTGATTGTCGGGATTGATGGTGCCGTCAGCGTTCAATGAAAAACACACGGTGCAGCGGAAGCCGTGACGCTCGCTGAGAATTTTCGCCAGCATCGGCATGGCCTCTTCGCTGCGATATTCCTCGTCACCAGCCAGCAGGACGACATGGAGGCCTTTGCCGGGCCCGCTTTTTCCTTCAAAAACAAGATGATCCGCAGCGCGGACTGAGGTGCCGGTGCCGAGGGTGAACGCGATGGCGAGTAATGCGGTGAGTTTCATAGGTTGAGTTACGTTTACGGGAGCTGTTTTATTGCAGGGGAATTGCTTTGACCTCATAGCCTTGTTTAGCAAAGACGCATCCAAATTTTCAGGGCAGATGAATTGCCAGTCTGAATCATGCCGGGCACCGGCAATGCGCGGGCCAGGACAAGCCGGGCGCAATTTTACTGGCGCGGTGAGAGGATGCGCTGTATCCGCTGGCATGATTCGCAAATTCACATTCGGGCTCATCATCAACCTCCTTTCTGCGACCATCCTTCTGGCGGCGGACGCTGCACCCAAGCGCAAGATACTGTTCTTCACCAAATCATCGGCCTTCGAGCACTCCGTTATTTCGTGGAAGAAAGGCCAGCCCAGCTGGGCGGAGAAAACACTTCTGGAACTTGGCGGCAAGAACAACTGGGAGTTCACTTTCCTGAAAGATGGAACGAACTTCAACAAAGCTTACCTTGCGCAATTTGACGCCGTCTTTTTTTACACCACGGGTGATCTGACCATTCCGGGAACCGATGCTCAGCCGGGCATGCCGCCGGAAGGCAAGCAGGCGCTGATCGACTATGTGCGCAGCGGAAAGGGATTCATCGGCACGCACTCCGCCAGCGACACCTTTCATACGAACAATGAATCAGCGAAGGGCCCTGATCGTTATTTGAATCACGGCGATAAAGCAGATCCTTATGTGCGCATGCTTGGCGGTGAATTTATCAAGCACGGGGCGCAGCAGGAAGCGCGGAATAAAGTCATCGATCCGAAGTTCCCTGGCTTTGAGAAGGTTGGCGCCGAGTTCAGCTTTCAAGAAGAATGGTATTCGCTGAAGGATTTCACGCCTGATATTCATGTGCTCACCGTCATCGATGCGCCCTCGATGAAGGGCGACGAATACAAGCGCCCGCCGTATCCGAACACCTGGGCACGCCAAGAAGGCGGGGGTCGCGTATTCTTTACCTCGATGGGTCATCGCGAAGACGTGTGGACCAATCCCACGTTTCAGGAAATTCTCGTCGGCGGCATCAAGTGGGCGCTCGGTGATGTGAAGGCGGACATTCCGCCGAACATCAAGACCGCCGCGCCGGAAGCCTATACGAATCCTCCTTACACGGAGGCGAAGCCCAAGAAGCCCGCGAAGTAGAGGCAACGCCGCCTCCACTCCTGCCGGGTAGGCGGGATGCGACACCGGTGTTGCATCCACACCAAATATCCCTCATCATCACCGCAAACGCATGCCCAACACCAACAAGCTTCCTCCGCTCCGCAGCACCCAAGACCTTGAGCGTTTGCTGGAATTTGAATTCGTCAGGGCCACGGAAAACGCCGCGCTCAAGGCCATCTCCTGGCTCGGTCGCGGTGAAAAAGAACTCGCAGACGCAGCGGCCTGCGCGGCCATTCGAGGTGTCTTCGACATCCTCGATATTCGTGGCGAGGTCGTGATCGGTGAAGGCATTAAGGACAACGCTCCCGGCATTTTCGTCGGCGAGCGCCTGGGCACGTGGAAAGACGGCGCGCCGCATTTTAACATCGCGCTCGATCCGATTGACGGCACCACCAACATCGCCAAAGGCCTGCCCAATGCCGTCTCCGTCATCGCTGCTGCCCAAGTGCCCGATGGTGCGCCCAGCACGATGATGAACATTCCCAGCTTTTATTCTCATAAGATCGCCTACGGCCCGCTGGTGAAGCACGCCCTGAAAAACATCGGCAACCCCTGCCTGCTCGACTTGCCGTTGCGCGAAGTGCTGGGGATCGTCGCCGCCGCGCTCGACAAAAATGTGTGCGATATCGTCGTGGTCACGATGGACCGCCCGCGTCATGCCGACATCGTCAAGCAGGTGCGCGCAGCCGGTGCGGCGCTTCGCATGATCACAGATGGAGACATCACCGCCGCGCTCGCGCCCTCGTGGCCGGGGACAGGCGTGGACTTGTATGTTGGCATCGGCGGTTCACCCGAAGGCGTGCTCGCCGCCGCAGCCTTGAAGTGCCTCGGTGGCGACATGCAGTTGCGCATGTGGTTTCATAACGAAGAACATCGCGAGGAAGTCGCAGCGGTCCATGACATCGGAGACATCACTCGCGTGTTCCAGTCGGATGACCTGGTTATTGGCGAGAGCGCCCTTTTCTGTGCCACCGGCATCAGCGACAGTCCGCTGCTTCCCGGAGTGAAGATCACCGGGCACCGTGCGGAGACGCACTCGCTTCTCATGCGCGCCCGCAGCGGAACGGTGCGGCATATTCAAGCGGTGCATCGACTGGATCGCAAAGTGGTGCCGGTGCGGAAGGGGTGAGCATTCATTGTCACACCTCACATATCGAGCACCTGGCCGCGCACTGAAGTCTTGGACAGGATGAGTCCACCGCCAGTGGACTCGACCCATTGCTTGAAATGGGGACTTTCGAAATGCGCCTGCAGCGCTGCTGCATCATCGTAAAGTTCGGCAAGTGTAAAGACGTTTTCCTGATCGAGCTTGCGGCTCACCTCCCAGCGGCGGCAGCCTGGCTCTTTGCGTGAGGCCACGGCCTGGGCGCGAATGCACTTCATAAAATGCTCCATTCGGGTGGGATCAATTTCGAGGGTGACGAGGAGTGAGATCATTTGGGAAATTTACGATGTAATTCATCCCAAATTTTCCACAATCTGCAATCTTAACCTTCAAGTTAGTGAATACTG
Source organism: Verrucomicrobiota bacterium (assembly GCA_031400955.1). Classification (GTDB taxonomy): domain Bacteria; phylum Verrucomicrobiota; class Verrucomicrobiia; order Verrucomicrobiales; family Verrucomicrobiaceae; genus VFKE01. Next base: position 20,468 of record JANNQW010000348.1, read on the forward strand.
GAATACTGGAAGAGAGTGGCTTAGCGTCTAAACTCGAATATGAAAGATACATCTGAAGACCAGCGCACTTGTTCGTTCAATTTAACAGACAGCAAAATTTTACGGCTTGCCCCCGACCGCCCTTGCTCTGCCGCGAATCTTGCAAGGTGGCAGCGCACGGAAAACAGATGCCACTTCCAGGCAATCAGCTTGTTCTCCGCCATTATTACTCTCATGGCCAGTCTGGCCATGGCTGAGCCAAATCCCCCGGACACAGCATTGGATAAGCCCGAATCCACGAAGAAGGTCGATAAGGCTGATGTTGAAGATACTGATAAAAAGAAGCCGGAAAAGGATGAGAAAAAAGACAAGCCCAAGCTCTCCGAAACGAAGCATTCCATCGTGCTCAATGGTGCAAAAATCGACTACACGGCCACGGCGGGCACGCTTCAACTGAAGGATGCGGAGGGCAAGACGACGGCGGACATTTTCTTCATCGCTTATGCCAAGGATGGCGTCAGCAATCTGGCGCGCCGCCCCGTGACATTTTCCTTCAATGGCGGTCCCGGTTCGTCCTCGGTGTGGATGCACATGGGATTACTCGGACCCAAGCGCGTGAAGCTGCAGGACGACGGTGGCGCGCTGCCTCCGCCGTATGAAATGGTGGAGAACGAATACTCGCTGCTGGATGAGACTGACCTCGTCTTCATCGATCCCGTAGGCACAGGGTTCAGTCGCGCCGCCAAGCCGGAGGAGGCAAAGAAATTTTATGGCGTCAAGGAGGATGCCAGGAGCGTTGCCGAATTCATCCGGCTCTATGTCACGAGGAACTCGCGCTGGGCTTCGCCGAAGTTCCTCATCGGTGAGAGCTACGGCACCACGCGCGCGGCGGCATTGAGCGGCGAACTCATGGATCGGCACCACATGAACTTGAACGGCATCATGCTGGTGAGCACCGTGCTGAACTTCCAAACCATCTGGGGTGGCGAGGGTAACGATCTGCCGCATGTGCTTTATCTGCCGAGCTTCACCGCTGCGGCATGGCACCACCGGAAGCTGCCCGCAGACTTGCAGGGCAAGCCCTTGCCTGATGTATTAAAACTGGCGGAACAGTTTGCCACTGGTGACTACAATCACGCGCTGTTGCGTGGCACGGCGTTGGAGAAGCCGGAGCGCGACATCATCCTGAAACAATTGGCCCGCTTCACCGGACTCAGCGTGAATTATCTCGACCGCGCGGACCTGCGATTGTCGCTGTCGCGTTTCTGCGTGGAACTGCTGCGGGACAAGGATCTGCAAATCGGTCGCTTCGACAGCCGCTACACCAGCTATGTGCGCGACCGGCTGACGGAGACATCGGAGGCCGATCCCAGCGCGGACGCAGTCTTCAGCGCCTACACTTCCACCTTCAACCACTATCTGCGCACCGAGCTGAAATACGAGGAGGACAAGCCTTATGAAATTCTCGCCAGCGTCGGACCGTGGAACTGGGACTCGAACAACAAAACGCTGAACGTGGCGGAGACGCTGGCTGAAAGCATGACGCGCAATCCCTTTCTAAAAGTCCACATCTCCTGCGGCTACAGCGATCTGGCCACACCCTATTTCGCCGCACGCTACACGTTTGAGCACATGAATCTCCCTGTGGCACTGAGAAAAAACCTGGTGATGGACGATTATGCCGCCGGTCACATGATGTATCTGAATCTGCCTGATCTAAAAAAGCAGAAAGCAGATTTGGCGAAGTTTGTGCGAAGTGCTTCGGGGAAGTGATGCGGAAAGATGCAAGATTGGAAGATACAAGATACAAGACGGAATACGGGAGAATGGATGATTGAATCATCGAACCCTGAGTTCATCATTCAGCATTCCCTCACCCTTCTGTCTCCATGTCCGGGATGCGCGTGAAGGCGATCCGCATCGGCGTGTAGGCCAGGGCGTTGTGCGCGCCGCCGAAATAAACTTTATTGCTGCCGAAACCGATGTTCACTTTGTCCACAGCGGCGCAGAGCGCGGCATGATCGCGCCGCAGCAGAGTGAACATCGGCGTGCTGGTCTGCCGCAGATTGAGTCGAAAAAAAGTCACCGCCACTTTCTTCGGCGCCAGCCCGCGCTCCCGGTGCTCCCATAACATGTCCAGCGCCCGCAACAGCTCCAGCGTGTCCTGGGTTTCGGTGAAAACAATGTCGTCGCTCCAGATCCCCTCCTCATGCCGCACGCCGAGCTGCAGACCGCCCGCGCAGTAGCCCGCCTTGCGCAGGCGCATCGCGGCCTTCTGGATCAGCCGGTGACAGACGGCGCGCGCGCCCTCGTCGCTGCGCAGTTCCGGCGGCAGCACGTGTGAATGGCCGATGACGCGCTTGTGCACCGGTGGCCGCGGCACTTCCTCGCCGCGCAGCAGCCGCCACAGGCGCGCGCCCTCGATGCTATGCCACGCGTAGCGCAATTCTTTTTCCGTGGCGTTGCAGAGCCGCTCCACGGTGCGAATGCCACACTCGCGCAGGCGGCGCTCCATGTTCGGGCCGATGCCGCAGAAGTCGCGCAACTCCAGGGTGTGCAGCTTGTGCGGCAGATCGCACAGCTCGATCACGACCAGGCCGTCCGGCTTTTGCATATCAGACGCCAGTTTCGCAAGATACGGATTGGGCGCGATGCCGATGGAGCCGGTGAGCGTGGCCGCGGCCGTGAGATGATGCCGGGTGCGCGGTGATTCTTTTTCGGCCACGCGGGCAATGGCGCCCTTGATTTCGCACGCGAGACTTTCGGCATTCCCCCGCTGACACTGTCTGCCGGTGAGTTGACACCACATCTCATCAATCGACGTCACTTCCTCCACATGCGTGCACGACTCCACGGCGGCAACCAACAGATGATGCAGGCGGATGTATTCTTCGGGTCGCGACTCCACGATCTGAATGCCAGCACAAAGCTGTCTGGCCTCGCGCACTCCGGTGCCGGTTTTCACTCCAAAAAGTTTCGCCTCCTTGCTGGCGGCAATGCAGCAGGTGCTGTCGGTATTTTTCACCGGAACCACAGCGATGGGACGACCGCGCAAGTGCGGTTCCAGCAGTTGCTCCACGGAAGCGAAGTAGCTGTTAAAATCCACAAAGAGGGCATTGAGTGACATGAGAGGGGAGGAAGTGAAAAAATGTAGTGTTCTTTTGAACACTTATCAGCCCCTCCTATTTTTGCACGCAGTTTCTCCATCCCTGCGATTTACAGAACCGGCTTCCACTTGCCGAGCACCACACCTTCAGCTAACAAAGCCGCATGCACGATTCTCGCATCGACCAACTCGCCCGTCAGCTCGTCCGCTATTCGACCCAAGTCCGCAAGGGCGACCGGGTGATGATCGACCTCTTTGACGCCCCCAACTCCATTGCCATCGCCCTCATTCGCGAGGTGGTGAGGGCCAAGGCCATTCCGGTGGTGAAACTGCACGACACCATCGTCACCCGCGAACTCATGAAACACGCGGAGGCGGAGAGCTACGCGATGCTGGCCAAAAATAATCTCGATCTCATGAAAGAGATGGACTGCTACATCGCCGTGCGCGGCAGCCACAACATCACCGAGACCAGCGACGTGCCCGCCGACAAAATGAAGCTCGTCACAGAAAAGATGCGGGCGGTAATCAACCACCGCGTCAATCACACCCGCTGGTGCGTGCTCCGCTGGCCGACCTCCGCGATGGCGCAACAGGCCAACATGAGCACCGAGGCCTTTGAAGATTTCTACTTCCGCGTCTGCCTGCACGATTACAAATCACTCCTGCCCGCGATGAACGCGCTCAAGAAGCACATGGACAAGGCTAGCAAAGTTCACATCAAGGGCCCCGGCACCGATCTGCGCTTCAGCCTCAAAGGCATCAAAGCGATCCCCTGCGGCGGAGACCACAACATCCCCGACGGCGAAGTCTTTTCTTCACCGGTGCGAGACAGCGTGGAAGGCCACATCAGCTACAACACGCCCTCCATCTATCAGGGCATCGCCTTCGACAATGTCCGGCTGGAATTCAGCAAGGGCAAAATCATCAAGGCCACCGCCAACAACACGAAGGCCATCAACCGGATACTCGACAGCGACGCGGGGGCCCGTTACATCGGTGAATTCGCCATCGCCTTTCACAGCGGGATCCGCGAACCGATGCGCGACATCTTGTTCGACGAAAAGATCGCCGGCTCCTTCCACTTCACGCCGGGCCAGGCCTACGAAGGCATCGCCGACAACGGCAACCGCAGCCATGTTCACTGGGATTTGGTCAACATTCAACGCTCCGACTACGGCGGCGGTGAAATCTGGTTCGACGACAAGCTCATCCGGAAGAACGGGAAGTTCCTGCCGCGACAATTGCAAAAGCTGAACTGAGGGCCGCAGTTCCGTCCTTCAAATCCACATCCCCGCAGGAATGACCGCGTCCTTCGGAATCACGACGATGCCGTCGCGGATGAAGTAGAGGCCATCAGGGCCGTCCAAGTTCAGATCCTTGCCCTTGGGAGTGATGACCACGTCGTCGCCGATGTGGACATTCTTATCAATGATGGCGCGCTCGATCTTACAGTTCTTTCCGATGCCAGGTGGCGGACGATTCGTCGGGAAATTCGCCGCGCCTGCATAATAGTCCGCACCCATGACGATGCACTGCCGGAGCGTGGTCTTATACTCCACCACGGTGCGGATGCCGAGGATGCTCATCTCAATTTCCGCCTCAGTCAAAATGCAGCCGTCGGAAAGCAGCGCATGATGGATGCTGCCGCCGTTGATCTTGGTAGCCGGAAGAAACCGCGCATGAGTGTAGATCGGCGCCTGAGAATCGAAAAAGTCGAACTCCGGCACCACGGAACAAAGATCGAGATTGGCCTCGAAGAAGCTGCTGATGGTTCCGATGTCTTCCCAGTAACCTTGGAAGGGATAGCTCTGAACTTTGTAATTCTTGATCGCAGCGGGAATGATGTCCCGCCCAAAATCAGCCAGTTCATTATCGAGCGCTTCGATCAGGACATCGCGGTTAAAAACATAAATGCCCATGCTGGCTTCGTAGCTGGGCTCTGTTTCCGAGAGGCCGAGTTCTTTTACGGTTTCCGCGGGCATGGCCAGTGCCTGGAGAACGCTGGGCTCTTTTGGTTTCTCGACAAAGTTACGGATGCGTCCGCTGGCATCGGTCTGCATGATGCCGAAACTCTGCGCTCGCTCGCCGTCCACAGGAATGGTGGCCAGAGTGATGTCGGCGCCGCTTTCGATGTGCTTTCCCAGCACCTTGCGGAAGTCCATGCGGTAAAGCTGGTCGCCGCTGAGGATGAGAAAATATTTCGACTTCCCCTGGGTGAAAGTGCGCAAGTTCTGCCGCACGGCATCGGCTGTGCCCTGATACCAGTTTAGGTCGCCTGAGGTCTGCTGCGCGGCGAGGATTTCCACGAAGCCGTGGCTGAAGAGATCGAACTTGTATGCGCGGCTGATGTGGCGATTAAGCGAGGTGCTGTTGTATTGCGTGAGCACGTATACCTGGCGCACGCCGCTGTTGATACAGTTGCTGATGGGGATGTCCACCAAGCGGTATTTGCCCGCGAGCGGCACGGCGGGTTTGGCCCGGTCTTTCGTCAGCGGGTAGAGTCGCGAACCTGCGCCCCCGCCCATGATGATCCCCAGAGTGAATTGATTGAGTAATGCCTCGGTTTCGAAGCGGTTCACGGTGGTCTTCGCGGCTTGCATGACCCTAGTTTGCTGAAACATGATTCATGGGCAAGCGTTTCCTCCCTTGGCGTGCAAAATATTATGAAGCGCTCCTCATAATTTGTCCTGCATTCCGCAGGTCTTGCCTTCATCAGTCCCAGTGTGAAGCGACGATTGTGTCCCCTCTTCCTTTAACTCAATAGTTTTGCAGTGTGAATTTCCTGTGGGCGGTTATTCTGCGGTCGATGTCAGACAAAACTCCCGCGTTGAAACCGCGCCGGTCGCTCCTGCGGCGCGTGCTTTTCTGGTGCGGTGCCTCGGGAGTGGTATTGGTGCTGCTGCTCGCAACAGCGGGATGGTGGCTCTGGACGTATCGGGTCGAATACATCAATCGCTACCTGATTTCCGCCGGTCCAGTTCGAGGCAGTGTGACGGATTTCATCCTGACTGACGAAGGTGCGACGATGCGCGGCTTTGAGTTGCGCGATGTGAAAACGGATGCCGTGGTGCTACGATTGCCGGAACTCGCCCTGACCAGCGGGATGCGCGAACTTCTCACGCGCCGGGTTCGTTCGGTTTCATTGAACGATGCCGAAGTGATCATCAGCCAGCCATTTCTGGAGCAGTTGCTGGACGGACAGGGTGATGAATCATCGGAGGGCATCATCTTGCCCGGCGGCTGGCAGGTCACGCGCACTGATCTGCGAAATGCGCGGCTGCGCTATGTGGAACGCGACGGCACGGTGGCGGAGATCGTCGTAAATTATCACGCGGATGACATCTCCACTTCAGCCGACGGGACTTTGAACATCGGCGAGCAGGAACTCACGATCACCGGGGGCGCACTGAAGCATAAGGAGCATCCGGTGACACTGGCGGAGCTTCGCGCGCGGGGCCGCATCCATGAGGGGATCCTCGATCTCGATGTGCTCTCGATCGATAAGTTGTCGCTGGCAATGACTCCGGCGTTTCTCGATTTTCTCACGCCGGATTCTGGTAAAAAGTCCGCAGCAAATTCCATTCCGCAAACCAATGCCACCCAGCGCGCGCCGTCGTTTATTCGCGGTATGCGCATTGCCCGCGTCGATTGCAATCACCTCGGTTTGAGCACGACTGGATTCACGGCGGGCAATGTGGCGGGCATTGAATTGCCGGACGCATCGGCTCATGTGGATTATGAAACGACTGGACTCGCGTGGCTGCCGGATCAGCCATTCTCCATGGGCGCGCAGAGATTGCGGGTGAATCATCTGGAGATCAAACCACCCGCAGGCGTGGGTCTCATCGCCTGTCGCGAGATGAATCTCGTGATGCCTGCGCTGATCAATGGGCAGTGGAGCATCGAGCAGCTCACGATGCGTGAACCGGAGATTCATTGGACGCCGGACTTGCGCCGACTTCTGCTGCCCTGCAGGCAGAGCGCGATCGCGACCGATGCGAAAGGCGAAGATGCACAGGATTCATCCTGGAGCGCACACTTGCAGCACATCGAGATTCGCGATGCCCGCCTCAGGATCGCAGACACGGAATTGATGCCATTTGAACTCGAGACAAACGCAACGCTGAAGCTGCGTGATCTGCGGCTCGACGCCAAGGGTGCGCACTCGACGGAGGCGCAGACGCTCGACGTGCGTGATCTTGCCTTGAGCTTTCCAGCAGGCCGGCCCTTCTTCGAGCTGCCGCAAGGAACGATCGCGATCAAACCCGACGCGTGGAACGCGTCGAAGGCGGTGGAAACGTTCGTGTTGAAGAAACCCGTCGTGCGCCTACGCGACGGAAACACACCGTGGTTTGAGGCCGAAGCTGCGAAGACAAAAGGTAATGCCGCCCCCACCAGTGCGGATGCCCCGCTCTGGCAGCAGATTCATTTCGGCCAGCTCTCGATCGAGGAGGGCAGTCTCGACCTTGCCACGGCCAGGGGCGAACGCGCGCTGGATGCGCAGTCAAGGCTGTCGGTCACGACGGACCAGACGAAACCGGGGATGCATCGGGTGCGCTTCGAAAACTTCGTGGCCCGGCTGCCGGGGCTCACGCTCTTTCCTTTTCCGGTTGCGAGGGTTTCATTCGTCGATGGCGCGGTTTCACTGCCGGATGTATGGCGCACGCATCGCATCGATTCGTTGCGCATCGGTGGTGCGAACATCGAGGCCAGCAACGCATTGATGAAGTTTTTTGAGCAGCCCGCGACGACGAAAGCTGATTCCGATCCGGAGATTCCAAAATCCAAAATCAAAAATCCAAAATCGTCCCCGGATTGGATGGTGGCTGATTTTAGCATCGAGGACACTTTCGTGACGCTGGACCATCTGGTGCCAGGCATGGACTCGGTGAGCTTCGAAGTCTCGCTGAAAAGCAAAGACGCCCCGCTGTCACCGGAAGGTCTCGCGGCGGACATCGCGCCTCAGCGCATTGAGCTGGCCCGGCTGCAGATCCCCTCACCCTACGGCGGTCCCCCGGTGGCAAAGCTCGACAGCGTTTTCGTAAACTTCACTCTCGCGGGGTTGATCGCCAAGCGGATCGACAAAGTGGAAATCGTCAGTCCGACGTTGTTCATCGGCGAACCGCTGTTTTGGTATGTGGACTACTACCGGCGCTACGCAGCGCTCGGCGCGCCGGGGCCCGAGACCAAGGTGGCGGCGCTGGACAAAATTTTTGCAATCCAGGCCGCAGCGGCGGCGATCGTAAATGAGCCACCCGCCAGTCAGTCCGGCTGGGATGTGCGCACCCTGGCAGTTCACAGCGGCAAGCTGGTGATCGCGCCCAAGGGTGTGCCGCTCGCGGGATTCCGCACTCCGTTTCCCTTCAGCTTCACCAGTGAAGTGAGTCGCGGCACGCTGGAGGCGAATTTCGAAATACCGTCAGACAATTATGAAATCCCGGAGTTGAAACTCAAGTTCGAGGGGATGAGCGGCAATGTTCAGTTCAATCTGCCGGTGAAAGGCCGGGACAACAACGTCACCGAGGTTTTCAAAGTGAAGCAGATTCGCTGGAAGGAACTGCACATCGAGGACGCCTTCCTTTCCGTAACCTACGATCTGGGGGGCATCTACGGAAAATTTGGCGGAGCGGCCTATGAAGGATATGTGAACGGCGAATTTAACATTTACAACGACGCGGTTTATACCTGGGACGGCTGGATCAGCGGCAAGGATGTCCAGACCCGCGAGCTCACGCAGAAACTTTGTCCGGGTTACTTTTTCATGGAGGGAAAAGTGGGCGCGACCGTCACGACCAACGGCGATGGCAAAGAAGTTTACCAGACCGACGGCAAGTTCGATAACCAGACGCCCGGCAAGATTTCCATCGAAGCCTTGAATGATCTGATCAAAACCCTGCCGGAGAGTCTGAGCGGCCTGAAACTGCAACTCTCGCAAATCACACTGGAAACATTGCGCGACTTCGCGTATGACCGCACCGATGGACAATTCCGAACTTATGGCCGCGAAGGCGGCGGCACCCTCAAGTTCACCGGGCCCACGGGCGCGCGCAATTTTGAAATCAACGCCTATGATCACCGCTGGAAAATCGATCCGCCGCCAGACAAAACTAAATCGAGCAATAGGATTTCCCCACCCTGAGATGATGCACCCCCTCACCGCCATCGTTGGATTCCTCGCATGTGGGTTGACCATGACCGCGTGCAAACTGCCCGTCGTCAACGTGGCCACACCGGATCCGATCAAGGTGGATGTCACGATGCGGCTGGATGTTTATCAGTATCGGGGAGACGAGAACGCAAAACCTGGAGAAGCCCAGGTCGGTTACGAGGAGGCCGTGCTCCGGCAGCGCAACCGCATGGCGGAAGTGCAGACGCTGAAAAACAACCGGCTCGTGGGCGAGGATCATCGCGGCCAGCTCAATCTGCGCGAGAAACCCGCGGGCGAATGGGGCCGGCAGGTGGAGGAAGTCGTGAACAAGGAGAACGAGGACCGCATCATCATCATTCGCCATGAAGCGAAGGAATCGAACAAGCAGGTTCATGAAATCGAGACCTCGCGCTGGAAGGCGAATTTGGAAAAAGCCTTCAAAGGTGAGTGGATCGAGGTGCCGGGCGACAAGCCGGACACCTTTAAGTGGATTCAGGCCGAGGGGCCGAAGTTGAAGACGGATGTGGAAAAGAAGCCGTAAGGAAAACTTGAGCGCGTTGCAGGTCGCGCCTACGATTAACACCCTTATTATGATGACAGACATGCGCATACTCGTCACCGGCGGCGCGGGCTTCATCGGCTCGAACCTCGTCCATTACCTCCTCGGCCCCGCCGCACAGGAACAGGGCGTCGCCATATCCAAGGTCGTCAATCTCGACAAGCTCACCTACGCCGGCAATCTCTCAAGCCTCGATGCCCTAAAGAACGACGCCCGCCATGTCTTCGTGCGCGGCGACATTGGCAACAGCGAATTGGTCGCTCATCTGCTGCGCGAGCACGATATCAATGCGGTCATGCATCTCGCCGCAGAATCGCATGTGGATCGTTCCATTGATTCGCCGGAGCCGTTCATCATGACGAATTTCGTCGGCACCTTCCATCTGCTCGACACCGCGCTGAAATACCACCGTGAGCGCAGTGCCGCCGGGAAGAAAGATTTCCGCTTTCTTCATGTGAGCACCGACGAGGTTTATGGTTCGCTCGGGCCTGACGATCCCGCTTTCAGTGAGACCACTCCTTATTCGCCGAACAGTCCCTACTCCGCGAGCAAAGCTGGCAGCGATCACCTGGCCCGCGCTTACGTCCACACGTTCCAGCTTCCCGTCGTCACCACGAATTGTTCCAACAACTACGGCCCGTTTCAGTTTCCGGAAAAGCTCATACCGCTCATCGTGCAAAAAGTTATTCGCGGTGAAAAGCTTCCAGTCTATGGCGATGGCTCCAACGTGCGCGACTGGCTCTATGTCGAGGATCACTGTCGCGGTCTAACGTTGTCTATGCTTAAAGGCAAGATCGGCGAGACCTACAACATCGGCGGAAAATGCGAGATGAAAAATATCGATGTCGTTCATGCCATCATCGCTGCCGTGAACGCCGAACGCCCCGAATTGAAGCGCACGCCGGAGGATCTGATCACCTACGTCAAGGATCGTCCTGGTCATGATCGCCGTTACGCGATTGATTGCAGCAAGATCGGTCGCGAACTCGGCTGGCAGCCGCGCGAGACGTTCGAGACCGGCCTGCGCAAAAGTGTCCGCTGGTATCTGGATCACGAAAAGTGGGTTTCAGACATCGAGAAAAAGTATCAGTTGCAGCGTCTGGGGCACGCGTGATATGACGATGCCGGAAAACTCGAGCAACCTCAATCGCGTATGAAACGACCTATCCCGGCTGGACTCCTCATCGCGGTCGAAGGTATCGACGGCGCTGGCAAAACAACTGTCGCCGCAACCCTGGCGCAATGGTGCGGTGAACGCGGATTGCTTTGTGCGCTATCAAAAGAGCCGACCAGCCTGGAGTGGGGTCGCAAGCTGCGCGATTCTGCGGCGTCGGGACGGCTCACGCTCGAACAGGAGCTGGAAATGTTTCACAAGGATCGCGACGATCACTCGCGCAATTCCATCCAGCCGGCGCTGGACGAGGACGCCATCATGATTCTCGACCGCTACTACTGGAGCACCGCTGCTTATCAAGGTGCGCGTGGCGCGAAGGTGAAGGACGTGCTGGAATTCAACGAAGGCAGCTTCCCGGTTCCCGACCTGGTGCTGCTGCTGGACCTGCCGGTCGAAACGGGGCAGAAGCGCATTCGCGTCCGCGG
>JANNQW010000349.1:0-13044 GCA_031400955.1 Verrucomicrobiota bacterium
GCAACAGGTCGAGCAGTTTCGCATTTTCCAATTCGCCGAACACCGGCGTCGCGCTGCCGAGATGCACGATCACCGTGCCCGGCTCCGTCGCGCCCATCGTGCGGAACGCCGCGCCGAGATCAAGCGCGCCAATGGAGGGAAGTTTCTCCAGCTCGGCAATCGCCGCGTCGCGATTCTCCGCGCTCACCGGCAGCGAACGCACCAAAGTCTGCCCGCACAGTCCGGCGGTGACGACGCTGAACGTGTCGTCCGCACTGGCGATGGAGAGGATGTTTTTCAAAATTTCGCGCTGGGTTTTGGCGAGCACTGCGTCGCGATCCGCGCTGGTTTCCACGAGGAAGGCCCAGTGGCGCTTGGCCGGAGTCGCGGTGGTTGGCAGCGTGGGCATCCAGCGCAGAGCAAAGTAACGCCAGCCTTCGTGGTCGAAGGTGTCGAGGCGCGGCGTGCTGGTCGGCGCGCCGGCAATCTCGAGCTGCACATCGCGGCTCACCTTGGTGTTTTTCAATTCCGTCTGAAGCACCAGGTCTTCGCCCTCGGTGTTCGGTTTGAGATCGTGGCTCGGGCTGCGCCAGACTGTATCGCGTCCGTTTTTCACACGCGCCTCGAAGCTCCACTGGCCGACTTTTTCGAGGTTGTGGCCCACGGGCACACGGAGGTTTGCGCGACCGTTCAAGGTATCGAGCCGCTGCGTATAGCTGATGATGATGCGTTTTTCCTCGCGACCTTCGAGCGGGAAGACGCGCATCTTGAAGATGCCGCCGTCCACCCACTCCAGCAGCGCGGGGTCCTGCATTTTGTGTTTGATGGACTCGAAGGTGCGGCGCGCTTCCTCGCGCTCGGCCATGCCGCCTTCCATGAGCTGGCCGTTCACATACATCGCGAGGCGCGAGATGCTGGCGTCCGGCGGCAGCGGGAAAAAGAACGTGCCTTCGAGACGCTGTGGCAGGTGGTTGAAGTAAGTCTGATCAATCGTCGTGCGAGCGATGCCGTCCTCGATGTAAACATCCACATGGCAGCGGCGCAGCGTGAATGCCTCCGCGCCATCAGCACTGCGCAAAGCTCCGCCGGTGTCCGGCGAAACAGGAACTGGTGGCGGCGAGATGAGCGCGCGCAAATCACGCGTCCAGCCCAGGCCATAAGCGGCCTGCGGCGCGGCCTCGATGTCCGCGCCGCGCCACCATTGGCCGGCGACGATGGCCTGCGGCAATCCGGGCGCGCTGACCTTGCCTTCGGTTACGAGAATTTCATTTGTGCCGCCGGAGACATTTACGGCGAATTTCGTTCCGAGCGCGGTGACGGGACCGCGCGGAGTTTGCATGACGAAGGGCACACGGTTGCCCGCAGCATCCACGCGTCGCGCGACTTCGATATAAGCACGACCGGATTCGAGCTTGACCTCGCGGTCTTTGACGATGCTGACGCGCGTGTTTTCATCGAGCCAGAGCAATGATTCGTCTGCGAGGCGGTGGACGCTGCGCTGATGACTGCCGGTGGAGAGAACTTTGTCCTGCGTTGCGGTGCTATCGGCGTTCGTTGACGTGCTGACAAGGAGCGCGGGCTTGGCGGAATTGATGAAGGGAGGAATCATAGGGGCATGGCGCTGCGATGCTCCGTCATTTTTTTCATCGGGCTTGATAGCGGGCTGGCCAGTTTCGATTACTAGATTCTTCGATGTGTTGGCGTCCTTCTTGTCAGTCGGTGCGCGCATCAGCCACGCTGTGCCAAAGCCTGCGCCAAGCAGCGCGAGGGCGGCGGCGATTTTCCAAATGTAGTCAAGCGTGCGATGCGGCCGAGCCGGGAATGAAACGGTGTTGGTCGGTTGCTTCAGAATTTCGCCAGTGATGCGGGTGGCGACTTCGGCGGTGATCGGAGCGACTGCTTTTGCCGCCTCATCGAGTTCAGCTTCCAATAATGCATTATCATCCAGCCAGGCCGGACGCGCGGCTTCATGCAGCGTTTGTGGCAGTTCATTTTTAGGATCAGAGTTCATGGTGATTCAGTTGGGGTTGATGCCGCGCGCAGAAAATAGCGCGCGGAGTTTTTCCAGACCGCGCTTGCGATAGACACGGACGGTTCCGGCAGGGATGCCAAGCTCGGCGGCGAGCCATTCGCTGTTGGCCGGGCCGCCATCTGGACAAAGGGCGTCGGCCCAGAGGATGCGTCGTTGCACCTCGGGCAGTTCGTTCATCACGTCATGCACCAGTTCGCGGGTGGCGGGATGCACTGCAGGCGTGCGGACCGGAGGTTGGCTTTGCGTTTGCCGCCAGAAATTTTCATCGGGCACGACCTCAAGTTGCCGTGATTTCTGCCAGCCGTGTTTTAGCAAATCCTGCGCGGCATAATCCGCGACGCGATAGAACCACGCTCGCAAGGAACCGCGCGCCGGATCGAATTTTTCCCGGTGACGCCAGACGCTGTGCAGAGCGATGACGAGGACGTCTTCCAGATCGGCATCGCGCAACAGTCCAAGAAACCGTTTCACAAGAAGTCCACGGATGGACGGCCCGTGAGTTCGGAGCAGGGCGGTGAGGTCAGCCTCGGTTTTCAGCAGGGCCGGGGGAGATTGTGGGGAGGGCGCGGAGATCACAGAGCGGGTGGTTACAGGATACTACGAGTGGGCGTTACAATCTTCGCGGATATCGACCCTGGCCATATAGGTAAGATTTGGCCGCAGACATTTTGGGGTTTGTATTTTCTCATTTGTGATTACAAGTCTGTTCCTCCGCTCCGACTGAGGCATCTATTATCTATTAAAACCCAAATATGAAAATGAGCTGGCTGACTTACGCATTGATGACGGTATTTTTCTGGGGCGTTTACGGCGTGATTCTTCACATGGGGCGCGGCGCGATGCCCGGCACGCCACCCAATGCGACGCCGGAGGGGGCACACGCGGGATTGAAGGCCTTTCTGCTCGTTTGTGTCGCTTACGCGGTGATCGGAGTGATCGCCGGTTTCGTGCTTAAGGGGCGCGGTTCTAACTTCAGCTACACGACCTCTGGTTTTTCCATCAGTCTTGTGGCCGGGATCGCTGGTGCTGCGGGTGCGCTGACACTGGTGCTGGCGCTCGGCGCGGCTTCGCCGATTTATAAAGCCGCCGCAGCGGCCGCCGTGATGCCCATCGTGTTCGGTGGCGCGCCGATCGTTAATTCGGCATTAGCGATGCTGCTGCATCCGCCGGAAGGTGGTCTGAGGGCGCTTCCATTTCAATTTGTCCTCGGAATCATTCTTGCAGCGGCGGGCGGAGTGTTAGTGGCCATGTATGCGCCGAGCAATACGGGCGGCGGCACGGCCAAACCGGCAATTATCGCCGCGCCTGTGGAACCGAAACACTAATCCATGCAGTGATCGTGTGACCGACAAGACACGCCAAACCGAGCCATGAACGCGAACGAAATTACCAGTTCCCACGCCCTGCCGTTTCCGGGTGCGGATAAGGGCTTGCGCGAGCGTCAGTTTGGCAAGCTCAGCACCTTGCTCACAAAAATTTCCTTCTCGGACAATTTCAACCGCCGTCGGCTTCGCGACGCCGGTCTTCAGATGGCGGCGACGGAGATTGCGAGTCTCGAGGGTTTTTTCAAGACTGTTCCCTTCACCACCAGAGCCGACATCATGGAAGATCGTGCGGCGCGGCCTCCGCTGGGATCGAATTTCACCGAGCCGATTTCGCGCTACACACGCTTCTGCCAGACCACCGGCACGCAGACAGGCGAGCCGCTCATCATTCTGGATACACCAGCCAGTTGGGAGGCTATGCTCGCCTGCTGGCGCACGGTTTACAAAGCTGCCGGAGTAAAAGCTGGCGACCGCATCTTCTTTGCGTTTTCGTTCGGGCCCTTCCTCGGATTCTGGACGGCGTTCGAGGCGGCAGCGCGGGATTGCCTGGTTATTCCCGGCGGGGGACTCAGCGGCCAGGCGCGATTGGAAATGATGGCGCGCATGGATGTCAACGTGCTCTGCTGCACGCCGACTTATGCTCTGCGTCTCGGTGAGAATATTGGCGTGGCCAGTGGCGTCAGCCTCGAACAGCTCAAGGTGAAACGCATTATCGTGGCGGGCGAGCCCGGCGGCTGCCTGCCGACGATTCGCGCGCGACTGAAGGAACTTTGGCGCGGCGCGCAAGTGTTTGATCATCACGGCATGTCCGAGGTCGGCCCCGTGAGCTATGAAGATCCAGAGCGGCCGGCGTCGCTGTGCGTTATCGAAGACGCTTACATTGCGGAGATCATAGATCCCAAAACCGGCGTCGAAGTTGATGACGGTCAAGAAGGCGAACTGGTGCTGACCACACTGGATCGCGTCTCGTGCCCGCTCTTGCGTTACCGAACCGGTGATTGGGTCTGCAAACACCGCGTCGACGAGAAACTCTACCTTGAAGGCGGGGTGCTGGGCCGGACCGATGACATGGCAGTGGTCCGTGGCGTGAACATTTATGCCAGCGCGATCGAGAACATCGTGCGCCGCTTTTCTGAGGTGGGTGAATTCCAGGTGGAACACCGCAAGGTGGACGGCATGGACGAAATTGAGCTTCTTGTGGAGCTCGAACCTGGTGTCGACGAGGAAGTCATCGACCGCATCCAGGCCCGCCTGCGAGATACGCTCTCTTTGCACATTCCTGTGAAAACCTCGCCGCCGGGATCGCTCCCGCGATTCGATTTCAAAGCGCGACGCTGGCGGAGAATCTGAAGAAAAGAAGGATGAGGGATGAAAAAAGCAGACTGAGCTTGGGGAATCATCTACATTTCAACTTCCGACGGCATTTCTGATTCATCCTTCAGCCTATCTTCTATGTCTCTTATCGAACTCCGCAACGTCTCCAAAGCTTACCGTGACCCCGGCTCGGGTGAAGCGGTTCCAGTCCTGCGCAGAGTGTCGCTGACTGTCGAGGCTGGCCAGTCCGTGGCCATCGTCGGGCCATCAGGTTGCGGCAAGAGTACTTTGCTTAATATATTAGGGACTCTCGATGAACCGAATGAAGGCGAAGTCATCTTCGACGGCGAGTCCGTTCGTGGAGCTGGTCCGGCCATGATCAGCGCGCTGCGCAGCGAGAAGATCGGATTCATTTTCCAGCTCCATCATCTGCTGCCTCAATGCACCGTGCTGGAGAATGTGCTGCTCCCGACTTTGGCGCTGGCCATCAAACCCGATCCGAAAGCCGCACTGGAGCGGGCGATGGAGCTGCTGCAGGCCGTCGGTCTTGATCATCGCGCCGGATATAAACCGGCCCAACTCTCGGGTGGAGAGCGCCAGCGGGTGGCGGTTGTTCGGGCACTGATCAACCGGCCAAAGTTGGTGCTGGCGGACGAGCCTACAGGCTCACTTGATGAGGCCAATGCAGGTAATCTGACAGATTTAATGGTTAATTTAGTGAATAAATTCGGCGTTTCATTAGTTCTTGTGACGCACCAAAAGGCTCAGGCTGAGAAAATGATGCGCTTGTTCACATTGCATGATGGAAGGATCGTCTAGTGCATTAGATTGAGCCCAGCAGAGTTAATTTATTCACGTAATTTTCATGATAATAAGACAATTGGTCGCTGCATCCTTTCGTCATTATTGGCGCAGCCACCTCGGTTTGTTCTTCGGTATCTTCCTCGCTGCTGCTGTCCTGAGCGGCAGTCTTTTGGTGGGTGATTCCGTCCGCGCCAGTCTCCGTCGGGCCGCAGCAGAACGGCTGGGGAAAGTTCAGGCTGGAATGCTTGGCGGCGACCGCTGGTTCACTGAAGACCTGGCCCGCAAGGCAAACGCTGTTCCACTGATCCTGCTGCGCGGTTCTGTCAGTGAATCGACCGGCAAGGCTCGAGCCAATGCCGTCCAGATTCTCGGAGTGGATGACGGCTTTTTCAATTTGAGTCCAGATGGCGCCCCCGTGGCACAGCCCAAAGACAGTCTCGCGCTCAACGAGTCTCTCTCCCGCCGTCTCGGCGTGAAGATCGGCGACACCGTTCTGGTTCGCTTGGAAAAACCCAGCGCCATCTCCCGCGACGCACCGCTTTCCGGTGAGGCGAATCAAGACATCACCCTGCGCCGGAAGGTCACAGCGATTCTCAGTGGCGCAAACTTAGGTAACTTCCAGCTTCAAGCTTCCCAAATTGCACCGGACAATGTTTTCATCCCGCGCGCGGAACTTGCGGAGGCGTTGGAGAAAAAGGGGAGGGTGAATGGGATGGTCAATTTCACTGCCGGCCTTTGGAAGCTGGGCACTTACCCGGATACGAGCCTTTACGGTGCCTTGGGGAAAACAAAGGACGAACTGAAGGCGGAATACGCAAAAGGCTTCGACACTCGCCTTCGAGAAAATGCAGCTTTGGAAGACTTCTCCATTAAACTCACCCGCGTCCCACCGACCTCTGACGCACCGACCACCGACCACCGACCACCGGCAGCTGAATGGCAGTTCACCACCGACCGCGTATTCCTCGACGACAACATTGCGCAGAAAATCATCAAAGCCGTCCCCGGCAGCTACGGTGTCCTGACTTATTTGGCCAACGGTCTCAGTTCCGCCAAAGGCCGCGTGCCTTATTCGATGGTGTGTGGCACAGACTTGAAGTCTGTGTGTAGCCCGGGCATTCTGCCGGGGCAATGGAGTGACAACGACGCTACAATCATCAATCAATGGTTAGCCGACGATCTCCAAGTCACCGTCGGCGACAAGATCGACATCCGCTACTTCACCGTCGGTCTCGGTCGCGATCTCCAGGAACAGACCGCCAGTTTCACCGTGCGCGGCGTCATGCCGATGACGGATCCTGCCATGAACCCTTCATGGGCTCCAGACTTTCCCGGCGTGACCGATGCCAAAAACTGTCGCGACTGGCAGCCCGGCATTCCGATGAAACTCGACGCCATTCGCGACAAGGACGAAGCCTATTGGAAGCAATACAAAACCACGCCCAAAGCATTCATCAATCTCGCGGCCGGACAGAAGCTCTGGTCCAATCGTTTTGGCAATCTTACTGCAATCCGCTTTCCCGACACTGGCCAAGATGTGAACAAGTTGCGCGAACAACTTGTGAGCAACCTCCGACTTGCTGACATTGGCCTTGTTCCCCGCGACTTTCACGCCGAGGCGGCTGCAGCAGCCAAGGGCAGCGTCGATTTTGGTGGCTTATTTATCGGGTTAAGCCTTTTTATTATTGGTTCATCATTGGTTTTCAGCATATTATTACTTATTTTTACGTTAGAAAATCGTTTGACGCAGATTGGCCTTTTGTTTTCCCTTGGATGGCGTGAGAAACAGGTGCGTCGCTTGTTTTTATGGGAGTCTGGACTTGTCGCTGTATTGAGCTCGCTGCTGGGCTTGCTCGGTGGGGTCTTCTACACGAAAGGCGCGCTGGCCGGTCTGAATAGCCTCTGGAGTGGAGCCACGGTCGGCTTGAAACTGACTCAGGATTATCAACCGCTTACGCTGGCCATCGCGTTCTCCAGCAGTCTGATCGTCAGTCTGGGCACCATCTGGCTGGCCACCCGCCGCATCTTTAAAGCGCAGCCGAAAGACCTTCTGGCCGGTGATGCCTGGTCTAGGAAGGACGGCACTCCTGCCGTCCAGAACCAGCGATCCGAAGACAAGTTGCGAAGCCGCGGAGCGAATGTCGTCGTTCCTTCCACACAAGTTCCCGGCAGGTTGCTGCGCATCTTGCCAGTCCTCTCCTTGCTGCTCGCTCTCGGTTTGTCCATTGCCGGCTCTCGCGCGACCAATCCCGAAGCCGTTGCGGGCCTGTTCTTTGGCTCTGGCTTTTGTCTGCTGACAGTCGGTCTGCTGCTCATCGGGCGCTGGCTCCGCGCGCGATCTGTCTCCAACTCCGCCGCAACATCGCTCGTCCAAATCGGCGCACGCAACATCACTCGCCGCCCCGGCCGCAGTCTCGCCGTCATTGGCATGATGGCCGGCGGCATCTTTCTCGTCATCGCCGTCAATGCCTTCCGCCTTGGCGCGGAGTCCGACTCGGCTAAGCGCGACTCCGGCACCGGTGGTTTCGCTTTGATCGGCGAGAGCACGCTGCCAATTTACGAAGACCTCAACACTGCAGCCGCATGGGATGCCTTCGCGCTGGATGAAAAACTCATGAAGCAGGTCAAGGTTGTGCCCTTCCGCGTCCGCGAAGGGGATGATGCCAGTTGCCTGAATCTGAACAAAGCGCAGCGCCCCGTCTTGTGCGCCGTCAATCCCTCGTCCCTCGCTGATCGAAAGGCCTTCGCCTTCGCTCAAGGCTCCTGGGATTTGCTGGACAAGCCAAAATCGAAAATCGAAAATCGAAAATGGGAGATGCCTGCTATCGCCGATCAAGCCACTGCCATGTGGGGTCTTGGGAAAGGGGTGGGGGACACGATTTCCTACACCGATGCATCAGGAAAAGAGTTCCAAGTAAAACTCGTCGCCCTGCTCGCCGGCTCCGTCCTCCAAGGCAAAGTAATCATCAGCGAACGTAATTTCCTCGCGAAATACCCCGACACAGCTGGCTACAAGTTTTTCCTGATTGATGCCCAGGAGTCCGAACAATCCCAAATCCCAAATCCAAGATACCAAATCGATTCCGTCCGCAGCCATCTCACTCAGCAACTCGGAACTCGCGGCCTCGCCCTCGAATCCACGGCTGAGCGCCTCGCCACCTTCAATGCGGTGCAGAACACCTACATAGGCATCTTCACGGTGCTCGGCGGACTCGGGGTGCTGCTCGGCACTTTAGGTCTCGGTGTGCTGGTCATGCGCAACGTCTTGGAGCGTCGCGGCGAATTCGGACTGATGCAGGTGCTCGGATTTAAAGCAGGTGCCTTGCGCGCCATGGTGCTGAGCGAGCACGCGGCACTGCTGGTCGGTGGATTGTTGCTCGGCCTCGTCAGTGCCGCCATCGCGGTCTGGCCGAATTTGAAACAGAGCGGCGGTGCGCTGCCCTTTGCCTTCTTGCTTTGGCTCAACCTAGGCATCCTCGTCTTCGGCATCGCCGCCTGCTGGTTCGCCGCCGTGCTCGCGTTGCGTGGGAAGTTGCTGGACGCTGTGCGCAGAGAGTGATTTTTTGTAGCAAGGACGAGATTCCGGGTGGATCACCCAGCCACTCGTTTCATGGATCTCACATTTTGTCCAGAATCGCATTCAAGGTCGCGCTCGGGCGGAGGGCGGCAATGGCTTTGGCCTCGTCGGGCTGGTAGTAGCCGCCGATGTCAACGGGGCTGCCTTGAACGGCGAGAAGTTCGGCAACGATCTTGGCTTCACCGGCCTTCAGTTCAGCGGCGATGGGTGTGAATTGCGCCTGCAAGGCCGCATCCTCCGACTGCGCCGCGAGGGCCTCCGCCCAATAGAGCGCGAGGTAGAAATGACTCCCGCGATTGTCGATCGTTCCCAGCTTTCGGCCCGGGGAACGATCCTCATCCAGAAACTTGCCGGTCGCGGCGTCGAGCGTTTCGGCGAGGATCCTGGCCTTCTGGGCAATGACCGCAGGCGAGACGCCTGCTGAGGCAGGCAGGATGCCCGCCATACCCTGTTCGGCGAGGTGTTCCAATGAGACGGCCAGCGCCAGGAATTCACCAAGGCTGTCCCAGCGTAGGTAGTTTTCCTCCAGAAATTGCTGCACATGCTTCGGCGCGGAACCGCCGGCCCCGGTTTCAAAGAGCCCGCCGCCATTCATCAAGGGAACGATGGAAAGCATCTTCGCGCTGGTGCCAAGTTCGAGGATGGGGAATAGGTCGGTGAGGTAGTCGCGCAAAACATTTCCGGTGACGGAGATGGTGTCCTGTCCCTTCACGATGCGCTCCAGGCTGAACCGGCAGGCTTCCGCGGGCGTCATGATGCGGATGTCGAGGCCTGCGGTGTCATGGTCTTTGAGATAGGTGTTCACCTTGGCAATGATCTGGCGGTCATGAGCGCGCTTTTCATCGAGCCAGAAGATGGTGGGCGAACCGGTGGCGCGCGCGCGCTTGACGGCGAGCTTCACCCAATCCTGCACCGGTGCGTCTTTCGTCTGGCAGGCGCGCCAGATGTCGCCGGCTTCGACGTGGTGCTCGATGAGCACTTTGCCGCCGCTGTCCGTGACGCGAACCGCGCCCTCGGCGGGAATTTCGAAGGTCTTGTTGTGCGAGCCGTATTCCTCTGCGGCCTGGGCCATGAGGCCGACGTTCGGCACGGTGCCCATGGTTTTGGGGTCAAGCGCGCCGTTCTTCTTGCAGAAGTCGATCGTGGTCTGGTAGATGCCGGCGTAGCTGCTGTCGGGGATGACGGCGAGCGTGTCCTGCTGCTTGCCAGCCGCATTCCACATCTGGCCGGAGGTGCGGATCATAGCGGGCATGGAAGCGTCAACAATAACGTCGCTGGGCACATGGAGATTGGTGATGCCTTTGTCGCTGTTCACCATCGCGAGGGCGGGACCCTCCGCATAGGCAGCCTGAATGTCGGCTTCGATCTCGGCCTTCTTGTCAGCGGGGAGTTTGTCGAGCTTCGCGGTCAAGTCGCCGAAGCCATTGTTAAAATCGACACCGAGTGCGGCGAACGTGTCGGCGTGTTTGGCGATGAGGTCTTTGAAGAATACTTTTACGAAGTGTCCGAAGATGATGGGGTCGGAGACCTTCATCATCGTGGCCTTGAGGTGGACTGAGAAGAGCACGCCGTCGGCCTTGGCCTTGGCGATCTGCTGTTCGATGAAAGCGACGAGTGCGCTCTTGCGCAGCACGGTGCCGTCGATGATTTCGCCGGCCTTGAGCGGCGTGCTGGCCTTGAGAACTTTGGTGGAGCCGTCTTGGCCGACGAACTTGATCTTCACATCCGTGGCGTCAGGAACCACGACCGATTTTTCATTCGAGAAGAAATCGTCCTGGCCCATCGTCCCCACGCTTGTCTTGGAGTCCGGCGACCACTTGCCCATGGAATGGGGATTCTTGCGGGCGTATTCCTTGACCGCTTTCGGCGCGCGGCGGTCGGAGTTGCCTTCGCGCAGCACGGGATTCACTGCGCTGCCCATGACCTTGCTGTAGCGCGCCTTGACTTCTTTTTCGGTGTCGGTCTGTGGGTTGTCCGGGTAGTTGGGAAGTTGGTAGCCCTTGCTTTGCAACTCCGCGACGGCCGCTTTCAATTGCGGCACTGACGCGGAAATGTTCGGCAGTTTGATGATGTTCGCTTCCGGTTCGACGCAGAGTTTGCCCAGGATGGCCAGGTCGTCCGGGATCCGCTGGCCTTCCGTCAGGAAATCCAGAAAGTTCGCAATGATGCGGCCCGCCAGCGAGATGTCGCTCGTCTCCACCGCGATGCCGGAGGACTTGGTGAAGGCTTCAACGATGGGAAGGAAGGAATAAGTCGCGAGAGCCGGGGCTTCGTCGGTCTTGGTATAAATGATGGTGGGCTTTTGGGTCATGAGATGGGAGTGCGGAGGAAAGCACAGTTTGTTCCAGCGGGCAAAGCTCAATGCGCCCCAAGACATGCTGACGATTTCCAAATACTCCTGCGAACGTCTGAACAGCATGCGCCGTGGTTGCGAGCCTTGCATACTTCGCGGCAATACCTATCTAGCCAAGTTGCAATGATCCATGACTTGTGACATGAATGGATCGAGATGACCGACACGACTCATGAGGCTGATCAGGTGCGGATGCGTGCACTGCGGGCGATGACGCTGGCACAACGATTATCGATGGCATTGGGGTGGAGCCAATCGGTGAGGGATCTCAGCAAGGCCAGCCTGCGGCGACAATTTCCGGACTGCTCCGCGAGCGAGTTGCGTCGTTTGATGGCCGAGCGCACCTTGGGACCTGAGCTGGCATCCAAGGCATACGGGACACTTTAATTCCATGGATGAAACGTTCAGGGCCGCACTCGCCGCAGCGGATGTGTTGGAGCAACTTGGCGTCCGATGGTTCCTCGGAGGATCGTTGGCGAGTTCCGTGCACGGCATTCCCCGGGCTACGTTTGATGCGGACGTCATGGCCGATCTGCGCCCCCAACACATCCGTCCGTTGATCGAGAAACTCGGGGACGGCTGGTATGCAGACGAAGGCGCGATGCAGGAGGCGATCCGTCAACGGTCATCATTCAATCTCATCCATCTGGCGACCGCGATGAAGGTGGATGTTTTTCTGCCGAAGCTGCGCCGCTTTGATGGCGGTGAGTTTGCCAGATCCCGCAAAGTGCCCGTCGCCGAGGGTAGCGATATCGAGGCGCGCGTCTGCTGCGCGGAAGACATCATCATCGCGAAGCTGGAATGGTATCGCCTCGGCGGTGAGGATTCTGAACGGCAGTGGACGGATGTGCTCGGTGTTCTGCGCTTGAACGCTGGCCTGCTGGACATGCAACTGCTGCATGAGAGTGCCAACGAAGTCGGCGTCGTTGATTTGCTGGCTCGAGCGCTCGAAGCTGTTGCAACTGTTTGAATCGGCCGTGGCCGATCTTGCAATTCAGGGTTTCGTCCTGTTGTGCGAGTCTGAATAGTTTGGCCTACACCCGCCGCCAGCGTTGGAAGCTTTCGATGGCTTCGTAGTGCGCCAGCCCGAGCGAATCGTATTGCTGGGCCGTGTGCTGGTTCGTCTTGGGCGACTCGCGCTCCAATGAAGTGAGGGAATGATAGCGCGTCAGGGCGCGCTCCTTGCGTTCAAGCTGGTTCGGACTCAAGGGAACAGCCATGTCAATCTCGTGCGTGGCCAGCGCTTTTTCTTTGCCTCGATAAATCCACAGACTGCATGGCGCAGCCCAGTCTTCCTTCTGGCACAGGGCAAGCGCCTGTTCGATGAGCCGGAAGCAGAGCGCACTGACGGACGAAGGATCGGCGGCGTCGCCGGTGGTATAAATTTGGTGCGGCTTGAATTCACGGAGCACTTTCGTGATCGCGCTGGTGTCTTCGTCAGTAGTCCGGAAGCGGCGGTAACGGCCTGATTCGTAAAAGGGCAGGTCGAGGTAGTGAATGCTTTCTTGGCCCAAGCCGAGACCCTGAGCCGCATCGCGCAATTCACCACGGAGGATGAGCCCCTTGAGTTGTCGCAGCAGGAGAGGGTCTTCTCCGAATTCACCTTTCTCCTCCAGCAGCTTGAGGATGTGGCGCGCGTAATCGGTCTGCTCGCTCCAGC
>JANNQW010000350.1:0-1528 GCA_031400955.1 Verrucomicrobiota bacterium
CGCCATGCCGCACAAACGCAACCCGATCACATGGGAACGCCTCACCGGCCTCGCGCGCGTGTTGCGCGGCAACGCGATGGCGTCGCTGGAAAACGTCGCCCTCTGGCACGAGCGCGACATCAGCCACAGCAGCGTCGAGCGCATCATCTTCCCCGATAGCTGCACGATGCTCGATTACATGTTCGGCCTGCTCACGCGCCTGATGGACGGCATCGTCGTCTATCCCGCGAACATGAAGAAGAATCTCGGCCTCTCGCTCGGCATGTGGAACAGCCAGACCGTCCTGCTCGCGCTCATCAAGAAAGGCCTCACGCGCGAAGCCGCCTACAAACTCTGCCAGGACGCCGCGATGAAGACCTGGGAGGTCAAACACGCCGGCCGCGACGACGCGGATTTCGTGGCAGTGCTCCAAGCCACGCCCGAAGTGGCCAGGCATTTCAAGAAAGGCGAACTCGAAGCCCTCTGCTCGCTCGATTTCCATTTCAAGGAAGTGAACAACCGGTTCAAGAAGTTGGGGCTGTAGCCAACTAGAAAACTGGGCGTGCCAAGCCAACTGCCATTAAGTAGGATCACACTAACGCATGAGAATTGACCGGCTCACCATTGAGAACTTTAAGAAGTTCGCGACGCTGGACTTTGATCTTCACCCGCAGTTGACCTTGCTCGTCGGTGCGAACGGATCAGGAAAAACGACGGTGCTGGACGCACTCGCAGTGGCACTGGGCGTCTGGTTGGTGCGCCCGCCCGACAGCGAAGTGAGGAATAGCGGTCGAAAACTTCTGCGATCCGAAGTCCGGCTTGAGCCAAGCAGGGAGGGGGATCGGATTCAGTTTAGAGAAATGCCTCCGGCGTCAGTAACCGCCATTGGCCGGCTCGCCGGGCAAGACGGCATCAAGTGGACGCGTGCGAATTACGGCGGCAACCATACCAATGAGAGCAAAGCCAAGAACGCGCTGGAAATTATCGCATCCGTCTACCAAAAAGACCGCGAGGGCGAAAAATTAGTTTGTCCCGTTTTGGCTTATTATGGCGCTGGGCGGGCGTGGCTGCCCTCCAACAAGAGAACGTCAAGCAAGGCGAGGTCGAATGGTCATTCACGGCGGTGGGCCGCGTTTTATGACTGCTTCAACGAGCGCATAAGATTCGACGAACTACAGGCATGGTTCAGCCGGGAGACGACTGAAACAGGAAACCGGGGGGGACGGCGTCGTCCGGGCTTTGAAGTCGTGCGCCGTGCCGTGCTCCGTTGCGTGCCGGATGCGGAGGATGTGTGGTTTGACACGGATCGTGGTCAAATCGTCCTTTCGATCTGCGGAAACGCACAGCCATTCGACAATTTGAGCGCTGGCCAGCGGATGATGCTGGCACTGGTGGCGGATCTCGCCATCAAAGCAGTCACGCAAAACGCCTTTCTATTGCCTCCCGATGAGCTTGGCGCAGAGGACAAGCCGCTGCCAGCCGTGCTCCAAAAAACGCCCGGCGTGGTGTTGATTGATGAACTGGACGTTCATTTGCATCCGAAATGGCA
>JANNQW010000351.1:0-4592 GCA_031400955.1 Verrucomicrobiota bacterium
GAGGTGCCGAAGGCGACGAACATGGCCTCCTTCAGGGCTCCCACTGAGCGCCAATAACTGCCGCCGACACGAAGCCAGATCAGCACGGTGTAGAGCACGATCAGTGTCATTGCGCCGGCATAGAGCAGCAGCACCAGCGTCGTCATGGCGAGCAGCACCTCGATGCCGATCAAGGAAATCTGGCTGTAAGCGAGGCAGAACAGCCCCACCGGCAGCACGTACATCAGCCACTCGATGATCTTGATGAAAGTTTCATAGAGCGCTTCCATTAATTCGATGGCACGTTCGGATTTCTCCCGGGTGATCGAGCCTAGGGCGACGCCGAAGAGGATCGCGAAGAACAGGATGGCGACCTTGTTTCCCGTGGTGAGGGCGCCGAAAATGTTCTCCGGGACGATGTTCACCACGAGGTCGGCGAAGCCGCCGCCGACAGCCGAAACGGTCCCGGCGCTCGCCGCCTCGGCGCGGAAGACCACTTCGCCGATGACCTGGCGCGCATGTTGCTGCATGTCGGCGCCCGGCTGACCCCATTGCCCGAGCGCCAGGCCCAGCGCTCCGGCGACCAGCAGGCCCGAGACCAGCAGCACGATCAGCCGCGACAGATAGCGGTTGGCGGAACCTTCGAGGAACAGTCGCCCGAGGCTCGTTGCCACCGCGGTGAACAACAGCGGGATCACGCACATCTGCAGCAGCCGGACGTAGACGTCGCCGACCGGGCCGATGAACGGGGTCTGCCCGTGATCGACCCACCCATAGAGGCCCCCAAGCAGCAGACCCGCGAACACGGCGACGGGATGCAGCAGCAGGCGCGCTAGCCCCGATTTCAGTGACCTAATCATCGTTCAGGGTCCTCTCTTCGGAATAGAGGTAGGTGTTCAGTGTGGTCGTGAGAAAACCGCTGTCTCGGATCTTCTGCAGATAGAGGTCCACCCAG
This sequence comes from Verrucomicrobiota bacterium, assembly GCA_031400955.1. GTDB lineage: Bacteria > Verrucomicrobiota > Verrucomicrobiia > Verrucomicrobiales > Verrucomicrobiaceae > VFKE01. Next base: position 935 of record JANNQW010000351.1, read on the forward strand.
TTCTTGAGTTCGGGCTCGCCATGGCGCATCGCGATCGCGATCGTGTCTGGGTGCCCGGCAAGATGGAAGGGGCGCAGCTCGAGTGACCCGGCGGGGTCGGAAATGCGCCAGTTGCCGATCTCGATCTCGTCGTACATCAAGGCCACCAGGTCGCCGCTCTTGACCGCCGCCAGCATATCCGACCATTGCTCGAACTCGACCTTCTGAGCCTTCGGGAAGTCCTCCTGCGCGAAGCCGACATAGGACGTGCCGCCGATCACGCCGATGCGAGAGCTCGGGCTGTTGATGAGGCGAGGAATATCATCGGCACCCGCCTGGTCGGCGGCGAGCAGCCGGCTCAGCTGGAGCCGGTTGATCAGCATGAACTGTCGGACGCTCACGTAGCTGTCGCTGAAATTGACCCGCATCGCGCGGTCGAGCGTGTCGCTCAAAAGGCTGATGGCCATGTCCGCGCGGCCATCAACAACCTCGTCCACCAAGCCGTCGAAGGTCACAGCCGCCCGATTGTAGGCCAGCCGGACCCCAAGCTTGGCCGCAATATCGTTGGCCAGTGAAGGATCAACCCCGACGAACTTGCCGTCCGCGTCGGTGAAGAAGAACGGCGCCACGTCCTCCGAAAAGATCGCGACCGTCAGTTCGCCCTTGGCCTTGATCCGCTCGATGGCGGATCCGGTCAACTCCACTTGGGCGAAGGCCGCGCCGGCAGTGACCAGCCAGAATGCAACGGCTGTCACCGTGACGATGATCATCCTCCATACGGGGCGGGCGGCAGCCAACCGCGCGGATGTCGGAACAATCTTCCGACGGGATGCGACGTCGGAAGAACCAGGCTCACAGAATTGCTGCGCCGAAGTCTCGATCATCTGCCCTAGACTGACCGAGCGCCGTTTTCACGTTGCGCAGTCGAGGCGGCAAATTACTTGCCTAGTGCCTCGCGCCCCCTCTTAACCGAAAGCATTGCATTGTTGCTTTTCGGAGTCCAGCAAGAGAAGCTGTCAGGCGGGTGTTGTCAGAGATCATCCGCCTGGTGCGATGATGTACGTCCGGTTCCCGCTTTCGCTCCGCAACGTCGAGGACCTCCTGCACGGGCTCCGTCAGATGAAAACGGCTTGAGGCTGGCAGGTCGTCTGCGTAGCTTCCGTCCATGACCAAACGCTCCCCGTTCCGGTACTTCAAGACTAGCCCCGAGGTCATTCGCCTGGCGGTGATGATGTACATCCGGTTCCCCCTGTCGCTGCGCAATGTGGAGGACCTCCTGCACGAGCGTGGCATCGATTTGAGCCACGAAACAGTGCGCTTCCGGTGGAACAGGTTCGGCCCGATGTTTGCCACGGACAAGCCAACAAAACTTTCCTCAAGAATTTTGTAATTTAATATCAATATTTTACAGAGTAGAGAAGGTTGGACGGCAGTCGCTTTTCCTCCGCCACTCAATCGCCAAATATTGGGAATTATATACGAAATTAGACAGATTTCTCTTGCGCTCGGCCGATTTATGGGACATGATTAGACAACAAGGGAGAGCATCATGACCCAGAAAGCACTAGGCAGAAGCGAACGCGAGGGTATCTCGGTCTTGCAGCTTTTCCAGATGTTCCCCGATGAAGCTTCTGCCCGCAAGTGGCTTGAGGACATTCGGTGGGTTGACGGCGCGCGCCATTGCCCGCACTGCGGCTCCCTCAAGACAACTGTGGTCGCGAACGAAAAGCCCATGCCTTACCACTGCGGCGAGTGCCGGGAATATTTCAGCGTCAAAACCCGCACCGTCATGCATTCGAGTAAGGTTTCCCTGCAAAAGTGGGTTATCTGCATGTATCTGATGTCTACCAACTTGAAGGGCGTTTCCAGCATGAAACTGCACCGTGACTTGGGGGTAACTCAGAAAACGGCTTGGCTGCTCGCCCAGAAAATCCGCCAAGGCTGTCTGGACGGAACTGACCGGCTGGACGGTCAAGTGGAGGTCGACGAAACCTATGTCGGCGGTCTGGAAAGCAATAAGCATCGCAGCAAGCGCCTGAACGCTGGTCGCGGCGCGGTCGGAAAAGCAACTGTCGTCGGCGCGAAAAAACGCGGCGGCAAGGTCAAGGCGGCGGTTATCAAAAAGGCAAACGCTGCGACCTTAGTTGGTTTCGTGGCGAGCAACGTTGAAGCCGGTTCCTCTGTGTTCACAGATGAGCACAAGGGCTATCTTGGCCTCAAGGCCGACTATGACCACCAGTCCGTAAAGCACACGGTCGGGGAGTATGTGAACGGACAGGCTCACACGAACGGCATCGAAAGTTTCTGGTCGATGCTCAAGCGTGGTTATCAAGGCACCTATCATCAGATGAGCGCAAAGCACCTTGAGCGTTATGTCACCGAGTTCGCTGGTCGCCACAACGTTCGCGGTCTGGACACCTTGGCCCAAATGGCGGCGCTGGCCCGTGGCATGGATGGGCGTCGCCTGCGGTATGACGATCTGGTCGCCAATAATGGCGAATGAACGTATCACAGAGGACTTCGTTCGCGACCACTTCAAAAACGATCCTCTTTTCAGCGCCATAAAGCTTGATGAACAGAAAGCATCGGTCACTAAGGCCAGCAGATGTCTGGTGAAGGCATCCAAAAACATGACCGGAAAGGGTGGCTATCCAGAATTTATCATCACCTTCCCAGCTTTCCCAGATGACATCATTGTTGTTGAGTGCAAGGCCGAGGCGAAGTTTCATACCAGCCCAGACCGCGATACCCCGGCCACTTACGCTGTTGACGGGGCGCTCCACTACTCAGCGTTCTTGGCTGCGGAATTCAATGTTCTTTCCATTGCTGTGAGCGGCCACGATCTGGCCAAACTGAAAATATCATCCTTTTTTCAAAAGAAGGGCGACGCTCTTGTGACCGAGGAAGGCGCGATACTTCTGGACATTTTTTCTTATATCACGCGGTTCAAGGGCGAGATTCAGGCTCAGAGCATCGAGACTGCGGAAATAACCAAAACGGCAATAGACCTCAATGTAGAGCTAAACGACTATTCGATTGTAGAATATGAGCGCTGCACCTTAGTGTTCCACACCTGACACAAGTTACCGATTGAGGGAGCTTATCTGGCACGGGTCCAATATTCCCGAGTGATACTGTCAGATGACGGCTAAGAGCCCAAAGCGGAAGTTGGAGGTCAATCGTCAACCGCCAACAGTCGGTCCTTCAGCTACGGTCATCGCTTCGACTTACGGCACGGGCGAATAGATGTCCGCCAAAAGTCGATCCGGATTGCCCTGGCGCGGATGTCTGGCGAGCAGGGACCGAGCCCGTGCCACTTGATCATCGCTCATTCGTTGTACCGTGACCGAGCGCGACAACGGTGTCCCGGCCTGAGAATCCGCTTCGAAAGCGGCCAGCCCGCCGATCACATCCTCAACCGGCAATCCGCAATGCGAAAAAAGGCGCTTCAGTGAGGCTTCGCGGTCCCGGTTCAACTCGTTATAGCGCAGGGCCAGAAAGGGCACGCCTGCTGCGAGCTGCCGGTTATATTCTTCCACGTACCACGCCCAGCAGATCACGATACTGTCTTCAAGTGGCAGCGTTTCGGCGTCGAGATTGACGTAGGGGCGCAGGTATGACTCGTCCTCGCTTGCGGACAATACGTTCCAGATCAAAGTCTTGTCTTCGCCGGTCAACC
>JANNQW010000352.1:0-14641 GCA_031400955.1 Verrucomicrobiota bacterium
GGAATGCCGCGGTGTCGCGCCAGGCCACGCCATCGAGGAGTTTTTTGAACTGGTCCAGCATCTCCGGATTCTTCTGCAATTTGCGTTCCAGAAATGCCAGTGCGCGCTGCGAGGCGTTGAACTCGATGGGCAGGCTCAGGACATTGAGCAACATGACGACGAACCAGATGGCGGCCACGATGCGCCAGCCAATGGCAAACGGCGGTCGTCGCAGAAACCCGAGCACAGCGAACATTAGAACGGATAACATAGGCACATAGCGGGTGAGCTTGATGTTGCTCTGACGCATGTCCAGGGCGGCGCGCATGGTCTTCGACTGCATGGCATGAGCGGCTTCATGCAGGGCGATGGCCCACGCCGCAGCAGTAGGGCTGTTCATCACATCCGGATGGAGAAAGAGTGTCCGGCGCTTGGGATCGAAGTAATCCGTGACCAGGGCGTTATGGGCCACGATCTGAACATCAGAGGCGTCGCCGTCATCGAGGAACTCGCGCGCCACTTCTGCGGCCGTCTGTCCGCCCGGTGATTTCAACCTGGCTCCGGCATTCATCGCGTTGTCAAAGCGACCGCGCCCGAAGTTGGCGATGCCAAGCGTGAGGATGAGGGCGATGACGAAGATGAAGACCATGAGGAGGATGAAACAGTAACAGTCATACGCCGCCAACACCATCTGTCCACCGACTGCTGGCGGTTGTCAGTAGATGTTTGACTCCAAATCCAAGTCTGTGTATGTTCTGTGCATGGCCACTAAAACAATCTCGGTTGATCTCGATGCCTACGCGGCATTGAGCAGGGCCCGGCTGTCGGAGAAAGAGTCTTTTTCCCAGGTCATCAAGCGTGCGCGGTGGAACCGGCAGGCCAAATCGTGCGGTGACATTTACAAGGCGCTGGCGGGCATGCCGCGAGCTTCCGCCGCAGTCATCAAACGGCTGGATGCGGCGCAGAAAATGGACGCGCCGCCGGACAACTCCTGGTCATGAGCGATTTGCTGTTTGATACCTGCTTCCTGATTGATCTGGAGCGGGAGATGCGGCGTGGGATTGGACCGGCTCATGCTTTTCTGGTGGAGAATGCGGCTTTTCGCCCGTGGATCAGTTGGACGGTGGCCGGTGAATTCGCCGAGGGTTTCGATAACATCCGCGATCCGGCCTGCGCGGCGATGCTTTCGCGATTTGACGTAGTGGCGATGGATGAGACCACCGCTGGACATTACGCGCGCATAACTGGAACGCTGCGGCGCAAGCGTCAGGTTATAGGGACCAACGATCTCTGGATTGCAGCTGCGGCATTGGCGTCAGGATTACCACTTGTGACGAACAATGCCGCGCACTTCAGCCGTGTCGCTGGGTTGAAGGTCGTGGGGTATTGAATGGCAGGAGCAAAGAATCCATAATCTCGAAGAATTGAAGGCGCAGATTGCGCGGGATGTTGAGATGGCACGAGAAGATGAACAAACTGATTCAGTGCAACTTCATCTCATGATCAGCAATTCTGGCATTTTCCGTGCCCTGAGGCAGCGGGGGAATCGGAAGGAGAGACGAAGTGGGAGTTGCAGGCGGCTTGGGGGTTGTCTTCTCCGACCAGATTTTAGTGCGTTGGCCACAATCAGGCAGGATCTCCGTTTTCATCCGGATTTTGCGTTCGCCACTGCGAATTTCCCTAGCGTATAAGTCTGACTTTTCGTCAATGGTCAGACGTTTTTCCAATTTGTAAGTAGGGCCGGTCGTAATGGCCGCATAGCGCATTGTTTCTTCGTCATGCTTCGCTGAAGAATTATACGGCTTTTCCAATCCAGCCTCCAACGTCAGTTCTGATCTCAAAACTCGAAAAACTCGCCAGTCATCATTCAAGCCCCATGGTCGAAAATCTCGCTGCCAGAGATAGTGGAACTTTTTTGTGGATCCCGCATAGTAGATTGATTCATGAAGCCAATCGCCCGAGAACATGCCCTCTTCTTCCTGGATCTTGCGCATTTCAGACGCCGATTTGGTCGCCACACATGAAGCCAGGGTTATTGTCACCAAACCTGCACAACATCTGATAATTAGGTTTTTTGACATCATTGAAGCATGTATTTGAAGGCATTCTGGAGTTCAGAGCCTTCCTCAGTTGGATTTATCTCGGCTTCCGTTTATGCCATTCCGTTGCCTGCTCATAAGCGTGCGCCGTGCGCAACAGGGTTGACTCATCATGCGGTTTTCCGATGAGCTGCAAGCCTGCTGGCAGGGCTTTGCCGTCTTCTTCGATGAAACCGCAGGGGATGCTGATGCCGGGAAGGCCGGCCAGGTTTAACGTGACGGTGAAGGCGTCGGCGAGATACATGGAGAGCGGATCATCGCGGTGTTCGCCAAAGCGAAAGGGTGGAGCCGGTGAGGTGGGGGAGAGGATGATGTCCACTTTTTTGAAGGCGGCGGAGAAGTCGTCGCGGATGAGGGTGCGGGCTTTTTGCGCCTTGATGTAGTAGGCGTCGTAGTAGCCGCTGCTGAGGACGTAGGTGCCGAGCAGAATGCGGCGCTTGACCTCGGGGCCGAAGCCTTCGCCGCGGCTGGCCAAGTAATGGTCAAGCACATCGCTGGTATCGGCAGCACGATGGCCGTAGCGCACGCCATCGAAGCGGGCGAGGTTCGCGGAGGCCTCGGCAGGCGCGAGGATGTAATAGGTGGCGATGCCGAGTCCGGTGTGGGGCAGGGAAATTTCTTCGATGTTTGCACCGAGGCTTTCGATCTGCTTAACGGCCTGCTGCACGCGGTCGCGGATTTGTGGATGAATGCCTTCGGCGAAGTATTCCTTTGGCAAACCGATGCGCAGTCCTTTGATGTCTTTGCCGAGGTCGGTCGTGAAGTCTGGCACTGGTGAATCGAGCGAAGTGCTGTCGCGCGTGTCTTTGCCCGCGAGGTGATTGAGCAAGATGGCGGCGTCTTCCACGGTCTTGGTCATGGGGCCGATCTGGTCAAGGGAGCTGGCGAAGGCGACGAGGCCATAGCGCGAGACGGTGCCGTAGGTTGGTTTCAATCCCACGAGTCCGCAGAACGCGGCGGGCTGGCGGATGGAGCCGCCGGTGTCGGAACCGAGCGCGGCGATGGCGATGTCTGCGGCGACGGCGGATGCGGAGCCGCCACTGGAACCGCCGGGCACACGGGCGTGATCCCAGGGATTGCGCGAGGGGCCGAAGGCGGAGTTCTCGGTGGAGGAACCCATCGCGAACTCATCGCAGTTCAAACGGCCGAAGGGGATGGCGCCGGCGTTGCGCAACTTGGTGGTGACGGTGGCGTCGTAGGGCGCGGTGTAGTTTTCAGCGAGAATTTTCGAGCCGCAGGTGCAGGGCTCGCCAAGAACATTGATGTTGTCTTTGAACCCGATGGGAATACCGCCGAGGGGAAGGGCGATGTCGGCAGCGGAGGCGGCGCGTTTTGCGGTTTCGAGGTCGCGGCTCAGGTAGGCGTGAAGCGCGGGATTCTGTTTATCGATCGCAGCTTCGAGTTCCGTGATGATGTCGACGGGCGAGATTTCCTTGCGAATGAGTTTCGCGCGGAGGGAGACGATGGTTTCGGAGGCGAGAGACACTGAGGAGCAGAAAGGATGAGGGATGAAAGAATTATTCTTCGACGACTCTGGGCATCTGGAACTGGCCCTGGCTTTTTTTGGGGGCGTTGGCGAGGGCTTGTTCGTTGGTAAAGCTCGGGCGCGGTTCGTCTTTACGCCAGACGTCGAAGACTGCCTCGGCATGGGCGGTGGGCATGGCGGCATCGAGATCGTGTTGATCAAGCGCGGCGATGAAGTCGAGGATGTGATCGAGCTGCGAGCTGTAGGTTGCAGCTTCGCTGTCACTCAACTTGAGCCGCGCCAGCTTTGCGACGTGCTGGATGTCGATATGATGGTGCGCCATGGCGCGGCAATGGAACGGTGCGCGGGGCAAAGTCAAGCCGGGCGCATGATGGATCGCACGTGGGGCTCAATCAATTAACGCTCAGCCAGAGGCGATAGAGCCAGGCACCGGCACCTGCCAGGAGGCAGGTGCTGGTGAGGAACATGGCCACCTGCATCACCCAGCGGGCCTGATGTTTGCGCGCCTGTGAATGAGTGAAGCGCTGCTGGACTCCGTAGCCTTTGGCATGCGCGGATTTAGAGGAGAATCCGCCGCGATGTTGCTTGTGTGCCGCAGCATAATGGGCAGCAGTGGCGATCTCAACTTCAAGACGGTGCACTTGTTGCTTCAAGTCAAGGGCGCGCCGGGGGGCGGTTTCGCCAATAAGATCTTTAGCACTGCGCGAGGAAGATTTTCTGATTCGTTTGTTGGCGGACATGGGAGGCGGGGAGTGAGAGATCGATGACGTTTCAGTGGAGTGAAGAGATTTTTCGGGGAGCTGGGTCAGCGGAAATATTTAAAGACGACCCAAGCGACAGCCACAAGGGAGAGCATTGCGGGGAGCGTGAAGGCGAAGCCAGCGACGAGCCATGAGACAAATCCCCTGGGTAGGCTGCCGTTCAGCGCTGATTCAGCAAGTGCTTCACCGGGAAGGGTGGCGGCGAGACGGCGCGATGTCTTGCCGAATTCGACCTCGGCATCATCAATCGCGGCGATGGCGCGGTCGAGTTCTCCGTCGAGGTCGCCCCGCTTCCATGCTTCGGGATGGAGGTTGCGGAGCACGGTGAGATGATGTTGGTAAAGGTCGCGTGCGATGGTGATTTCCTCGATGGCTTTTTGCGAGTTGTAGAGTTCGCGATCGAGACGGACCAGAGACTTTGAAAGCTTTTCGCCCATCTCACGGCGACCGGTGGTGAACCGCTCTTCTTTGCCGCGCTGAACTTCGAGTTGCGAGGTTTCCCGCTCGGTGCGCTCGAGTTGCTGACGGAGATTGAGCAGTTCTTCTTGTTTGCGCTTGAGCGACCCGTATGAGGCATCGTCAATCACCGGTGTGACCTCGGGTGCCTGTGGGGCTTTCCGGGCGCGGGTGACCGGAGCAGAAGACTCCTCGAATCTGAGGACAGGCTCATCTTCGGCGAACATGCTGGCGGCAGAAGAACGGGACATAAGAGTGAGGAATGGTATTACCCTGCAACTCTTAATATTACAGATTTCCTAAATAAGCGAGCTTTTTTATACGTTTTTTTGCCAAATTAATAGGGCAGGGCACCGGCAATCAGTGTTAGCAGCAGCACTCCGCCCAGCGCTATAAGTTCCAGCACCACCACTCTCTCCTGTGTCGGCTTGATCTTGGCGGCGTGTTCGGAAACAGCGGGGAGTGTTAGGATGAATATGCAACCGATGATGTAAAAAAAACTCAGGATCAGGCAGAGGGTTCCACCGAAACCCGAGACGATTTTAGCCGAGTTTGTTTCGCGAAAATTTGGGAGCAGCGCACCGAGGGAGATTGCCAGGGCATTGAGTCCGATGCTTAGCAGGGCCATGGATGTGATGAAGAAAAGGGCATGATGAGTCGGCAGTCGCAGACTCATGGATGAGATCACGATGATCAGCGTGGTCAGTGGCGTAGTGGCGAGCCAGTTGATCCAGAGTTTTTGGTGCAGCAATCGGGTGAGTGGGAAGGGGGCGAGTCCCATGATCCAGAAGCGCCGACCCTCCAGGCTGAATTGTGGAAAGACAAAGCGCGTTGTCAGTGTGGACATTGAGAGCGTGCATACCAACAGGTTCAAGTAGCTGATGACGGAGGTCCAGAAAGGATCGGTAAAGTTGTAACCGAGGTTCCACAAGTTGGAGGTGTAGATGAGCAGGAGTCCGAAAATGAGCGTGTATTGTCCCCACTGCGCCGGTTCACGGAGGAATGTGCGCACATCCTTTGCCGCCAGGGCACGCATCGGGCGCGGCACGTGCAGAATGCTGGCCAGGCGCGTGATGAATGCGGTGCTACGCGCAATGGCCGGGCCGAGTTCGTTGCGTCGGTGCTGTTGTTCCCCATGATGCCATGTGCGGTTCCATGACTGGAAGAACCAGCGTTCTGCGAGTGCAACACTCACGATCCAGACCACGAGAGCCTGACTCAGAAGGGTCAAACTATAGAAGATGGCCCTGCTGCCGAGGCCCTTCGCGGAGGCCAAGGCCACCTCTGCTACCCAAGTGCTGGGCAACAACGGGTGGGTGGCGAGTTGGGTGTGCTGAAGGATTTGTCTGAAGTTTGCCGACACATCCATGGTCTGGGCTGGGTCACGCCGCATGGCGCCGAGAGAGAAGATGAGCAAAAATAATCCGATGCCGAGTAGCGCGGCTGCCACTTTGATCCACCACGGTTTGTAAAACCGCACCACCAGAAGCAACAGCCAGGTGCTCAGATTGCCTGCGATCGTGATCAGCAGGACAATGGCGGTGTAGGAGAGGATATAAAATGACAGCCCGCCACCGAGCACTCTGCCGAAGGCTGCGAGAATCGGTGCGCTGAGAATAATGAGACCCCAGCTGGAAAGCAGCAGGCCCTCAATGGTATTCCAGAGCACGATCCCTGCTGACGGCAGCGGCATGGAAAGGAGCCAGCCGGTCTCGCTGCGCCGGAAGAGGCTCATGCCGGTAATCGTTGCGTTCGAGAGAATCAGCATGATGAAGAAAAAGAAGAACAGCAGGTGCAGCGTTCGCTCTGTCAGCAACGTTCCCAGCAGCGGCAGTTGCTGGACATACTCCAGACCGCGGCTCACCAGCATGAAGGCGGCCACCATGTAGGCGATGAGGAAGGCGCTGATGGTGGCGCTCATCAGACGTTGTTCGCGGAGATTACCGCGCACGCGTTGGCGGATGGCTCTGAAGTGCGCCATGGCTTGGGAGAGCGTCGCGCGCGCGATGGTCATGGACTGAGGCTGTCGCTCAATTATTAACAGACGCAAATAAAAAAATGTGAGCCGGCACGTGGGAGCATTGCTGTTATCTATATTTTTCCTCTGCGAAAGTGAGGAAATGCTTGCGTGCAAAACTATTTTGCACCAAAAATAAACACTTCGCGCGTTGTGCGGTCAAATTCCGCTCACCCTCCCACACCACATCAAACTGAACTGAAACTCTATGTTGCAAAATCTCATCGCCATCAAACTGGCAGTCATGGCATCCGCTCTTGGTCTTAATACTGCAGAATGGAGCAATCCCTCCGACGGCATGAAAGCCCAGGTGCAGAAACTTGAAAACGCCATCAAGCTCGTAGGCAAGCAGGAGAAAGCCGATGAGATGCAGAAAGATCTCAACGATGCCTCCGAGGAAATCAAGAAACTGGCGGACGCCGGTGACAAGGATGCGCAGTTCGCCATGGGTCTCCTTCTGAGCAACCAGCAAGGGCAGATGGAAAAGGTCGTGGAATACTATACCGCCGCTTCGAAGCAAAATCAGCTCCAGGCGATGAACAATCTGGGCTATATCATCGCCGCGTCCTCGCGCGAACCGGAAAAACAGAAGGAAGGCGTTGCACTGATAAAGAAAGCTTCTGATGGCGGGCTCAATGCCGCCCGTCGCAACATGGCGACAATCTATCTCAACGCTATGGCCGGTGAAAACCGTGATGCCAACGCTGCGGAAAAGCTTCTGCTCACCGCAGCCGATTCTGGTGATGCCGACGCCACCTACATGCTCAGCCAGCTTTATCTTGGTGCTGGCGGCCCGGAAAAGCAGAATGACGGGAAAGGCTTTGAGTTGCTCAAGAAGGCCGCCAAGGATGGCAACGCCAATGCGCTTGATACAATGGGCACCCTCTACCTGCAAGGCGGCACCGTCGGCGGGAAGGCCGACTCCAAGGGTGTGAAGGTTGGCGCGATCAAGGTAGAACAAGATCCGAAAGCTGCCGTGAAACAATTCGAAGAATTGGCCAAAGCCAACAATCCAGTGGGCTTGCGCAAAATGGGCGGAGTCTATGAGCAGGGCATCGAAGGTGTGGTAACAAAAGACTTCAAGCTGGCCTTGGAGAATTATGCGAAAGCAGCACAGGGCAATGACGCCCTCGCGCAATTCCGCCTGGGTTCCATGCATGACACCGGCGTGCAGCTTGATCCGAAGAGCGACAAAATAGAAATCGCACCCAACGCAGCCATGGCCCTAAGTTATTACAAGCTGGCCGCGCAAAACAACATGGCCATTGCCAGTTACAATGTCGGCATCTTTTATGAGCAGGGTCGCGGGGTTGACAAGGACATTCAAAAAGCCTTCGCTTTCTACATGCAGGCTGCGCAGGCAGGCGTGAATGTGGCCATGCAAAAAATTGGCGATAGTTACCTTAATGGTGTCGGCACAATCAAGGATCCCGTCGCCGCTGCCGGTTGGTATGCTCGCAGCGCCAACGCCGGACTTCCAGAAGGCTGGCTCAGGTATGGTGTGGTGATTGAATCTGGTCTCGTGGACAAAGAAAGTCCATTCTACGCCGCAGCCGAGTGTTATAAAAACGCTTACCGTGGTGCAGCGGTTCTCAATGCTGCCGCCAAAGAGGCCACTCCTCCACGCGATGCATCCCAGTCCGATGCCATCGGCCTTGAGGCTTATCTCCGCCTCGGAGCCCTTCACGCTCGTGGTGTATTTGTTCCGAAAGGAGAAGCACCGAAGCCAGAGTGGCAGCGCGCCTACACGTTCTTCAAAATGGCTGATGACATCGCCCCTGGAAAAAATAAGATTGTCGCGGACGCGCTTGCTCAGGCCGAGAAGATTATCAATGCTGAGCAGAAGAAGATTGCCGAAGCTCAGGTCAAGACGACGAATGATGAAATCGCCACCTACGTCAAAGAAGTGAAGGCCAAGGCTGGCGCGGCAGAAGGTGCGCCAACGGCCACGGCCGTCCGCCCAACAACCGGCTCCAGCAGTGGGACGAAGCCGAAGCCAAAGCAGAAATAGTCATCGCACCATCATTTTTTGCAAAGGCCCGTCCAGCGTAAGCAGGGCGGGCTTTTTGTATTCATGCGGGGAGAAATTGCTTGTCACTACGTCAGCCGTGGCTATTCTTCACACTCCCAAAACTCACGGGGGCATTAGCTCAGCTGGTAGAGCGCCTGCATGGCATGCAGGAGGTCAGCGGTTCGAACCCGCTATGCTCCACCACAGCAATTCCAGAAAGATTCGAGGGTTGAAATGATTCCGGGAAGATCAATGATCACGCTTGCGGTCAGGCTGCAAAGATTGGGCTCTTCATTGCTGCGCAATTCTTCCAGCATTCCAATTTCCACAATTGGGAAAATGGAGCGGGTGACGCGATTCGAACGCGCGACATCTTCGTTGGCAACGAAGTGCTCTACCACTGAGCTACACCCGCAAAAACAGGTGCGGAGACATTGAAGGAGATGCGTCGTCTTTCAAGTCGAAAGTGGCGAAAACTTTGCTAGAGTCAATGTCCTCCTCATGAACAAGCTCGACGAAATTATTGCTCACAAGCACACGGAACTCCAGCGCCTGCTGCCGCGTGCGGAAAAACTGCGCATGGCCGCCGCCGCCCGGAACGATTTCAGATCGCTGGCGGATGCCCTGCGGGCCGATATGTCGAAGCTCGGTCTCATTGCTGAAATTAAGAAAGCTTCGCCATCTGCAGGCGTGATCCAGCCTGATTTCGATTACCTCACCATCGCCCGCGCTTATGAAAAGGGCGGAGCGAGTGCCATCTCTGTCCTCACGGATGAAAAGTATTTTCAAGGCAGTCTCGAGTATCTGACTACAATCCGCGCAGAAGTCGGTGTACCAGTCCTGCGCAAGGACTTCATCATTCACGAGGCTCAGATTTTCGAGGCAGCCGTGGCCGGAGCGGATGCCATCCTGCTCATCGTTGCGGCGCTGGACCAGTCCACCCTGGAGCACCTGCTGGCTGTTGCACACGGCTTGCAACTCGATGTGCTGATGGAAGTGCATGACCTCCGGGAGCTCGACCGTGCCCTTGAGACCGATGTGCGCATTATCGGGATCAATAACCGCAATCTAAAGTCGTTCGCGGTGGATCTTGCGGCCACGGAGGCACTAATTGAGGAGGTTCCAGATGACATTATTCTCGTCAGCGAGAGCGGCATCAAGTCGGTGGACGATGCTCGTCGTCTTGCCGCCGGGGGTGTCGATGCCCTGCTGGTGGGGGAGATGCTGATGCGCAGCGGTAATCCTGTCCAGTGCGTGCGTGAGTTGATGGTGGAAAAAATGAATGCGAGCTTTGAGGAATGAATTTCTGCTAGGGTGCCAGATCCATCTTCTCGACAAACCACCGCGTGGCGTCATAGGCGGTGCTGTCATCCTGGAGATTGATGCTCTGCAATTCCTTTTTCGATTCCCAAGGCACTAGAGTGAGCCGGTAGCGACGGCCTGGGATGGATGACGCAGTGGGCTGCATCTGCTTGTTCTTGAAAGTCCATTGCACGCCGAGCACTTGTTTCGCGTCGAGCGTCCCCTCTTTAACATTCTCTACATCATAGAGCGCGGTGTGCAGCGCATCGCGATAGGGCGATCCATTCGGGTCCTGGTTCTTGGATTTCTCCACGAGTTTTGCCTCGATCACAATCCTGGCCTCGGAGGAAATGACTGGTTCCGTCGCAGTTTCACCACGTTTTGGATTGAACGCGACATCAGCCCATTCGATGCCAGCAGCGCGTGCGGCGCTTCTCGACAGCAACAGATCGCGCGCGGCAATCACCCAGATCACGAGCTTCTTGGCACGCACTTCGTCGTCGGGGCGTGCCGCGAGGGCTTTGCGAACGCCAGTGGATCCCTTGCCGTTCATGGCGATGACGTCGAGCGGTTGCTGCAAGCGCAGGGCCAGAGTCTGGGCGAATCCGGCGCTGATATTATCTTCTGGCTTCGCGGGATTCTCAAACCCCAGTGATGGATCATCAAACACGTTCACAAAGCTGTCGCCCAGCAGCACAATAGGCGAGTCCCGATCTTCAGTGCTCTCGCCGATGACCTGAAGTAATACCTGCTCGCTTGCAAAGCTTGGTCCGGGATTTTCGAGATCGAGGAGTTTTACGAGATCGCCGATACTTTCGCGTTGCACGCTATCCACAGCCTTGATCATGTTGAATCGCAGATGCACGGCCTGAGGGAAATTCATCTTCACATGTGCGGCGACTTTTTCGGCTGAGAATCGCATCGCTTCCGGGGTCCAGTGCGTGTCCTGCCTCAGGAATACCTCTGTTAGTTCCCTGGCCTGGGTTTGCGCCTGAGTCACAGCGGTTTTGTCTTTGGGATCGGGAGCGCGTTCAAAAACGTGTCGGCGCTGTCCGCGCAGTCTGGCGAAGTTGGCCGTGAGATCCAGCACGTCGATTCCGTTCGATCTCAGAGAGGTGTAAAATGCACCTGCTTCAGGATGCGTCATCCATTCATACTGGATGTCACCCGTCACCAGCTCCGGATAGATCATGGGCTTAAGCGGCACGGGAACAAGGAGCAATGAGATGCCCCGCTCCTTGAGTTGTGCGGCGAACTTGATGATCACATTTTTCGCCAGTGGAAGTTTCGCGAGATCAGGATCCTTCATCACACTGAAGGGCTCCTCCTTGAGCGGGCCGTAGCCCGTGAGCGCGTTGAGATCAGGCTGGTAGAACAACATGCCATTGTAGCCGATGAAAATCTTACTGTTGCCCTGTTGCGCATCGTGAGTCAGCCAAGCTTGCACCGTCTGTCGCAGGGCGACAGCGTAGCCTGCATGATCGAGTGTTTTCTCAACAGCGTGGAGATGTTCGATGAGCGGTCCGTGCGATGGGCGCCATGACATCAATCTTGCGACAGGAGTCGCATTCCACTTTCCCTTTGCGGCCTGGGCGATGTGCTCCCAGAGCGGCGGTATCCACAGCACGGCCATGAAGACGACGGCGAACACCCAGGCTGCGCGGTGATTGATGGCAAACTGCGCTTTGCAGCGTTCTTCCGCGTAGGGGTTGTGCATCTGGGACATCTGAAGAAAGGATGAAGGATGAAATGCTTTTTTAGAACTGAAAGTAAAGGAACGGGCTGTGGCCGCGGGCGAACAGCATCGCAATGGCGGCGATGAACAGAATCAGGCCGAGCAGCGCCTTCCACAAGGTGAAGCGGTGGAGGATGGTTTGCGTGTTGGGCATAAACCAGACGACGATGGCTCCAATGAAAAGCTGGAGCATGTTGAAGCCGCTGGTGAGTTCGCTCTGCAGGAGCAATGCCGTCGGCTGCAGAGCGCCGCCGCCGAACATCACGCCCAGAAAGCGCAGGGCGGCACTGAAATTTTCCGCGCGAAAGAAAACCCAGGTGATGAGCAGGATGAAGAAGGTGAAGGCGACGCGCAGGCCGTGCGGCGCGCGCGCGTAGAGAGAGTTTTTTCCCATCAATCGTTCCAGGGCCAGCATGCCCCCGTGGATCGCACCCCAGATGACGAAGGTCCATTGCGCGCCGTGCCAGAGGCCGCCGATGAGCATGGTCAACATCAGATTCACATAGGTGCGCGCGCTGCCCTTGCGGTTTCCGCCCAGCGGGATGTAGAGATAGTCGCGCAGGAAGGTGGAGAGTGAGATGTGCCAGCGCCGCCAGAAATCCGTGATGCTCACGCTCTTGTATGGCGAGGCGAAGTTCTCGACAAAATAAAAGCCCAGCATGCGCGCCAGTCCGACGGCGATGTCGGAGTAGGCGGAGAAGTCGAAGTAGATCTGGAACGCATACGCCGTGACGCCGATCCATGCCGTGATGGTGGTGAGCGAGCCAGCGCCCGCACCGAAAGCGCCGTCGGCGATGGCCCCCATGGGATCGGCCAGCAGGATTTTTTTGGACAAGCCAAACCCGAAGCGTGTCAGGCCGAGCGCGAAGCCTTCGACCGTGTCCACCCGGTGGCGCATCTGCTCCGCGATGATACCGTAGCGCACGATGGGTCCCGCCACGAGGTGGGGGAAGAGCGAAACGAAGCAGGCGAAGTCGAGATAGGAATCAGCCGGTTTCGCATGACCGCGGTAGATGTCGATGCAATAACTCAGGCTCTGGAAGATGTAGAATGAGATGCCGACTGGCAGCACGATATTGTGAAAGAACACCGGCACCGGAATCTGGCCCCAGGATGCCCAGTTGGAAATGCCCTGCGCGGAATCGATGGCGAAAGCGGTGTATTTGAAGAAGGCTAGCACCGCGAGGTTCGAGGTCACGGAGAGGACGACGCCGAGTTTTCGCCGGCGTTGATTGTCGCCCGCGTTGACGATCATCTTGCCGAGGTTGTAGTCCACGGCGGTGGTTCCCAGCATGAGCAGGGTGAACCAAGGGTTCCACCAGCCATAAAAGATGTAGCCGCAGACCGTGAGAAACGAGTGCCGCACCACATTCTGCTTCGGCAGCAGGTGGTAGATGGTCACCACCAGCGGCAGGAAATAGAAGATGAAAATGTTCGAGCTGAATACCATTCAGTAGAGTTGTGCTGGAGGCTGATTTTGTTAAACTCAGCGCAGTCGCAGTGAGCGGGGATTCCCTATATCATGGTGGTTCCGCGGTCAACGACACGACGCGATGTCGGTCGTGCATGGCGGCTTTACTACCAGAAAGCTCCAGCAAAAAAAACAGTCGCCATCGCGAGCCCGATGGCACGACGTGAGACCAAGCCCACACCTGTGCCGACTGCAGTTCCCAGTGTCGATTTAGCAGCCGGTTGAATCGGCTTTCTCGTAAAAATCATTTCAAATACAAAGCAGCCGGACAGCGGCCCGAAAATCATACGCGGCAGCCCAATGAACAATCCGGCTAAAGCGCCAAGCATCACGCCGGCGATCAGTAATGAGATCGTCAGCAGCCAGATGCCGAGACCTGACCAGACTACAGCACCAACGAAGGAGTATACCACGCTCATCTCATGATACCCAACGAGTCTTGTCGAGCACAGGATGCCTCGTTCCTGTGTTGGTCTTTAGTTCGTCTTTCGGCCATCCTAAGTAGAATAACCCCAGGCAGCGATCTTCCGTCCCAAGTCCAAGCGATCTGGCAAAGTCCCGTGTGTAAATCAGCGGCGGCGTGGACCAGTAAGCGGCCAGTCCGGCGGCTGTGGCACTGAGGAAAAAATTCTGCGCGGCACAGGCTGTGGCCTCTATTTCTTCAAGCTCTGGAATTTTTCCTGCGTGTCGTTTCATGCACCACGCGATCACGACTGGTGCCAGCAACGGGTTCTGCGACATCTTCTTAAGCTTCTCCTCGCGGAACTCTTCCACCGGCGTCGTCTCGCGGTATATCCTCTGCATCGTCTCCGACAGTGAGCTTCGAGCATCCCCTTGGAAAATGTGAAAACGCCACGGTTCCGTCAGCCCGTGAGTCGGCGCCCAGTTCGCATTCTCCAGCAAGGTCGTGATCAGATCGCGGTCCACCTCGCGCGCAGCATCCATGTCGAAGGGTTTGACTGAGCGGCGTTCGCGAATCAAACGCGAGATAAAAACGAGAGGGGAATCAGAAGTGGGCATCGATATATATTGGGTATCGAGGTTCAGCAGAATACCTTCCCGCGCAAGAACCATGTGTGTTATTGACAAGATGCGGGTCGTTTGGTGTGGTCAGGATCATGGCCAAAAAACGGCGATCACAACCCCGGGCGCCCAAGGTGTGTCCCGTGTGCGGTGCGGACGTTCATCCGAACGCCCTGGCTTGCCGCGAATGCGGAGCAGACCACAACTCCGGTTGGCGGGAGGACGCTGACACGTATGATGGCATCGACCTGCCGGACGATGAGTTCGACTACGACGAGTTCACGCGACGCGAGTTCGGTCA
>JANNQW010000353.1:0-2950 GCA_031400955.1 Verrucomicrobiota bacterium
CTTGACCGCGCTCGCCCACAGGTCTACGTCTCGCGTCTTTATCATGCCTGAGCGCCAGCACACGTTAGCCAAGCCCGCCTCCCTGGAGGGAACCTCCCTGCATACAGGAGAAAAAGTCACACTCACGCTCCAGCCCGCGCCGGAGAATTATGGCATCAAATTCCGCCGCATCGATCTGGAGGACAAGCCCTTCATCACGGCCAGCGTCGATAAAGTGCAGAAAGTCGAGCGCTCCACCACCATCGCCGACGGCGGGGTGAACGTCCACACCGTCGAGCACGTCCTCAGCGCGCTCAGCGGCATGGGCGTGGACAACGCCATCATCGAGATGGACGCCAACGAACCGCCGATCGCCGACGGCAGTTCCCTGCCCTTCGTGGAACTGATCAAGAAGGCCGGCCTGCAGGAACAAGCCGAATCGCGCCGCGTGTTTGAAGTGCGCGAGCCGCTCCATCTGGAATCGCGCGACGGCTCGCTGCTCACCATCGTGCCGGACAAGAAATTTCGCATTTCCTGCACCCACGTCGGACCGCAGGGACGCACCACGCAGTTTTTCTCCACCGAGATCAATCCCGCGACCTACGAAAAGGAGATCGCGCCGTCACGCACCTTTGTGTTTTACGAAGACATCGCCCCGCTTTTGGAAAAGGGTTTGATCAAAGGCGGCACGCTGGAAAGCGCCATCGTCATCCGTGGCGACACCACCCTGAGCAAGCATCCCCTGCGCTTCACGGATGAATTCGTCCGGCATAAAATCCTCGACATCATCGGCGACCTCGCGCTGTTCGGTCGCCGCATCATGGGCCATGTCATCGCCGTGCGTCCCGGCCACGGGCCGAACACCGAGCTCGCCCGCGAGCTGCAGAAAAGCTACAACGAAATGCGGGCCATGGTGCCGCCCGCAATTAACATCCCCAGCGGCGAAGCCGTGCTCGACATCAACGAGGTGATGAGCATCCTGCCCCACCGCTACCCCTTCCTGCTGGTGGATCGCATCATCGGTTTCGATGGCGAGACGAAATGCACCGGTGTGAAAAACGTCACCATCAACGAGCCCTTCTTCCAGGGCCACTTCCCCGGCCATCCCATCATGCCCGGCGTGCTTCAACTCGAAGCCATGGCTCAGGTCGCCTCCATCTTGCTTCTGCGCGCACCGGAGAACCAGGGCAAGATTGGCTACTTCCTCAGCGCCGACAAAGTGAAATGGCGCAAGCCCGTGCTGCCCGGTGACACGCTCATCATCGAAACCGAAATTCTCAAGATCAAACGCAACATTGGCCAGGCCCGCGGCCGCTGCATCGTCAACGGCACGGTCGTGAGCGAAGCCGATTTGATGTTCAGTTTGGTCGACCGCTGATTCATCCGGCAATGGCTTTGCAAATCCATCCCACCGCCATCATCGACCCCGGCGCGCAGATCGGCGCGAACGTCATCATCGGCCCGTATTGCATCATCGGTGACAACGTGGAAATCGGCAACGGCTCATGGCTCCAGCATCACGTCACCATCCTGGGTCCGTCGAAGATCGGAAAGAACAACCGCTTCCACGCCTACAGCAGCATCGGTCAGCAATCGCAGGATTTGAAATACGCCGGCGAACCGACTTATCTCGAGATCGGCGACAACAACAACTTCCGCGAGTTCGTCACCGTGAACCGCGGCACGTTGCCGGGCACCAAGACGATCATCGGCAGCCACAACCACTTTCTTACTTACGCGCACATCGCGCACGACTGCATAGTCAGAAACCATTGCATCTTCTCCAATAACGGCACGCTGGCCGGCCATGTCATCGTGGAAGACCACGTCATTCTCGGCGGACTCACCGCCGTGCACCAGTTCTGCCGCCTTGGCAAATTCGCGATCACCGGCGGTTGCTCGAAAATTGTGCAGGACGTGGCCCCCTTCACCATCGCCGACGGCAACCCCGCGCGTGCGCGGGGCATCAATCAAATCGGTCTGCAACGTCACGGTCACGGCGAGGATCAAATCAAAGCATTGCGCGCGGCGTTCAAAACTCTCTACCGCAGCCAATTGAACATCGCCCAGGCGCTGGAGACCCTGCGCGCAGGTTCACCGGACGAGAACGTGCGGCACTTGATTGATTTCATCGCCTCGAGCAAACGCGGCATCACCACGGCGGCCCGGGAGCCGTAGTCGAAGAACTTATACGGACATCAGCACTTCGTCGGCTCGGAATCGTCGAATACTGAGAGCTGCTTTTTTGATTTAACGAGCCGCTTAATCTTAGCCACAGTCATCGAACCGTGATCTTTCCAAAGGATTTCCGATCCGTCTTCAATGGGATCAAATAGCGGCAAAAGCATGGAGATTCCTGCGAATCGCCATTCGCCACCATAAGTCTTTTGTGGACGGAATTTACTACCGAATCGCAGCGCTTTCCGATAAGCAACTTCGCGACTGGTCGCTCGCAGCAGACGCATGTTTTCCCAAACGAGACAGCGACTGACAGGTGTTAACTTTCTTTGTTTATTGGACACCCATTGCTCGACTTCGCAAAATAGCCACCACCCGGTGTGGTTTCGATTTCGAAACGCTATCTTTTTTTCTTCGCCATAGGATGATTGCGACAAGCGCGCCTCCTATATGCCTAGCTCCCCATCCACCTGCAGGATGTTCTGCAGCGCCTCGACGAACTCGGCGGCGTGCTCCATCGGCAGCATGATCGTATCGCGCCGGCCCCGCACATCCTCGGTGATCTTGATGAATCGCCCGCGGTCGTTCTCTTTCAGATCGAGGAAAAATATCTTCCGCTCGCCAACAATTTTCTCCGTGTGCAGCGTAGGCGCGCCCCGCTGCGGTTGATCTTCGTCATAGCCTTGCATGCTCATCAGTCCTCCTATGTTCTCGGAGTCTAGGAGCGGTTGACCTTCATTGTCAACAAAATCGCCGCCACTCAAAGTAGTCCGCCTGTCCTCAGGCGGCTCAT
>JANNQW010000354.1:0-8400 GCA_031400955.1 Verrucomicrobiota bacterium
CCGGCAGGAGTCTGCTGCGCTTCGGCGGTGATCTTATAGCCCTCTTCCCCCAAGTCCTTGAGCGGCTCGCTCGGTGAGAACTCTGGCAGGATTTGCGGTTCCAATTTCGCTTCCTTGGCGGCGTCTTCAAATTTCTTTCCCGTCTGAATGGCGTCCGCCAGACTTTTCCGCGCATCATTCGCGGCCTTCATCATGGCCTCCTGTGCTTTCTGCCCGATGAGGACTTCTTTGATCTTGGGCTGCGCTTCCTCAAGTTCCTGCGGCTTTGCCTCCTGCACTTCGGTGACGGTGAAGAAATAGTAGCCCCTTTCTGACTGCACCGGCTCGCTCACTAGGCGAGTTTTCGGGTCATTGCGGAAGATTTCAAAAACGAGTTCCTGCTCCTTCTTCAATTCCTCCGGCAGCTCCGTGCGGGTAAATGCGGGCAGGCTCTTGATTTCTTTGCCATGCTTCTTCGCCAGATCTTCCAGCTTGCCGCCCGCGAAACCTTCGTTGGAGAAATCTTCCACCGCTCTGCTGAACTCACCGTTTTTCTTGATCCGTTCCTCTACCGGAAGCTTGTCTAGATCTTTTGGTGTCTCGAACAAAACCAAGCTGACCGCCCGCATTTCCTGCGTTTTATACTTGTTGCTGTTCTGCTCGAAGTATTTCTTGATCTCATCATCGGAGACCTGCGCATTCTTCTTGAAGCTTTCGAGTGTGAACGGGATCGTCGCCGCCTGGATCGTCTGGCAGGTGGCGGAGTAGTATTGTTTGGCCATGTAGGGTGACGGAACGGCGTTTCCAGTCACGACCTGGATCAGCTTTTGCAGACCCAGCCAGTCGCGGATCAGGTCATAGACATCGCTCACTCTCATGCCGAACATGCCGATGGAATTCTCAAAGCCCTCGAGCTTCGCTCGGTCAAGTTCACCGTTCGTCTGAAAAATGGGCAGACCGCGGAACTGCTCCCTCACCTCCGCGTCCGAGGCGTGAATGCCGTTCTTTTTCAGTTCATGCCGCAGCAGCGTCAGGTTGAAAACAAAATCACGCGGCACTTCCTCCGGCGCCCTGAAGCGCGGAGCGAAATCCACCAGCGAATCCGCGAATCCCGTGCGCCCGCCGAACAATGAAAGCCTGAGACTTTGGGAAACCTGGAAATACTTGGTCAGCCGATTGTATTCCGCGTAGTCATGCTCCTGTCCGTGCAGCGTGAATGCCGTGTCAGCGGCGGTGACTTCATCGGGACTGTTGCCGGTATTCGTGCTCCCCCCCCAGAAGGTGAAGCTGATGATCACAACTGCAGTGACGACGAAGAAGAAGGTCTTGTTGTGCCGGCGAAAAAATTTGAGCATGCGATAAAATAGGTTGGGAAAGGGCCGCGAAGTAACCGCTCAGGACGCAGCGGGTCAAATCATTTTGCGTGGTCCGCACTGTCCTCTGTGCGGCTGGATTACAACCCGGGAACCGCACTGGGGACTGTGCGGACCACCTTGCGCAAACTACCGCGCAGCCGTGCTGGACTTCTCCTTCTTGGCGTCCGCCGGGGCAGCCGGAGCAGCTGTCTCGGATTTTTTCAGGAGCTTTTCCATAGCGGCATCGGATTTCACGCCGTGATCGAGGGCATTTTGATAATGCTTTCGGGCGAGATCCCAGTCGGGCGGCGAGGATGTAGCGTAGAGGACAGCGAGATTGAAATAAGCATCGCCGTATTTGGGGTCGATGGCCAGGGACTGCTTGAACTCGGACTCCGCGCGGTGGCGGTTGCCCAGCCGTCCAGAGATGATGCCCATGTAGTGATGGGCACGGGCGTTGTCATTGTTCTTGGCCACGCTTTTATCAAAACTGGTCAGCGCCTCCTCCATCATCCCCTTCTGGAAGTAGCCGACGCCGAGCCGGTAGTTCGCCTGATCGTTATCCGGCTCGATGGCGATGCACTTTTGCAGGAGCACTCTGGCATCATCATACTTTTTCTGCTGCTGCTTGATCACAGCCAGGCTGATGAGCGCCGTGGTGCTCTTCGGATTCGCGCGCAGGGCATCCTGATAAAGCTGCTCTGCTGTTTTAAAGTCGCCCTTATCGGCGGCATTCACGGCATCACGCAGAATCTTCTGATCGGGCTTTGTTGCCTTATCCTTAGATGAATTGGCATCAGTCTTCGTCTTGCCGTTCTTATCGACGTCGTTTTCCGCCATGATCGTGGCACGCACACCCATGGTGGCGACCAGTTGCTTCAACTCCGGCGCCGTGAACAGATTCTCCTCATCCGCGGCGATCTTGATGCGGGCACTGGTCATCTCTTCGAGGTTGTCCATCAAGGTCTGCGACGCGTTCTCCATCTTCTTCATCTCGGCAATGACGAGCTCCTTGGCCTGGCGCTGACGTTCCTGATGGCGAAGCTCACGCATGATGATGTCGTGCAGCATCCGGTTTTCTTCCTGCAACTTGGCGTTCACGACAGACTTGCCGGCGGGTGTCTTCTCCATCCTGGCGTTTACCTCCTTCAGTTTAAGCGTGAGGTCGGCGACTTGCGTCTGGTAGGCGGTGTTTTCCTGGCGAAGCTTTACAAGATCACCCTGAATGCCCGCGACCTGATTCTTCAAGGCGGAAATTTCTTCGTCCTTTTTCTCACCCATGGATTTCAGGGCGTCCACTTGCTCGCGCGCGGTGTTCAACTCCAGCTTCAGACGGGTGTTCTCGGCAAGGATATTTTTAACCTCCTCCGGCTTGCTGGTGTCGCGCTTCAATCCCTCAAGTTCGGCCTCAAGATCCTTCTGACGCGACTGGATCGTCTTATTCTGACTCTGGAGCGCGGCAATAGTCTTATTTTTCTCGGAAAGTTGCTGATCGCGGAGCGAGACCATCTCATTGACCATCTTGGCCTCGTTGCGGAGCTTCGTGAGTTCCGCCATGGAGCCTGAAGTGTCTTTGGAGAGCTTCTCGATGCGCGCATCAAGGTCGGCCTTTTGCATGGCAAGGAGATCTCGGTCTTGCTCGACCTTTTGTTTCTCGCGGATGGAGTTCGTGTAGCCGTCCTCGTAGATTTTGCGCTGGGTGAGGAGATCGTTGATCTGCTTTTGTAAGTCAGCATTCTGCCTCTGCATCGCTTGAAACTGCTGATTGATGATATCACCGGGATTCGTCACCCCGTTCAATGGAGCGACGGCGGATCCGACGGTGGAGGGAACGACCGCGACATTCACAGGCGTGCTTGGAGCGCCCTTGCCAGCGAGCCGCTGCAGTGCTAGCTCGATCATTTTGAGACGGTAGCTGACGACTTCCGGCTGCCATGATGGAAAACCACGTGCCACGGTAGTGATAGTCTGTTGCGCTTCCTGCAATTTCTGAATGGCACCCGGAGCATCACCGGACTTCTCGAGACGATCCGCTTCGTTAAAAGCAAGATAACCCTTGAAGTATTGTTCGCCCGCGTCACCAACCGCCTGCTGGGCGGTGACGATGTTTGGACTAGAAAATAACAGCCCGACTAGGATCAAAAGGATGATACGCATGATATGCAATATAAGAGTGACCAGTATAGACGCTGACCGGGCTCTTGTCCAACGCCCCTTCACGTCCGCCCTTAAAGCAGGTCCGGACGGTTCCGTCGCGTGCGCTCAAGCGCCTGCTCCGCCCGCCAGGCAACGATCTTCGCATGATCGCCACTCAACAGAATTTCCGGCACTTTCATATCGCGCCATTCCGCAGGCCGGGTGTAGTGCGGATGATCCAGCAAGCCGGACGCGCCAAAAGATTCCTGAATGGCGGATTCGTCATCTCCCAGCACGCCCGGCAGCAACCGGGTGATGGCATCAATCACCACCGCGGCGGCGATCGCACCGTTCGTGAGGACATAATCGCCGATGCTCAATTCCTCATCAACACAACTGTCCACAATGCGCTGGTCCACGCCCTCGTAATGACCACAGAGAAATATCAGATGCTCCTCGCGACTGAGTCGCTCCGCATCCCGCTGGTGAAAGGCCCGACCCTGCGGCGTCATCAGTAGCACCCGCGACCGGTCGGTCCGCAATGGGTCCAGAACCGCGAAAATAGGGTCTGGCTTCAGCACCATGCCCGGCCCGCCGCCAAAGGGCTGATCGTCCACCTGACGGTGTTTGCCGATTCCTTGTTCGCGCAAGTTATGCACCCGTAGCGTCAGTAGTCCCCGCTCCTGGGCGCGACCGATCATGCTGGCCCCGAGAGGGACAGTGACGACTTCCGGAAACAAAGTAATGACATCCACCTGCATGGCGCACGTTAAACACGCCGCGACACATCGCAAGATGGACTACACCTCGTCCACGTCAGCCTCGCCTGCTTTTTTGCCGCGGAGCTTGGCCTCGATGAAGGCATTAAGATCGCCGTCCATGACTGCGGAGACATTGCCCGTTTTTTCACCGGTGCGATGATCTTTCACCATCTGATAAGGCTGGAAAACATAACTGCGAATCTGATTACCCCAGGCGACGTCGCCTTTTTCGCCGTATTGCCGCTCCATCTCGGACTTCTTTTTGTCCTCTTCAAGCTGGTAAAGTTTGGCCCTGAGCATCGACATGGCTTTGCTGCGATTCTTGCCCTGGCTGCGCTCAGCCTGACAATTTACAATGACACCGGTGGGCACGTGGATGAGGCGGACCGCGGTCTCGACTTTGTTCACATTCTGACCACCCTTTCCGCCGGAGCGGTAGGTTTCAAATTTGATGTCCGCCTCGTTCAGTTCAATGCCGCTATCTTCCTCAATCATGGGCGTCACGTCCACGCTGGCGAAACTGGTGTGGCGCTTCTTCGCCGCGTCGAAGGGTGAGATGCGCACCAGTCGATGGATGCCGCGCTCGCAGTTTAGCTTACCGTAGGCATAGTCGCCTGTGACTTGAAAGGTGGCGTTGCGAACGCCAGTTTCTTCACCGGAGGCGAAATCTTCCATCTCGGTCTTGTATCCATTGCGCTCGCACCAGCGGGTGAACATGCGCAGAAGCATGTCCGCCCAGTCACAAGATTCAGTGCCGCCCGCGCCACAGTGAATGGTGACATACGCGCCGTTGCGATCGAATTCACCGTTAAGCATGACGGCGAGTTCAAAATCACCAAGTGCTTTGTCGAAGGCCGCGTATTCATTTTCGACTTCAATCCACGTGCCAGCGTCATTGTCGTGCTCGGCGATTTCCCCCAGAACATAAAAATTCTCAAGCTTTTTCTCCAGGGCAGCCAAAGGCTCCAGCTTATTCTTGATCTGATTCGCCCGGTCGATGACTTTCTTGGCGGATTCCTGGCTGTCCCAGAATCCTTCCGCGCCCATTTTTTCCTCAAGCCCCGCCAGATCGGATTTTAGTGTCGGCAGGTCAAAGATACCTCCGCAATGCGCCGAGACGGGCCTTCAGGCTCTCAGAGTCGAATGCTCGCATGTCGGTGGTGACGGTTTTTAATTGATCCATGCCTTTTCAATAGACCGGAAGCGGAGAGATTCAAGATGCAAGATGAGAAGATTCAAGACCCGACTACCATTGCTTAAATCTTGCATTTCATGGACCGCACAACCGCCATCCTCATCAACCGCACGCGACTGACGGAGACCAGCCTGATCGTGCACTGGTGCTCGGCTGACTGCGGCCTTTTCAAAACGGTCGCCAAAGGCGCACTGCGCCCCAAGTCGTCATTCGCCGGGCGGCTCGATCTCTTCGTCACCTGCGAAGTAGTCTTTATCAAATCAGGCAAATCGGATTTGCACACACTCAAGGAGGTGCATCTCACCATGCTCCGTCCGCACTTGCGCGACAGTTACGCGCGCGTTCTAGCAGCTTCCTATTTCAGCAAACTAATTGAAATGGTGGCGGAGCGCGAGACGCCGCTCGGCGGGGTGCATGAACTTTTGCGTCTGGCGCTGGATCATCTTGATGCGCACGAGCCATCAGAAAAACTGATCGTCCGGTTTGAGAACCGATTGTGCGGGGAGCTCGGGCTCGGCATTACCATGACCGGCGGTGCTGCGCTGCTGCATGATTATTTTCACCGGCCGCTGCCACCGCAGCGAGAGGAGTTATTGAAACAGATCAAGTCATGAGCGCAGGAGAGCGCCAAAAGAGAGTGATTTCACTTGAAGCGGGCCCAGTCTTAGATTGCTTGAATACCAAAATCCCAACCTCCGTCACAAGCAACATGCCTCTGGACTCCAATCCTTCAGCCAGCAGCACCGCACTGGACAGCGCGGTCGCCGCCCTGCGCGAGGCTCGACTCACGATCAATGATATTCCCGCCAGCAGGCAACGATTGATCCACGCGCTCGAATCACTCGCCGCCCTCTACAGCGCGACGGGTGACTTTGAAAAAGCTGAGTCACATTATCTCGAGGCGATTCAGATCGCGGAAGGCTCCCGCCAGCCCGAGGCGCAACTAGCCAAGTTGAGCAGAGCGCTGGGCACGCTCTACGATTTCAACAATCGCGAAAGCCAGGCCGTGCCGCTATATGAGCGGGCGATCACCCTCTACGAAAACATGAACCCGCCTCAATCCGAAGAGGCTGTGGAGTTGCACAACAACCTCGCGATGATCTACAAGAGCCTGGGTCGCCGTCCGCTGGCTGAGCAACATTACCTCATCGCTCTGGAGACACTGGAAAACCTTTGCGGCCGGAACCACGAACGCGTGGCCACAGTCTATAGCAGTCTCGGCAGCCTCTACTACACCGCCGGCCATCCCGACCAAGCCAAGGACATGCACGCTGAGGCTCTCGAAATCCGACAAAACGTTTTCGGGCCGAATCACTTCGAGGCGGGTGAGAGCTGGTGCAACCTCGCAAGCGCTTGTTATGCGCTGGGAGATGATGCGGGCACACGGGAAAATTATGAAAATGGCCTGCGCATCATTGAGCAAAACCTCCCAAACACCGCTGCAAGCTACGAACAGACCATGGCGAATTACATTTCCGTGCTCGAATCCATCGGAGAGACCAAGAAGGCGAATGCGCTGAAAAAACGCATGGAAAATGCACTGAAGCGCCTCTGATCAGTAAATCATCTTGTTATCAGGCTCAGCGCTTTCCGTCATGGCCGTCACCAGCAGCACCGGAACGGTTTGCCCGCCTTCGGATTTATAAGTCATCCTGCCCTTCACTTTCACCCAGGTCATGTCCTTGAACTCGGGGGCTTTATTCTCAAACTCCACCGGGATGGAGAAAGGCCGGGCGTCAGCCGCACAGCACTGCATCAGCAATCGAAAAATGCGCAGGCGTCTGCCTTCGGCATTGTTGAGCTTTTCCGGCAGCACCTGCGCGGTGACCTCGACCATCTGACCGGCGAGAACACCCTGCACCTCCTTGTCGTTTGCGGTGTAATAGATTTCAGCTACTTCGAGCAGGAAATGGCCCTCTTTGTTTTGTGGCACCTGAGCTTTTAAATCGGCCAGCGTAAAAGCGCCGAGGCTTTTTGGCTGCTCAGCGGCAGCTGGGGCAGAGATTGCGGCCGTGGCAGTCGCAGGCGCGCTATCAGCGACCTTTGCTGGAACTCGGGCCGGGACCGCGGAAGAATTTATATCGTCACTCTTCACACGGGAATACTGCCTGGCCCCCGAAGTGTCCGTATAATTCTGCGCGTAAACTCCCTTGTTCACCGCAGTGTTGGCACTGAACCGGTCGGGCGACCTCACTGCGGCGTAGCTCACCGGAACAGCGAGAATGAAGATCGCGACCAAGCGACCGATGGAACCGCTCTCCTCAAGAATGCCGTGTGCGTGTTCATGGCCCGACTCGTGATCGTGCCCGCCTTTCTTGTGATGATGCTCGTGAATGTGCTCATGGCTGTGATCATGATCGCAGCAATCCCCATGACCATGACCATGCGAGTGATCGTGATCGAGTCCGTGGTCATGCTCGCAGCAGTCAGCCTCTTTCGCGCCCATCGTGGCGAGATTGAACAAGCCCAGCACACAAAGACCGATGCCGGAGATCATCACCATCGGACGGAACCAGCCGTCGCGAGCCAGGTATTCGCCATCGACCAGACGCCCGCTGGCATAGAAGTAAAGCATGACCCCGCCCCAGAGCAGAAGGAGCAAGACACTGAGAAGATGGATGCCGATGCGCGAAGTTTTCATGGCAAAGGTTCGAAATTATTTCAGAGGCAGCAACGCCGACAGCATGTTCCACCAGGGGCCGCTGAGCAAGCCGATCAATACGAAAAGACTAATTCCCAGCAACAGCACAAACTTGCGGCGGAACACGGAGAGATACATGAAGGTGAGTTTCACGTCAAACATCGGCCCAAAGACGAGGAAGGCGAGCTTAGCCTTGAGCGAGAACGCCGCCATCGGCGCGGCAATAAATGCGTCCGAGGTGCTGCACAATGCCAGCGCGTAAGCCAGACCCATCAACGAGGGCGTGGCCACCCACTCGTTGTTGGCAAGCTGAGCGAACTTCGTCTGATCCAC
>JANNQW010000355.1:0-2638 GCA_031400955.1 Verrucomicrobiota bacterium
GTGTAGTAGAACTGGTCCGCGAGCTGGCTCAGGAAGACACCCGGATAACTTTTGAGCGCGTCAGAATTGTCGTCTGTGAGAACGGACATGTCCGTCACATTGTCACCCACGACCAGGGCAAGAACCGGCTCCCTTTTATTAAGTTTGGCCAAGGACTTTGGCAGGTATTTTTGCAGCCGTTCGCGCTGGGCGGCGGTGAGTTCGAATCCTTCTGCACCGCTGCCAGAACGAGGGAGCGCCAAGAGAATCCACGCAATGGCGAAGAGGAATCGGTGACGGGCTGAGGATGGGATCATAGAGCGGTCTCTATATCCGCTACACGCACCGCATTTCCAGCGGATTTGCACAAACACAAGCCTGCCGCTACAGTCTCCGGCAAGCGAATGAAACACGTCCTCCTTGGCATCACCGGCTCCATCGCCGCCTATAAATCGGCAGACATTGCCAGCCAGCTTGTGAAGGCTGGTTGCAAGGTCACATGTATCATGACCAGGGATGCGCAGCATTTTATCGCTCCGCTCACCTTGCAAACGCTATCGAAGGAACCCGTCGTCGCCGATTTGTTTGATGAAAAGGAAAGCTGGCGTCCCACGCATATTCAACTGGCGGACAGCGCGGCGCTGCTATTGATCGCTCCGGCGACGGCCAATGTGCTGGCCGCGCTCGCGCAGGGATTCGCCGGTGACGCCCTGACGGCCATCGCGCTGGCCACGCGCGCACCGCTGTTGATCGCTCCGGCGATGAACGGGAAGATGTGGGAACATCCTGCCGTGCAGGAAAATGTGGCGATTCTCAAATCACGCGGCGCTCAGTTCATCGGCCCGGATAAGGGCATGTTGGCCTGTGGTTATGAAGGCTCAGGCAGGCTGTGGCCGGTAGATCAGATTGTTGAGCGCGCCCTAAACCTGACCGGGATGACTTTTTAAACGCAATCATGTGCGTCGGCTTCACGCACCTTTAAGCAGAAGGATGAGCACGAAGCATGACACGAAGGAGGCTGGGGCGGTTGGCCGCTGGCGCAGCTGTCTGTGGAGGGTGTAGGCAACGGCGAAAAATGGGCGCGAATCGTGAAAGACCTTAATGGAGGGGAATGTTGGGGTCTATGAACGTTGCCTGCAAGTCGCTCGCACCTAGCTCGTCCCTGCCTCATCCTGGGAAGTAGTCCGAAATCATTGACTGACACCTTTCACCTTTCATACTCACCTTTCATACGCTCGATGTTGGCACTGTCAACTTTGCTTCGCGTGCCTTCGTCATGGTGCTGGCTTCGCTTTTGGATTCGGCTCTGGCGGCAACGAACTCGTGCTCGACTGTGAGGCTGGCCGCTCAGCTGCCTTGCCCCACTTGCTGGCGGCATTCTGCAATTGGGCCGCCGCCTCACGCCAACGAGGCGAGAGATAAGGCGGAGGCTTCGCCTGGAATGTTTTCACTCGATCAACTGCCCGCTTAATCTGTTCACGTTGAGCCTGAGTCAATTCAGTCCGGTTAAGACTGCTTACCAGCATTTCCAGCAACTTTGCCGCGCCCGCATCGCCGAATGTTACGTTCTCCGCCTGTGATGGATTCACCATCTGAACAATCGATTTCATAGCCGCCAAGCGCACAAGGTAGTCGAGATCTTGCTGTTTGCGTTTCCCGGCGAAGATACTGAGCGGCGCGTCCCTAGCTGCCAACACGCCATCAACAAGAAGATCGAACGCCTCCAATCCGAAAGCGTTGATTGTGTCTGGTTTAACGATTTCAGTGGCGAGCCTCAATCTCAGCATCTCGTCATCTGGTGATTGAGTGAAAAGCATCAACGCCAGTGGAACGCCTTTTTGGTGTGCAGTGGCAATTGTGCTGTCGAGACGAGCTAGCACCTTATCGTCAGGTTTGGTTCCGGCTTGTCTATATGCATCAATTTCTCGCAGCAACAAAGTCAGCTTATCAACTTCTGCGAAAGACCGCTTTCCCGGGGGGATGGCGGAGATGATGGACGAAGCCAGGTCAGCGTTGGCAAGTGGCGGAACGAAAAGCGCGAGTCCGCACAACAGAGCAAGAGGGATTTTTTTCATGGCTACCAGTCGTCGTTGGTTTCATCTGTGACACTACCGTTGTCCTCAAAGCCAGCAGATGGCCCGATGTTGGGGGTGGTCGGGTCGTTGTCGTCATCGATGGTGATGCTTGGATTCTTCTTTGCTTTCATGTGAAGACGCCACAGGAACCAGTCACTGACGCGATACCACTTGCCGTTGATCTCAAGGCGCGTGAACTCGCGGAATTGCCACCTCATTTCGTATATCGAGCCAACGGGTGGGCGATCGTGATTGGGACCGTTGATCAAAGGCTTGTCAAAGTAAGCGCCATTCGGGTCAGTCCTAGCATTTAAACTTTTTTATGGCTGCGCCATGAGGCTCACTCCCCCGCTCTCACCCGTGTAATCGATCACGGCGGGCTGCTTGGTCAGGAAGTAACCATAGGCTCCGCGTTGCGTGCCTTTCTGAATGATCACCCCTTGGAATGTGAGCTTGGTGCCATCCGTGTGCGTAACCGCCCCTGTTAACACCCCGGTCGAGGATGTCAGCGAAAGCGTGAAGTTGGCATCGGTGTTAGTCGTGGGCTTAGTCACCACGTTCGTGGGACTGATGTTCACGCTCCG
>JANNQW010000356.1:0-10089 GCA_031400955.1 Verrucomicrobiota bacterium
TACGAAGATTTAGATGAAGGTAGTTGACGACGTGAGGAGGCACTAAATTGGCTATTCGGCGTGTTGTATGCAGAGAACAATTTGAGCCTTCTCGCGGGGGCTGCTACTGATCATGATGAACGGTTACTTTGATTTCAACGCCACTACGCCGCTGAGCGATGTTGCGCGCGATGCCTGGCTGCGCGCTTCAGAAAGGCACTGGCATAATCCCTCATCGCTCTACCGCGAGGCGGCGATGGCGAAACGGAAACTCGAAGAGGCGCGCGAGCGGCTGGGTGAACTGCTGGGCTGCGAACAGGAGCGCATCGTGTTTACCAGTGGCGCGACGGAATCAAATAATGCGTTGCTCGCCAGACTTAGTGACACATTGGACAAACAAAAGCGCGTGCTGTCGTCCAGCATCGAGCATCCGAGTGTCCGCGAATTTTTGCAGCGGCAGTTTGAAGATCGGGTGACGCTGGTCAAGACCACGCCTCGGGGTGAACTGGATCTCGATGATTTTACAGCGCAACTGTCGTGCGGTAATGTGGGTCTCGTCACGGTGATGGCGGCGAACAACGAGTGTGGGCTGTTGCAGCCGTGGCGTGAAGTCGAGGACAAGTGCCGCGAACGCGGTGTGCCATTTCACACGGACGCGGCGCAGTGGATCGGAAAACTGCCGGCGAATGAACTGGGCGCTTGCGATTATGTGACGGGCTGCGCTCACAAGTTCGGCGGGCCAAAGGGCGTCGGGTTTCTAATGATGCGCACCGAGGGCGAGGCGATGTCGTTTTTGCGCGGCGGTCCGCAGGAGGAGGGGCGGCGGGCGGGCACGGAAAATTATCCGGGCATCGAGGCCATGGTCGTGGCGCTGGAAGAACTGACTCCCCGGCTGGCTGCGGTGGCGATTGATCAATCATCGATGCGCGAGGATTTTGAGAAGAACATGCGCGCGGCGTTTCCGGAACTGCGCATTATCAGCGAGGGCGCTGAGCGTTTGTGGAACACCTCGATGTTTGTGCTCCCTCATGGCGACAACCGCAAATGGCTCGCCCGGCTGAGCCAGCGGGGGTTCGCGGTCTCGACCGGCTCCGCTTGCAGCGCGGGGCACGATGGCTCCTCGGTGGTGCTGGCCGCGCACGGTGCCAGTGCCGACGAGATGCGCCGCGTCATCCGCGTCAGTGGCGGCTGGGACACCGCGAAGGCTGATTGGCGGGCGTTGGCGGAGGCCTTTGCGGCAGTGAGTCGTGAAATGACCGCCGTTGCAACGATCTGATAATGACGAAGCTGTGGATCATTTCTTTCAAGACCTTGTGGCTTATTGACACAGTGGGAGCAGTCTCATAGACTAAGTATTCCGAAATTTCATGGCCAAGACCCATTCCATCCTTGTTCCCGGATCCGAGCGGGCGCATTATGTCGCTCAACTAACGCTTTGTCTGCTGGCGGGGCTTTGCGTGGCTGCGTTGGGCTGGGCGGGCTGGCGGGGTGCTTTTTCGGGTGGCGGCGCTGCTATGCCACCCGAGATCGGGCAATTTGCTCCGGTCACAACCTCCGTTAAAATCGGCGCCCAGAGTGTAAACCCTACGCCAGCAGTTTCATTACCGGAACCCGGACCAGTTTCAGGTTTGACATCAGCAAGCCTGTCGGCGGGAGGCTCTCAACCGACGTTGTCGACAAATCGCAAGATTACCAATGTTCAGGTGCGTGAAATGGTCGAAGCCGCACGTGAAGTGCGCAAGCAGGGCGACATGCCATTGACGCTGGAAACTTTGCGCGCAGCGGATCTGCGCGAACCGAATCACCCCGAGATTCTCAGCGAGATGGCGTTGACTTATGAGGCGATGGGTCTGGCGGAAAAATCAGAAGCCATGTGGCGCAGTGTTATCATGATGGGAGAATCGGGTGGAGGCGGGTATTACGTATTGGCAAAGGCAAAACTCCAAGGTCGCGAAGCGATGCCTAAGACGCCGGAGCGCAACGCGGTGACGTTGGGTGCCTGCCAGATCATACCGGACAAGACGGTGACTAAGGGACAGCGGTTGGCGCTGCGGGTGCCGATCATCGCCACGCAGGGTGCGGAGATCGATCCGGCGCAGATGGAAATTCACGTTTACTTTTATGACAAAGTGGGCACGGACCGGATTGAGTCCACGCGCGCTGACCCACCGGTTCCAAGCTGGGTTTCCGCTCCGGTGGACTGGAGGGAGGGCGAGGAACTGGTGGACTTCAGCTACAATATGCCGGAACTCAAGCCCGAGGAGTTGCGCGAATTCGGGAAACGGAGCTACTACGGATATGTCGTGAAAATCTACTATCAGGATCGTCTCATGGATGTGCAGGCGGTGCCGAAGGCGCTGATGGACTACAATCCGCCAGGCTTGGGGCCCGCTGGTGCGGACAGTGCTCTGTTCCCAAAAATCTGACTGTCGCTCACATGGTTGTCTTGTATGTGGATCCAGATCCGGGGGTGAGGTTGAAACGTGCCAGTATGCTGGTGCATTCAGGCCATACAGTGCACTCGGTTGAAAGTGCGGAAGATGCAGTGAACGTGGCTGAGCAATTGGAGTCGCTCGATGTGCTGGTCACAGAGGGCGTGCTCGGTGGTGATTTCACAGGCTTCGATCTTCGCGATGGGGTGCGCGGGAGATTTCCCGATCTTCACACCGTGATCACGAGTCGCAATGATCTGTCGGAATTGAGCGCCCACTTTGAGGACAGTTCGGTTCTCAGTGAACCACTCGAGGATGGGGTGCTGATCGGAGCGGTCGCCAATGCGAGCGGTTCCCCGGTAAAATCTGATTCTGAGTCAGCCTCTGCAGTGACGGCAGACGAAGGGTTGGATGCGAAGGACGCGTCACCCATATTGATGCCCGGAAAAATCCTCGGAAATTATGTTATCAAGGAGTGCCTCTATACTGAGAAAGATTCCGAGACTTATCTCGCGTTGCAGCAGTCGGTGAAGCGCGAGGTGGCCCTGGTGCTTCTCAAGCCGGAACTGCTCAATGACGCCGCCGCGGTGGAGGGATTCCTCGAACGCAGTCGCGTGAAGGCCTCGATCACACATCCTCGCATCGCACCACTCTATGAAGCGCAGCAGATTGATGGCTGGATGTATTACACCCGCGAGATGCCTCACGGACGCTCGCTTGAAAAACTGATCGCCGCCGGCGTGAAGTTTAAGGGGAAAATGCTTACGGATGTAATCGTCGGCGTGAGCGAGGCTATGAGCCTGGCGGTGCAGCGCGGCCATCATTATCGCATGCCGACTGCCCGGGATATTTTTTTCGATGAAGAGCAGCAAGCCAGCATTGTGAATGTATTTCGTCCGAAGACCGGAAAAGATCGCGACTACGCGGCGGACACCGGTCGTTTTCTGATGATGCTGCGCGCGCTTGGTGAGGGGCCCCGGAGCAGGCAAATGTTGGAGGCGCTGGCCCGGCAAAAACTCGACTGGGAAAAGTTAAACCGTCGAGCCGTAAGCATGCAGGAGCAAAACCGGACGGCTAGTTTGTTGAAACGCGCGGATTCGAAGGAGGCGCATGAGATCGTGGCCGCCCGTTCGGCTGGAAAGGGCGTCTCAGTTTTGGCCTGGGTCGGCCTGGCGATTGCGGTGATCGGTAGTATCTTCGTGATCGTTTATCGTGGCGCCAGTGCGCCGCCGGTTAAACCGCTGGCCGAGGAAATGGCGGAGGTGCCGGCGGGTGAATTTGTTTTTCAGCGGGATGGGAAAAGAACACTGTCGAAATTCTGGATTGATAAATACGAGGTCACGATCGCGCAGTATGACGAATTCCTGAAGGCGCTGGACACTGACCCCAAACGTGGAATTGCATGGGATGACCCTCTCCAGCCAGCATCAAAAAAGACGCACAAACCCGCCAAATGGGATGAGATTTATGCCGCCGCGCTCAGTGGCGGAGCGGTGGATAAACAAAGCGTGAATATAAATTGTCCGGTCGTGATGGTGGACTGGTGGGACGCCGCTGCTTATGCAAAATGGAAGGGACGCCGGCTGCCTACTGAGGAGGAGTGGGAAAAGGCGGCACGAGGCACTGATGGACGCGTTTATCCCTGGGGCAACACAGCGATGCCCCAAGCGGCGAACCTCCGCGCTGACCACGTCGAGAACGGAAAAAAAAGTGAAAGCATCGAAGGATTTAAGCGCTGGGAACCGGTCAACAAAAAAATCAAGGATATCAGTCCATGCGGTGCGATCGGCATGGCGGGCAATGTGGAGGAATGGACGGCAACTTGGGGCGATCATCCCGACTATCCGGACAAACGAGTGCCCCTTGTGCGCGGAGGATCCTTCGTCGCCCCAAGTTCAAACGAATTGCTGACCGCCCGTCACTTCTACAAATCACCTGAAAGCTCCAGTGAAGCGCTTGGCTTCCGCACCGCGTCCGACCAACCACCCCCCGCCCCGTGAGCCGGATTTCGGAACTTGGAGAATGCGCGTCATTCTGCTAATCTCATCCACCTACACGTCCCTCCTGCATGACCGGCTTCACCCCGCATTTTTTCCCGCATCGTTTTGCGCTCTGTCTGTTGCTTCTTGCGCTCTGGCCGTCAGTTGCGCGCGCGCAATACGAAATCACACTGAAGCTCAACAAGGAAAACTATCTGACCTACGAAGGCGTGGAAGCCTCCGTGACTGTCATGAACCGCACCGGCGCAGATGTCGTTCTCGGTGGGCCAAACAACACCCCTTGGCTCAGCTTTGAAATCACCGATCCGAAAAACCGCCCCGTGCCGCCCATGCGCTTCCATAGCGAGGAGATCATCGTCTTCAAAGCAGGCTCCACTATCACGAGAAAAATCGCACTTACCGACCAGTTTACTTTTTCGGAGTTCGGGAACTACATCGTCCTGGCCAACGTTTACCATCCACCGTCGCAGCAATACATCGCCTCTAATCGCGCCCGCGGGATTTTTTCGGCTTCGAAGCCGTTTTGGTCAAAGCCGTTTGGTGTGCCGCTTGGCCTCGCTGGGGCCGGTCAGATCCGTCGCTTTGAGCTTTCCGTGCTTAAGGATCTCGAGCACACGAATTTATATTTGAGACTCCTGGAAGACAAAACTAACTTGAATATAGCCACATTTTCACTGGGAAGCTGGATTCACGTATCTGAACCTCAGATGACACTGGACAAGGATAACCGGCTTCAGGTGTTGTTCATGACTCAGCCCCACATTTATTCGCACCTTATCATCGACACCCAGGGAAATCTTGTGAAGCGGCTCTACTACAAGGAGCTTGATGCCAATCGCCCGCATCTGGCCGTGGATACCGCGCACAATGTGGTCGTCCAGGGTGGAGAGTTTTACGATCCGACCATCGTCGTGCCTACTCGTCCCCCGGGTCGCTCCGTCAAGGACCGTCCGCCGGGATTGTAGAGCTGGCAGCCGCGCCAGGATTCGAACCTAGACAAAGAGATTCAGAATCTCTTGTGCTACCATTACACCACGCGGCTATTTTGAACTTGATGAGAATACCCAAGCGCGCGACCAGCGCAAGTGGCTACCGCGCCAGGATTCGAACCTAGACAAAGAGAACCAAAAACTCTTGTGCTACCATTACACCACGCGGCAGTGGATTTGAAGGGCCGGTAAAATAGCCGCTCCCGGCCTGTTCGCAAGCCCCAAGGAAAGTTCCTTATTTCTTCTCCAGAAGGCTCAGGCCCGTCATCTCCGACGGCTGCTTCACGCCCAGCATTTCCAGCAGAGTCGGCGCGATGTCGGCCAGGATGCCGTCGCGCACTCGGAAATTCTTCGCGTCGTCAGCCACATAGATGCCGTGGACGAGATTGGTGGTGTGCGCGGTGTTGGGGCTGCCGTCTGGATTGCGCATCAGCTCGCAGTTGCCGTGGTCGGCAGTGATGAAGAGGCTGCCGCCCAGTGCGAGCACCTTCTCGACCACCAAGCGCACGGCCAGGTCGATGGTCTCGCAGGCATGGATGCCGGCCTCCACCACGCCAGTGTGGCCGACCATGTCGGGATTGGCGAAGTTGATGATGGCGAGGTCGTAGTTCTCCAGCCGGCGAACGACTTCAAACGCCAGATCCGGCGCGCTCATCTGTGGCTTTTTATCGTAGGTCGGCACTTCCTTCGGACTGATCGCGAGGTAGCGGTCCTCGCCCTTGTAAGCCACCTCAAGGCCGCCGTTGAAGAAGAAAGTGACGTGGGGATACTTTTCGGTTTCCGCAGCGCGAAGCTGCTTCAATCCTGCAGCTGCAACCACTTCACCGAGGATGTTTATCATGGTCTGCGGTGAAAAAATCACGCGGCAGCCCCTGTCGTAGTAGGTGGCGTCGTATTCCGTGAGCGTGTAGTAGCCGACCTTCGGCGTCACTTCGCGGTCGAAGCCGGTGAAGTTTTTGTCGAGGAACGCGATGGAAAGCTGGCGCACTCGGTCGGCGCGGAAATTGAACCAAAGGATCACGTCGCCGTCCCGCACGCGCTGCATGTTGGCTTCTGAGAAGATCATTGGCGGTAAAAATTCGTCGCCGCGCGTCTCTTTGGCGTAAGCGGATTGAATGGCCTCTGACGGAGAAACGCTTTGGGCTTCACCCTTACCGAGCACGATGGCGTCCCATGAGAGCTTGGTGCGTTCCCAGCGCTGGTCGCGATCCATTGCAAAGTAGCGGCCGATGACGGTGGCGATGTTGGCGCCGCTCGGTTTGAGGCCGGCTTCGAGCTTCTTTAAATAAACTGCGCCGCCCGTGGGCGAGGTATCGCGCCCGTCGGTGATGGCGTGAACCATCAGATCATCCACGCCTGCAGCCTTCGCGGCATCGCACAGGGCGACGAGTTGATCCTGGTGCGAATGCACGCCGCCGTCGCTCACGAGTCCCAGGAAATGAAGCCGTTTTCCTTTTGCTTTCGCGAAAGCTTCCTGAAGCACTGCATTCGTCGCGAATTCCCCGTCGCGGACCGCTTTATTGATCCGGGTGAGATCCTGATAGACGATCCGGCCAGCGCCGAGGTTGAGATGTCCCACCTCGCTGTTGCCCATCTGTCCCGCGGGCAATCCGACGTCTTCGCCGCTGCCGCTGATTTTGGACCACGGATAATCCGCGTAAAGACGATCGTGAAATGGTGTGCGCGCCAGAAGTGTTGCATCGCCGTTTTCCTTGGCCTTGGCTTTGCCGCCGGGATTGATGCCCCAGCCATCACGGATAATTAGAACCACTGGTTTTTTAGACATGGGATATGGATACTCGCCGCTAACTGGGAAAACTCAAATCACACCGCACAACGAACGATTTGTTTGCACAGGCAAACCTTCTTCGTTAGCCTTCTCATCGTAGTGATTCCGGATTTTTCTGAACGTATTCTTTGGATTTTCGGCTTGCCTGGTTCTGGCAAGACGACCGCTGCCATTGCGCTTCGGGATCTCTTGCGCGCAGAGGGCTGGACTGCACTGATGCTGGATGAGGGGACACTGAACGCGTGTTTCGTCTCACGTCGTGAAACATTGGAAGTCGATCTCCTCTCCGAAGTCCGACATACAGCGGAACTTGCGAAGGCGCTGTCTGATCAAGGAGCCATAGTCATTGTGTCGCTGCCGACAAGAATGGAACAACAGCGGCTGCTTGCCCGTGAAATTCTTGGCGATAGCCTGTTCCTGATTCAGTTGAACTGCACTCGCACGCTGCGCGATGTGCGCGCGATATCGAGCGGGCCGCTTCCGGAAGATGGTTTATTTGAAACGTCAGAGTTCGGCTCGCATATGATTTCGACAGATAAAATTTCAGGATTGCAGACCGCTCAACTTATTTTGAAGCTGCTTCGCCTGCGGCAGGAACACCCGGCACGTGTGGGCGCTTCGTTTGTGGATAAGCCTGTTTTGCGGCGTATTTTTCCACGGGATCAAACAGCGCAAGGGGTTTCTCAGGTCGGCGGGGCGACGGTTCAACCATTGGAAACACAATCGGGCCATGCACCTGTTGAAAAGAGCAGGGCCGCTCATGGGCGGCATGTGTTGCCAGTCGGCGTTAGCATGAAGATTTCTCAGGAGGTTGGGGAAAACCAGACCCACGGCCAGGTTCACCGCGATGATCAGGGTCAACCACATCAAGTTGCGCCGCCGAGAGAGGCTGCGTCAAAGACCTGGCGGGGGACGCTGGAGACGGGTGTAACTAAAGATTCTGAGGCGACAGGGGCTGGGGCTACTTTCGGCGCGCAGGGCAAGGGGCGGGCGGACCGCCATCGGTCGAGGCGGTTTGTAGAAAATCAGGAACTCGTCTGGTCGCCATCGTTGTTGATCATCATAACGATTTGCACGGGTATCGTCATCGCTTTGTTTATCTGGGTAATCGATGCCAGCGTTAAAAAGAAAGGTGACAAGGAACGGCTCCTTGAGGGTAACGCGCCTAGCGCTGAAGTGAAAGCGAAGTAGACTCATGCTCCTGTCCATTTGAAGCCATGACAAAATAAGGGGTGAGGTTGGTCGGTGACGACCTTCAAGGGACAAGAGTTGCCAACTATTAACCGTGCAGTTTAAAGCCGCGGTTCCATATTAAAAACTGCTGTGGATACGGAGGATTCGGATTGATGGACGGTTAACAGAGCAGAGGTTGCGCTCACCCCATTGCGTCGATTGACGCATAATCAATTGCCCGCAGGCGGTGCTGTTTTACACCCAGTCGCGGGACGCACTCGATCAATGCCTGCGTGTAAGGATGCTTTGGATTGCTGAGCACTTCTTCCGTGGTGCCGGTCTCGACTATGCTTCCGCGGAACATGACGGCCACTTTGTCGGCGATGCCGCGAATGATGGCGAAGTTATGGGTGATCAATATCACACTCATGCCAAGGCTGGATCTCAGTTCCGCCAGCAGATCGATGATCTGCTTTTGTATGGTGACGTCGAGCGCAGTCGTGGGCTCGTCAGCAATGAGCAGCGCCGGTTCACAACAGAGCGCCATGGCGATCATCACGCGCTGTTGCATGCCGCCGCTGAGTTCATGAGGATACGCGCGGAGCCGCTTCTCCGGCTCCACGATGCCCACTTTGCTGAGCCACTTCACGATCTCGGCGTTGATATCTTTGACTTCGGGCCGGTGCAATCGCAGTGCTTCCGCCATCTGCGTGCGCACGGTCAGGACCGGATTCAACGATGTGGCCGGTTCCTGAAAAACGTAGGCGACTTCTTTGCCGCGAAGCTTTCGCAGATCTCGTGGCGACAGCTTCAGCACATCGCGCCCGCCGACCATGAACTCGCTGGCGGTGATGGTGGCGGGTGGCTCTGGCAGCAAGCGGGCGAAGGAAAGGGCAGTGACGCTCTTGCCGCTGCCGCTCTCACCCACGATGGCCATGCTCTGCCCTGGTTCCAGATCGATGTCGATCCCCTTCACGGCCTCCAGCGGTTCCGCGCCGTGCCGGCGAAACGAAATGCGCAGGTTGCGAATTTTTAGCAGAGCTTGTTTTTTTGGTTCGGTGGAATCCGTCATCGGTCGAAGGGAGTGTTTCGGGGTGGAAGCTGCAATTTGCCTGATGCTCGACTGAGCAGGCGGAAACTCAAGCTCCAAAGCGCCAGCATCAAAGCGGGGGCCAGCGCGGGTATGGGGTCATCCAATTTCCGATCCGCAGGCAGACGCATCTGAGCGCCCCAAGTGCTCATGGCCGAGGCGGAATAGAAATCCAGCAGGCAGAACATTCTCATGAACATGGTGGCATAGCGCAGCGCCAGTTCAGGAAACGAGGGCAACGCCCCAGGCAAAACGTGATGTAACCAGACTCCCATCATATTCTGGCCAAGCGCCGCCAGCGAGGCTGCGCTGCGCAGCGGGTGGTATTTGGGCGACGAAGAATTTCTCGACCGCCTGCTGGAATTCGCCGACATAGCCATGAAGCGGCTGAGACGAGAAAGTGTTATCGGTCCTGTGCCACGGGCGCATGATAAGAAGGAGGCTGCGGAGCTGGCCGAGCGGTGCTGAGGCGGTGGGATTGCCGCAGGAGGAGGCGCGACTGCGCAAAAATCAAGGTGAGTGACAGGCGCAACGCGCTAGTGGCGCATATGCTGCGGGAGCGCACCGTGGTGGGTGTTCGGTGGATTGCGCAACGGCTGGGCATGGGCTATGCTGGCGGAGTCGGACGCCTTGCCGG
>JANNQW010000357.1:0-1664 GCA_031400955.1 Verrucomicrobiota bacterium
CGATCGCTGCGAGGATGAGCAGCAGTTGATTGTCGAGCGCGCCTTTAAAAGCCAGCGCC
Organism: Verrucomicrobiota bacterium; assembly: GCA_031400955.1. Classification (GTDB taxonomy): domain Bacteria; phylum Verrucomicrobiota; class Verrucomicrobiia; order Verrucomicrobiales; family Verrucomicrobiaceae; genus VFKE01. Next base: position 60 of record JANNQW010000357.1, read on the forward strand.
GCGCCTTCGAATTCAATCTCAATGCTCTCCGGCATGGCGGTTTCGCGTTTGATGTGGTCAATTTCCTCCACGGCCGCACCGAGGGCGACTCCGGATGCGAGATTAAAACTCACGGTGACGACGGGGAACTGATCCTGATGAGCGATGGCCAGGCTCGCGGGTTCCTCGACGATCTTCGCGATGGTGTTGAGCAAGATTTGCTGGCCTCCCGTGCCGGGAACGCGCACATGATCGAAGGAGGCCAGTCCCTGTTGAAACTCCGGGCTGTGCTCCAGCACGACGCGATACTGGCCGCTCTGAGTGAAGATGGTGGACACAAGGCGCTGGCCGAAGGCATTGTAAAGTGCAGCATCAATAGCAGCCGCGGTCACTCCGAAACGGCCTGCTGTTTCGCGTTCAATCATCACCCGCGCCTGGAGACCTTTGTCGAGCAAATCATCAGCGACGTCAGCTAGCAGCGGCGACTCTTTAAGTTGCTGCACAAGTTTTGGCGTCCAAGTTTGCAACGCCGCCATGTCGGGCGATTGCAAAGTGAGCTGATACTGCGTGCGGCTGAGCCGGTCTTCAATCGCGAGGTCCTGCACGGGCTGGAGAAACAAGCGCGCACCGGGCAATGACCTGGCCCGGTCCTGCAGGCGGCGCACGATCTGTCCGGCGCTGGCATCGCGTTCGTTGCGCGGCTTCAAATTGATGAGCAGCCGGCCACTGTTGGGTGTCGTGTTCACGCCATCGACACCGATGAATGACGACACGCTCCGGACACTCGAATCTTTAAGCACCAGTTTCGTGAGTTCCTGCGTGCGCCGGCCCATCGCGGCAAAGGAAGTGTTCTGCGGCGCTTCCACGATGCCTTGAATGATGCCCGTGTCCTGTGCGGGGAAGAAGCCCTTCGCCACATCGAGATAAAGCACCACTGTCGCAGCTAGTGTGGCGAGAAAGACAAGCAGCGTCGCAGCCTGGTGATTCAGCACCACGCGAAGCGCACGGCCATAGAGCGCAATGATCGAATCAAACGCACGGGCGACTACGCTGGCGATGGGGCCTTCCTTCCCATGACACAGGAGACGGGCGCACATCATCGGAGTCAGCGTCAGCGAGATGACCGCTGAAATCACGATGGCAATCGCCAGTGTGATCGCGAATTCGCGGAACAAGCGGCCCACGACATCCTGCATGAACAGCAGCGGGATCAGCACCGCGATGAGCGAGAGCGTGAGCGAAATGATGGTGAAGCCAATTTGCCGCGCGCCCTTGAGCGCCGCCCGCATGGGAGTTTCACCTTTCTCGATGTAGCGCATGATGTTTTCGATCATCACGATGGCGTCATCGACCACGAAGCCGGTGGCAATCGTGAGCGCCATGAGGGTGAGATTGTTCAGGCTGAAGCCGCAGAGCCACATGGCGCCGAAGGTGCCGACCAGCGACAGCGGCACCGCGACCGCCGGAATGATGGTGGCGCGCACGCTGCGCAGGAAGACGAAGATGACCGCGACCACGAGTCCGATGGCCAGCAGCAGCTCCGTCTCCACTGCTTCGACCGAAGCCCGGATCGTGGTCGTGCGATCTGTCAGCAGCGTGATGTCCACTGCGGGCGGCATGGTTTCG
>JANNQW010000358.1:0-1883 GCA_031400955.1 Verrucomicrobiota bacterium
TCCACTGGCGGAGCGGATCCTCCATGCGGGCCTCGAAGCGCCGCTTCTGCTCCTTGTCGCTCGATTCAAGCCAGATCTTGATGAGCTGGATGCCGCCCTCGATGATGTATTTTTCGATCTCGGGGCACAACTCAAGAAAACGGTTGCGCTGCTCCTTGGTGCAAAAGCCCATGACATACTCGACGCCCGCGCGGTTATACCAACTGCGGTCGAAGATGACGATCTCGCCAGCAGCCGGGAAGTGCTGCATGTAACGCTGGATATACATCTGCGATTTTTCCCGATCAGACGGTGCCGGCAGAGCGACCGTGCGAAACACGCGGGGGCTGACCCGCTCGGTCAGGGCGCGAATGGTGCCGCCTTTGCCTGCGGCGTCGCGACCCTCGAAGATGATGATCGCACGCAGTCCCTTGTGCTTGACCCAGGCTTGGAGATGGCACAATTCCTCCTGAAGCCGCCGCAACTCCTCCTCGTAGGCTTTGCGCTTGAGTTTTTCAGGCTGGCTATTCTTGGATTCTTTTTGCTTCGACATGGCCTTGGGTTGGGTGGCGGGTTCGTGATGGGGGCTGGAGAGGCGATAAAATTTCGTAGCCGTGTTCGTTAGAACGCGGGAAATATGCATGCTTCGTTGGCTACCGTGGCTTCTTCCCGCACTTTCGCTACGCGGCTGCGCAACACGAGATGCAGTAAGGTCTTTTTGAAAATGCTCTAAAGTGATTTCTTGCTGGCGAATCAAACGGAATTGCTCCGATGTTGCATCCTATGCTTTGTGAATATGCGGGCTTATTCTGTCACAATCTGTCAGCCGGGATAATGCGGATTCAAATCAGTGGCGACCTCAGCGCTGGAACTTAGATCCCTTGGCGTCGCGGAGGCGGGAGATCAGGCTGGAAGCGGTTGACTGGATAGCCGCAAGCATTTCTGCGCGGCTCTTGCCGGCGGGAAGTTTGTCCTCGATCACCAGGGGCTTGCCGGACAGCTCGTCGATCGTGGTCATGAGTTCCGGAATGTCGCGAAAGAGGAATTTCTCGGTCATTTCCTTTTCCGGAAGGGTGAACACGGTCAGGTTCAGCACCCAGACACCATCCTTGCGGAGGATAAAGTTGTCTTGCTGGGGCGACATGCTGCCGGGAGCCGAGCCGGTCTGGCGCATGAAGAAAGGACCGCGACCGTCTGATGCGAGTCCGAGGTTAACGAGATCACAATCGTCGGCGAAGTTGGTGAGGGTGGCCATGGGTTCGGATGATTTGGGTTTTCGATTCGTTGGATTTTCTCATGCCCGGACAGGGCTGGAGGTTTGCTGTCTTATTTACCATTGCCGCCGTTGAAGCCGCCGCCCAGAGCGAGGTGAAGATTGGCCCGCTCGCGCAGGCGGGAGGCGCGGACTTTTGTGAGTTCGATCTTCGCAGCGAGGTTTTCGCCGGCGAGTCGCAGGATGGTGAACATGTCAGCCTGGCCCTGGTCGAGTTGCAGGCGTCCAAGCTTCACGGAATCGGCGCTGCTGGCGACCATGTCGGCCAGCGCGCCTTCGCGCTTGCGCAGATAATAGTCAGCGGCGAGCGCATCCTCCACATCCTGGAAGGCGCGCAGGGCCACACCGACGTAACTTGCGACGGCGGCTTTTTGCTCGGCAGTGCGGACGTCTTGCGCGGCTTTGAGCTGACCACCGAGAAAGATCGGTTGGGTGACCCCGGCGGCGAGGCTCCAGGTGAAGGCGTCGAGCACGCCGACCGAGTCGAGTTGCGCGGTGCCCAGCCCGCTGGTGCCGCTGATGGCAAAGCGTGGAAGACGCGCGGCGCGGGCCTCGTTCACGCGATGGAAGGAGGCGGCGAAGCGGCGCTCGGCGGCGATGATGTCGGGCCTGCGTTCGAGGAGTTGCGAGG
>JANNQW010000359.1:0-2159 GCA_031400955.1 Verrucomicrobiota bacterium
CGCAGCAGCACCTCGTCCGGCTGACGCAGGTTCCATTCAACTTCAGCTACAGGTATCGGGCGAGAGTTTTGCACAACGTGAGAATGGCAGCTTAGCGGCTGCCGCGTTATTTCGCAGGATTTATTTTAATGTCGTGACCGACGTTGTGCTCGACATCATCAGCCTGGCGACCATCGTGCGACCATCATGCCCGGCCCCACGTCCAGCGCCCGCCTGCTGAAGACCGCGCTCAGCCTGGGGCTCATCATTCCCGGCGCGGCGTTCATGATTTTTCTCTGGATCAGCTACGCCCGCGCTCAGGAAACGCGACGCTGGACGCCCACGCCCTGTCTGATTCTCAGCTCCCAAGTTTTGAGCGAACATCGAACGCCCCACTCCCCGCTCGCCCATCGCGCCAGCATTCGCTACCGCTACACTTTCAGTGGTGTCACGCACACTGGCGATCACATCCGCCGCGTCGACGGACCGAGTTCCGAAAAAGAAAAAATGGAACGGCTCTGCGCCAAGTATCCTCCGGGCCGGGATGCAGAATGCTTCGTCAATCCAGAGCAACCGGACTTCGCGGTATTGGAACACTCTACGAAGGCGGGGCTCTACACCCTTTGGTTCCCGCTCATATTCGTCGCCGGCGGAGCGGGCATGATATGGAGCGCGTGGCGGCGTTGAGACTTATGTCGTCCTCGTTCTCCTACTCGTTCTCGTCCTCGGAAGCTTGGCGCTGAGTGAAAATCAAAAAACACCGAGGACGAAGACGAGAACGAGTAGGAGAACGAGGACGAGTTTACGTATGCAGAGCGTCACTCCCAATCCTCGCCCGAAAAGGCGCTGGGTTCAGATTTGGACTTGCCGTAGTTGCGAGCTCCACCTCGGTTGCCACCGCCACCGCCACCTGCGTAAGGACGGCGGAAGCCAAAGCCACCACCGCCACCTTGGGCACCGCCACCGCCCTGACCGCCACGCGGTGGTCCGAAACTGCGCTGCGGTTGTTCGTTGAATTCCTGTCGATCAGCCACATCCATCCGCAGCTGACGCCCGCGGAAATTTGTCTGCGAAATGGAATCGATGACCTTATCAACAAACTCCGCCGGCACGCCGACGTAGCTGCATTTCTCAAAAATCTCAATCTTGCCCAGCGTGCCAGGAGGCAGTTCCGCCGAACGATAGATCGCTCCGGAAATCTCACGCGGCGTGGCTTGATCCATCGCACCGATGTTGAGGAAGAGTCTCTTAAATTCCAGACCACCAAATGACGGACGAGGCGCGCGCTCTCCGCCAACACTGCCCGCGCCTGCGCCACTGCTAGCGCCACCTCCGCCGGTGTTTTCGAAACGATCTTCGCGTCTGGGCCGCGGCGCACCACGCTCAGACCGAGGGCGATCTTCGGGAATCTCCTGGCTCTCGCGTGAGGAATCTTCCATCCAGAGATGAATCAGCGCGCTGGCGATGTCCGTGCTGCTGTGACCCGCATCCAGCAACCTCTGCACGGTGGCCTCATGCGATTTGAAATCGCCCTTGTCGAGCGTGCCTTGCAGCTTCTCAAAGTGACTGTCCACACGCTTGCCGTCCACTTCTTCGCGCGTCGGCAGCTTGGCGCGGTCCACCTTCACCTTGGCGAAACGCTGGATGCGCTGAAGCAGAAAAATCTCACGGCCGCCCACCAGGCTCACCGCCTTGCCGCTGCGACCGGCGCGACCGGTGCGACCCACGCGGTGCACGTAGTCTTCTTCATCGTAAGGCAGGTCGAGATTGACCACCAGATCCACGTTGTCCACGTCCAGCCCGCGCGCGGCCACGTCCGTGGCCACAAGCACCTCGATGGCGCCGCTGCGGAAATTCTTCATCACCCGGTCGCGCAGCATCTGGCTGATGTCGCCATGCAGGCGGTCGGCGCTGTAGCCGCGCGCCAGCAGCGCATCGGTCACGTCGTCCACCGCGCGCTTGGTGTTCCCGAACACGATGGCCAGGCGCGGATTCTCCATGTCGAGGATGCGGCAGAGCGCCTCGAGTTTTGAGCGCCCCTGAACTTCATAATAGCATTGCTCCACCGTGGGCACCGTCATGGCTTTATGCTCGACGGTGATGATGGCCGGTTCGCGTGTGTAACTTTCCACCAGACGACGGATGGGGCCGTCGATGGTCGCGGAGAAAAACAGCGTCTG
>JANNQW010000360.1:0-9362 GCA_031400955.1 Verrucomicrobiota bacterium
GGATGCGATCCGGCGCGCATGGGACTCGGACCTGTCACCGCCATCGCTGAAGCATTGCGTGCCGCAAGTTGGAAACTCGATGATGCCGACATCGTGGAGATCAACGAAGCCTTCGCCGCACAGGTGCTCGCCGTTTTGAAATGCCTCAAGGATCCTGCCAGCGCCCGGCGCGCGGGATTGGACGGACCTCTGGGCGAACTCGATCACGCCCGGCTCAATCCACAGGGCGGTTCGATCGCACTCGGTCATCCGGTCGGCGCCAGCGGCGCGCGCCTCGTGCTCAGTGCATTGCTCCAGCTTCGGAGAAATAATCAACGGCGCGCCGTGGTTTCGCTTTGCATCGGCGGCGGTCAGGGCGGCGCGGTGTGTCTGGAAACCATGTAAAAATTTTACCATGAATGCCATCATCCTCGACCCCACGGAAAACCCGGAGGAAGATTCATTCGTCCCCTGGTCGCCGCGCCAACATGCGCCGCACAGTGCCCGCCATTGTTTTCACAAGGAGGTCGATGCCGACGGCATCTGCTGGCTGACTTTCGACACGCCGGATTCGGCTGTGAACGTATGGAACTTCGACACCTTGGATGAACTCGACTGTCACATCGAAGAACTGCATCACGACAGTTCCGTGCGCGCGCTGATCATCCGCAGTGCGAAGGAGCGCATCTTCATCGCCGGCGCAGATTTGCACGCGGTGCAGAAACTGGCTCCCAACCGGATGAAGGAACTTCTCGTGCTCGGACAGGATGTGTTCACGCATCTGGAGACACTGCGCGTCCCAAAAGTTGCCGCGATTCATGGCGCGTGCCTTGGCGGCGGTTTTGAATTGGCTCTAGCCTGCGACTGGCGCGTAGCCAGTGACAGCAACTTCACTAAAATCGGTTTGCCAGAAACGCAGCTCGGTCTCATTCCTGGCTGGGGTGGCAGCACCCGGTTGCCACGTTTGATTGGTCTGCCGCGCGCACTGGATTTAATTGTGCGTGGGAAAATAATGAAGGCTACTGAAGCGAAGCGGGCCGGTCTCATCCATGAAGTGACGGCGAGAGAGCATCTGGACACACTTGCTAAGAAATTCGCGCTGCGAACAACAAGTGTGCGCCATCATCATTTTCATTTCACCCAGCTCTGGCCGCTGCCGCAACTGCTTCGATTCAAAGTCAAAGCCGCTTTGTTTGCGAAATTCCCTTGGATGAAAACTATGCCCGCCGCACCCGCCGTCGCGGTGGATGTCATCACGCGCGGTGCTGCGCGGTCCTTTGAAAAGTCCCTCACGCTCGAACAAGAAGCCATCACCACGCTGGCTGACTCTTCCATGTCGCGCAGTTTCATCAGCACCTTCCTTCGCAAGGAATCCGCATCGCACAAGCTTCCAGCCACACTGGCCAATGTCACGGTGCGACCTGTGGTCAACGCAGCCGTCATCGGTGCTGGAGTCATGGGCAGCGGAATCGCCTATGCTCTGGCGACCAAAGGTGTGCGCGTCACCCTCGCGGACTCGACTCCGGATCTGGTCGCGCGCGGCTTGGGCCGCATCGAGGGCTTCCTGGCTGAAGGCATCAAGCGGCGCGCGCTGTCACGCAAGGAAGCGCGCGAAGTTCGCGAGCGCATTTCACCAACGCATGAAAGAGTGCCGCTCCAAAGAATGGATCTCGTGATCGAAGCCGTGATCGAGGATATGGAAACCAAGAAGCGTCTACTAACCGATCTCGCATCGCGCACCAGCTCGCACACCATTCTCGCCACCAACACCTCTGCCTTGTCCGTCGCGGAAATGGCCGCAAACATTTCGCATCCGGAGCGTATTCTCGGCCTGCATTTTTTCAACCCCGCCCACATCATGCCGCTGGTGGAGATCGTCACCCACGCGCGCACTTCCCTCGAGGCAACCGCAACGGCGCTTCGATTTGTCCAAAGCATCGGCAAGACACCAGTATTGGTGCAGGACAGTCCCGGCTTCGTGGTCAACCGCATCCTCATGCCCTACTTGATCGGCGCAGTGTCACTGGCGGAAACGATGCACGACCCCTGGCGCATCGACGATGCCATGGCCGAATTCGGAATGCCGATGGGCCCCTTGCGTCTGCTGGACGAAATCGGATTCGATGTGGCCCAGCATGTGGCAGAGACGATGAACCGCGCATTCCCCGGTCGCTTGCCCAACACCACCCTGCTCGCGACACTAGTCTCCGCCGGAATGCTCGGTCGCAAAAGCGGTCGGGGATTCTATCTCCATAACAAATCAGTGGCGCCGCCGAATCCAGCAGTGCTGAAACAGCTCACGCCTGCTTTCCACGAACCTGATCGCGCAGCGATTGTCACGCGCCTCACCGGCCTCATGCGCGATGAAGCACAATGCTGCCTGGACGAACATGTCGCCGCCAGCGCGGCTGACATCGAACTCGCCATGATGCTAGGCACCGGCTTCCCGCCATTCCGAAAACTCCTCGATTGATCCAAACACCGCATCACACCATGAAAACCATCGAAACTCCCCCAGATGCAAAAGTCGTGCTCGACACTTCACACATGTCCGCAGGTCAGCGCGCCGCGCTCGAAATGACCGAAGCCGCCCGGGAGGACCGCCCGCGCAACACCGGCTTCGCAGCCACCATGCTCGATGGCGCGCCCGACTTCTCACGACTGCTGCCCTTCCCCACGCAGAGCATTGAGGATAGAGATCAGGGCGACGCCTTCATCGTTCGCGTAAAAAAATTTCTCGACGAACACGCCGATCCCGATGTCATCGACCGCGATGGCGAGATTCCAGATGTAGTGCTCGACGGACTTCGCAAGCTGGGTGCCTTCGGTATCAAGATTCCTCTGAAGCACGGCGGACTGGGGCTTTCGCAGACGAACTATTCGCGCACCGCGATGTTGCTCGGAGGGTTCTGCGGGAACCTCACGGCCCTACTCTCGGCGCATCAATCCATCGGGCTGCCGCAACCTTTGATGCTGTTCGGCACCGATGAACAAAAGGCGCGCTTCCTTCCGCGCTGCGCCGCTGGTGAAATCAGCGCCTTCGCCCTGACGGAACCCGATGTAGGATCGGACCCCGCGCGGATGAAGACCAGCGCAGTGGCGGATGGCGACGATTTCATCATCAACGGCGAGAAACTCTGGTGCACCAACGGAACCCGTGCAGGCGTCATCGTCGTCATGGCCAAAACCCCCACGGCGAAGAATCCCCACGCGACATCAGCTTTCATCGTGGAGACCAACATGCCCGGAGTGGAGATCGTCCGCCGCTGTCATTTCATGGGCTTGCGCGCCCTCTACAACGGCGTCATCCGCTTCCGAGATGTGCGCGTTCCAAAGGCGAATATCATCGGTGGCGAGAGCCGCGGACTGAAGGTTGCGCTCGCGACGCTTAACACCGGGCGGATCACACTTCCCGCAGCCTGCACCGGGCTGGCGAAGCGCTGTCTCGACATCTGCATGCGATGGACAAGCTCTCGCGTGCAATGGGGCCAGCCCATCGGGCGGCATGGAGCGATCGCCGAGAAACTCGCCCGCATGGCGGCAAATACATTCGCCATGGAGGCCGTGACCCTCTACGTCAGCGCCCTAGTGGACCACGACAAGAACGCCGACGTTCGACTAGAGGCTGCAATGGCGAAGTTGTGGGGAACAGAACGCTCGTGGGAGATCATGGACAACACCATGCAGATCCGCGGCGGTCGCGGATACGAAACCGCGCAGAGCCAGGCTGCCAGAGATGAAAAACCAGAACCTGTAGAACGCTTCTTCCGCGATGCGCGCATCAACACCATTTTTGAAGGCAGCAGTGAAATCATGCGCCTGTTCATCGCCCGTGAGATCCTCGATCCACATTTGAAGCTCGGTGCGGCGATCTTCAATTCAAAACTTCCGCTCTGGGAACGCGCAACAAGCGCACTGAAAGCAGCCCGGCACTACGCTCTGTGGTATCCACGCAAATGGCTACCGATGACCCCTGATCATGCAATCGCGAATCTGCACCCCGCACTGGCCCACGAGATGCGACACGTGGCGCGGCAGAGCCGCCGTCTGGCTCGCGCCATCTTCCACGCCATGACGTGGTTCGGGCCCAAGCTTGAACGCGAGCAGCTCGTCCTGGGCCGCTTAGTGGACATCGCCACCGAGATTTTTGTCTTGAGCGCGACCGTATCCCGGGCGCAGACCCTGATCGAAGACTCCAGCCTGGGAGCACCCGAAGTGGAACGGGTTCTGAACCTCGTCAAACTTCAAAGCCAATTTTCCCGCGAGATCATCGACGGGAAGTTTCGCGCCTTGATCTGGAACTCCGACCGCTCGATTCGCGCCTTCACCGATTCAAGCAGCAATCCGCCGTGACAGTATAAGGCCTGATCAGGCCTCAACCGGTTCGGAAGCAACCTGCTCCTTGCGGACTTCATTCACGTTCACAGCCTCACGGCCGACGCGATCACGCAGATAGTGCAGGCGCGCACGACGGACGCGGCCTTTTTTGACGACCTCGATCTTGGCGATGCGTGGGGTGTGCATCGGAAACACGCGTTCGACACCTTCGCCGTAGGAAATCTTGCGCACGGTAAAGGCCTTGTTGGAGCTGTTGCCTTGATAGGCGATGACGATGCCGGCGAAAATCTGAATACGCTCTTTCTCGCCTTCGATGACACGCGTGTGAACTTTTATAGTGTCCCCCACCCAGAAAGCGGGGATATTCTTCCTAAGTTGTTCGTGCTCGATTTTGGTGATGATGCTCATGGCGCGTGTTCTGAAAAAATCTCCACCATCTGTCGACGGCCGGAAGGGCGGACAAAGTGACAAAAAACGCGCCGCTTGCAACATGTTTCTTTCGGGAACCACCCCGCCTCGTCGGGAGAACGTCAGAGGATAGGAAAAAAAGATGCTGCGCCATGCAGCAACTCATGGTAAGCGTCGCGTTCTTTTTCCCATGAAACGCGCACTCATCACCGGCATCACCGGTCAGGACGGATCTTATCTCGCCGAACTTCTGCTGGCGAAGGGCTATGAGGTTCACGGCATCATCCGCCGTGCCTCCACTTTCAACACCTCCCGCATCGAACATCTGTATAAGGATCCGCACCTCAACGGCGTGCGCCTTTTCCTGCACTATGGTGATCTCACCGATTCGTCGGCGCTTGTGAAGTTGCTTTACAATCTAAAACCCGACGAGGTCTACAATCTCGGTGCCCAGAGCCATGTGCGGGTGAGCTTCGACATTCCGGAAAGCACTGGTGACATCGACGGCCTCGGCACTCTCCGGATTCTTGAGGCCATACGCGAGACCGGTCTTGTCGAAAAAGTTCGCTTCTACCAGGCTTCATCCTCAGAAATGTATGGCAAAGTTCAGGAGATCCCGCAGAAGGAAACCACTCCTTTCTGGCCCCGGTCACCTTATGGTTGCGCCAAGGTCTTTGCCTACTGGCTCACGGTGAATTATCGTGAAAGTTACAATCTTCACGCCAGCAACGGCATCCTGTTCAACCATGAGTCTCCTCGACGGGGTGAAACGTTTGTCACGCGCAAAATCACCCGCGCCGCCGCGCGCATCAAACTCGGCATGCAAGACGCGCTTTACCTGGGCAATCTCGATGCCAAACGCGACTGGGGCTATGCCAAGGATTACGTGGAGATGATGTGGCTCATGCTCCAGCAGGATAGGCCAGATGACTATGTCGTCGCCACCGGAGAAACCCACAGTGTCCAGGAATTCGTCGAGGAAGCATTTGGACTGCTCGATCTGGACTGGAAAAAATACGTCAAGCACGACGTCCGCTACGAACGCCCGGCGGAAGTCGAACTTCTCATCGGCGATTACAGCAAAGCGAAGAAGCAGCTTGGATGGGAACCTAAGGTGAAGTTTAAGGAACTCACGAAGATCATGGTCGACGCCGACCTGAAAATGGCCGAAGCCGAGTTGCACATGAGCAAACACCAGCCCGACTGACCTATCGAATGCCAGTTCCCCTGCTCGACGTCAATGCGCAAAACCATCCGCTCGAAGCGGAGTTCACTGCTGCATTCCAACAAGTTTTCCGCAGTGGCATCTTTATTGGAGGGCCGGAGATCTCCGCGCTCGAAGATGAAATCGCGAAACTGGTCGGCGCAAAACACGCCATAGGTGTTTCCTCAGGCACGGACGCGATCCTCGTGGCCTTGATGGCGCTCGACATCGGTCCCGGCGACGAGGTGCTGTGCCCTGCGTTCACCTTCTTCGCCACCGCCGGCTGCGTATCACGCTTGGGAGCGACACCGGTGTTTACCGATGTTTGCCCGGTCTGCTTCAACATCGACCTAAATGATGCCGCTGAAAAAATCACTCCACGCACCAAAGTCATCATCCCCGTGCACCTCTTTGGCCAGAGCGCGGACATGGATGGAGTGATGCAACTCGCGGGCAAGCATGACTTGCGTGTCATCGAGGATGCAGCACAGGCCATCGGAGCAACCTATCGCGGGCGTGGCAGCGGCACCATCGGCGACTTCGGCACTTACAGTTTTTTCCCATCAAAAAACCTCGGTGGAATGGGCGACAGTGGCCTGGTCGTGACCAATGACGACACCCTGGCAGCCAAAACTCGCGCACTGAGAAATCACGGCATGGACCCCAAGTATTACCATTCCATGATCGGCGGAAATTTCCGGATCGACGCCCTCCAAGCCGCTCTGCTCCGCGTCAAGTTGCCGCACTATGCCGCCTATACTGAGAAACGCCGGGCCAATGCCCGACAATACGGCGAGCGGTTGTCGCAAATCCCGGGAGTCCGCTGTGCACAGGATTCCGATTGTTCTCACACCGGGTTACAGGGCCCAACGGAAGAATATCCCGCTACGAAGCTCATTCTCCCCTGCCAACTCGAGGACTGCGGCCACATCTGGAATCAATACACATTGAGAGTCATCGGTGCGGGCCGGCGCGATGCACTTCGAGATCATCTACTGGCGAACAAGATAGGCTGCGAAATTTACTATCCGCTCCCACTGGATCGCCAGAAATGCTTTACCTACTTGCCCGAATCCTCCCGAACCGGCTGTGATGTCGCGCAGATTCTCGCCTCGGAAGTTTTAAGCATCCCCGTCTATCCGGAACTGGGCGAATCGCGACAGGGTGAAGTTATCGCGGCCATCGCGGATTTTCTTCATGCCTGATAAAAGTGACGACACCAAACTTTTCCCCATGACTGGGAATGGCTTGGCATTTTGCCGCCGCAGCCAATCGATGAACTCAAGAAACAGCGCCAGCATCACAAATCGCTTGCCAAGAAGCTTGCGCTGGCCAAATCAAACCTTGTGAAATTGATAGGAAAGAACCTAGCTCTTAGCCAAATGCGGCGGCCATTCGCTTGGCAGATGGTCGAAATGCATATGCATTCCATAGAGAAATTCATCCGCCAGTTCCCACTGAAAAAATAAGCAACATGCCCATGCAGTCTCCTGCGCCATGTAGGAGGCGGGCCAATGGCAGAAAAAAACTTCAGCATACATCCATCCATGATTAGAGTTTTTGTCGGCTACGATCAAAATGAGACAGTGGCCTTCCACGTCCTGTCACAGAGCATTCACCAGCGCTCCTCGGAGCCCGTTTCCATCACGCCTCTCATGCTTTCGCAATTGCAGGGGTCGTTCCACCGGACGCGGGATCCCAAACAATCCACGGACTTCGCCTTCAGCCGCTTCATGATCCCCAGTCTTTGCGATTATCAGGGCTGGGCCATCTTCGTGGACTGTGACTTCGTCTGCCTGAGTGACATCGCAAAACTCTGGGCGCTGCGCGATGAGCGCTATGCCGTCATGTGCGCGAAGCACAACTACGAGATCCACAGCGAAACGAAATTCCTCGGACAGGTGCAGACCCGATACGAGAAAAAAAACTGGTCCAGCATGATGCTTCTGAATTGTGCGAAATGCACCGCACTGACCCCGGAGTATGTCAATACCGCCACCGGACTGCAGCTCCACCAGTTCAAATGGCTGGAGTCGGAAGATCTCATCGGAGAAGTGCCCAAAGAGTGGAACTATCTCGTAAACACGTATCCGCGCAAAGACGACGTCAACATGGTTCACTACACGGATGGCGGCCCCTATTTTCACGAATACGCGGACTGCGACTACGCGAAGGAATGGTTCCAAGAACTCGAAAATCTTCAGCATGTCGCCCAGCGGGCCTGACGATTACTGACACCGCCTTCCATGCCCGCCTCCAAGCCTGATCAAAGACGCGCCATCCCTGACCATTCGCAGGCACAAACCAGCCTCGATGAGGCGCTGCGCGTCTTTGAAATCGAAGTGGGCGCGTTGCAAAGCCTCGCTCGCAGGCTGGACTCCACGTTTGTGGATGCAGTGACCGCCATCAAACAGGCCGTGGACGCCGGTGGGAAAGTGGTCGGTCTCGGCGTGGGAAAATCCGGCAGCATCTGCCACAAGATCACAGCCACCCTCACCAGCACCGGCACACCCGCGATCTGCCTAAACACCATGAACGCCCTGCATGGTGATCTTGGAATCCTCAAAGACGGTGACGTGGTGCTGGCCCTCAGCTACAGCGGCGAGACGCCGGAACTGCTCGTCCTACTCGCCCATCTGCGGCGCTTCTCCATCAAGTTCATCGCCATGACCGGGAACTCCCAGTCCACCCTCGCGAAACACTCCGACATCGTGCTCGATGTCCGGGTGGAACGCGAAGCCTGCCCACTGTCGCTCGCACCGACCTCCAGTTGCACCGCCATGCTGGTGCTGGGAGACGCCCTCGCCTTGGCGCTGATGCAGGCTCATGGCTTCAGCCGGGAAGACTTCGCCAGATTTCATCCCGGTGGCGAACTGGGCCGCCACCTCCTGATGACAGCCCGTGAGATGATGCGACCCGTTCATCAAACCGTTTTCGTGCGCTGCGGCACCACCGTGGGAGAAGTGCTTGATGCCATGATCCACTGCAAAGCTGGTGTCGCCATCGTGTTAAATGCCCAGGACAAACTCGCAGGCATCTTCACGCATGGTGATTTCGCCCGCGCCTTCCGCAAGCACGAAGGGAACCTCACCGGCCTGGCTGTGGATTCAGTCATTATCACCAATCCCATTCATGTGTTTGCCGACCAGCTCTCCGGTGAAGTGCTTCATGTGCTCAAAGAGCATCGCATCGACGAACTCGTCGTCATCGATCGCGAAAAGAATGTTCCGGTGGGTATCATCGATTCCCAAGACCTCGCGCGCATGAAACTGGTCTAAGCACACGGCGAGTGTGCGTGTTGCGAGAGTGAGGCAGGGCTTCAGCCTGCCCGCCTGAAGCAGGCTGAAGCCCTGCTCCACACTGCTCCACACTGCTCCGCATTTTGTGTGGGGGCTAGCGCACAGGGAGCGGAGCCGTGAGCCTCCGACGAACG
>JANNQW010000361.1:0-5250 GCA_031400955.1 Verrucomicrobiota bacterium
GGAACTTCTCCGGCAACGCCTTCAAATTCCTTAAGTGGGGCGCGATTAACCTTGATGAAGATGCAAAACGATGGTCCGGTCATTCTCTTCGATGGCGTCTGCAACTTCTGCGCCTGGAGCGTTCGCTTTGTCATCGCGCGCGATCCGCGCGGCGCGTGCCGGTTTGCTTCATTGCAATCCGAAACCGGTCGGCGTCTTCTGCGTGAGCACAGTCTTGATGAACAGGCGATGGACAGCTTCGTGCTAGTTGTAGGTGCCAAGGCCTGGCGGGAGAGCGACGCCGCGCTTCGTGTCTGCCAACATCTGCGTGCCCCCTGGCGCTGGCTTGGGATGTTCTTGATTGCTCCACAATGCTTGCGCGATCCGGTGTATCGTTTCATCGCGCGGAATCGTTATCGTTGGTTTGGAAAGTCGGACACCTGCTTGGTGCCATCGCCGGAAGTGCGCGGGCGATTTTTGGATTGAGTGGCGAGGGGGTGTAGGGAAACGATTCAGCGCTTTGCAGCCTGCGTCACCTGCTTCAATCGCTCCTCGATCTGCGGCGTGAGTTGATCCCAGCGGAAGCGCCAGTTCCAGAACTCGCCGCTTTTGCCGGGGATGTTCATGCGCGATTCACTGCCGAGGCTGAGCACATCCTGCAGGGGGCACAGCACCAGCTTCGATTCGCTTTGCCAGACACGAATGATAAAATCCCAATTTAACTCACTGCCATCGGTCTTGGTATAGTTCAGAATGGTGCGGCGCTCGGCTGCGACCATCTCGGGCGTGCGTGTGGTGTGTTCGTCGGCTTCGCTTTGGAAAAGCCCGAGCACGGTGTCGTTGTCATGGGTGCCGGTGTAGGCGACACTGTTTTCCGGAAAGTTCTCCGGAATGTATTCTGGCGCGAGCGTGTCCGCACCGAAGGCGAACTGCATGACTTTCATGCCTGGCAGGTGATGCTTTTCCCGCAGCACGACGACATCCGGTGTGATGATGCCGAGGTCTTCGGCGATGATGGGCAAGTTAGCGCCGAGTTCATCTTTGAGTGCGGCAAAAAGGGCGTCTCCGGGAGCGTCAACCCATTGGCCCTTGACGGCCGTTTCTTCACTGGCGGGAATCTCCCAGTAGGCGGCGAAGCCCCGAAAGTGGTCGATGCGCACCACGTCCACCATTGAGAGCGTCTGACGCAGGCGGGCTTTCCACCATGCAAATTTCGTCTGCTGGTGCTTCTCCCAGTCATACACCGGGTTGCCCCAACGCTGGCCGGTGGCACTGAAATAATCGGGAGGCACGCCAGCGACCACAGTGGGGTCGCCGTTTTCATCGAGATGGAACAGTTCCCGGTTGGCCCACACATCCGCGCTGTCGTGAGCGGCGAAGATGGGGATGTCGCCGATGATGGCAATGCTCAGTTCTTTCGCGCGCAGACGGATCTTGGTCCATTGACGGTGAAATAGAAACTGGAGGGCCTTCGCTTCCTCGATCTCGGTGGCTCGCGCCGACATGACCTCCGCCATGGCGACTTCTTCGCGCAAGGCCACGTCGCGTGGCCACTGCGTCCACGGCTTGGAGCCGTTGGCGTCTTTGAGCACGGTGAACATCGCCCAGTCGTCCAGCCATGATTGTTCTCGCTCGCAGAAAGCCTCGAACGCGCGGTGTAGCAGCGGGCTGGCATCGCATTGCGTGGCGAAACGACTGGCGGCCAGTTTGAGAAAGGCCGTGCGGACTTCGATCACCGGGCCGAAAGCCACGTAGTCATCAGGAAACTCGGGCAGCAGAGCGAGATCATCCGGATTGAACAAGCCGTCGCGCACCAGGGCGTCGAAGCTGATGAGCAGCGGATTGCCCGCGAAACTGGAGAGCGACTGATACGGCGAATTCCCATAGCCGGTGGGGCCGAGCGGCAGGACCTGCCAGAGTTTCTGCCCCATGCGATGCAGCGACTCCAGCCAGAGTTCCGCGCCGGGACCGAGTTCACCGATGCCGAACCTCCCCGGCAGGGATGTGGGATGGAGCAATATGCCGGAGCAGCGGGAAAGATGAAGCATCAGCGATGCTTGGCGCAGGTGTCGTGCCGATGCAACCGATCACCGCGCGCTGCTCAGGAAATTTTCTATTGCTCGTCCTTGAGATTCAAGCCGGGAAGCGACTGGGCTTTATCGGCGTAGCGGTCGAATCGGTTGGAAAGAATCAGCAGCGTCGGTGCCCAGAGCCCGACGAAGATGCCGAAGCGCTCCGCGTGCGCCTTTTTCTCCGGGTCGTCACTGTTGAGAAACCACCAGATGGCGATGGAGAGCACGATGGAACTCACGCCTGCCAGGAAGCAGATCGTGCTGAGGGTGCGGCAGGTGTGCGGATTCATTTGGCTCATTTTACTAGGATCGTCAGGAATAAGCCAAGCATAGATTGCGATTTTCTTTGCACCGCTGGCGGAACGGTTCAGGCTGTTCCAAACCACAACCTTGCGCCCATGAGCACACCATCAAACGTCGTCAGCATTCATCCGTATTTCAAAGTCCATCCCGGGAAGCTGGAAGCCGCAAGGGCCCTGCTGCCCGCGTTTGTGAAGATCAGCGCCACCGAGCCTAAAAGTCTCTGCTACGATTTTACGATCAACGATGACGTGATCTTCTGCCGCGAGGCCTATGTCGGCGCGGACGGCGCGCAGGAACATCTCGCGAACGTCGGGGCGTTGCTGAACGAGATGTTGACGCTGGCGGATCTCATCCGGCTGGAGATTCACGGGCCGGCTTTGGAACTGGAAAAACTCAAGGAGTCGCTGGCGGGCCTTAATCCGGCGTATTTTATTTACGAATGCGGGGTGGTGAAATGAAGGTGCGAACGGTATGCGGCTGGGCGCAGTCTCATGAGTTGAACCGGGTCTATCACGACGAGGAATGGGGAGTGCCGGTGCACGATGACAGAATGCTGTTCGAGTTTCTCATCCTCGAGGGCGCCCAGGCCGGATTAAGTTGGCTCACGATTCTGAAGAAGCGGGAGAACTATCGGCGCGCGTTTGACGGATTTGATGCGGCCAAGGTTGCGCGCTACGGTGAAAAGAAAATCGCATCGTTGCTGGAAGACGAGGGCATCGTTCGCAACCGGCTCAAAGTCCGCTCGGCGGTGACAAATGCGAAAGCCTTCTTGGATGTGCAGGAGGAGTTCGGCAGTTTCGACCGCTACATCTGGGGCTTCGTTGACGGCAAACCGATCGTCAACCGATGGAAGACAATGAAGGAACTTCCCGCTAAAACGAAAGCGAGCGATGCCATGAGCAAGGACTTGCTCCAGCGCGGCTTCAAGTTTGTGGGCTCCACGATCTGCTACGCGCACATGCAGGCGACAGGCATGGTGAACGACCACACGACGGATTGCTGGCGCTGGCGCGAGTTGAAGTAGTCCGCCTGTCCCTAGGCGGAATGGACTGGGGGGAGTCGCCTGAGGACAGGCGGACTACATCGACATCCTGGCGAACTTGTTCTCGATGATCTCATCGAGATGCTGCACGAGCGATGCATTCTCCAGCTTTCCAATCACGTCTTCAATGAAGCCGGTGGCGATGAGCTTGCGTGATTCGCTGTCTGGAATGCCGCGGGCTTTGAGATAAAAAAGCTCGTCGGCACTGATCGGAGCGTTCGTAGCGCCGTGGCTGCAGCGCACTTGATCCGCGTTGATCTCCAGACCTGGCAAGGAGGCGGCCTCGGCTTCGTCGCTGTTGAGGAGGTTGCGGCACTTCTGGTAGGCGTCGGTGTAGTGAGCACCTTTCTCAACCTGGATCAGTCCGGCGAAGACGGTCTTTGATTTGTCGTAGAGAGCGTTTTTGTAGAGCAGGTCGCTGAAGGTCCGTGGCGCGATGTGGTTCTGCAGGGTGCGCATGTCCACGCATTGATCGCCGAAGGGAAGAGACACACCGAGCATTTCACTGCGAGCACCTTCGCCGATGAGATCGCTCACGGTTTCATTGCGGCTGAACGCGCCGCCGAGATGAAGCTGCAAAGCTTTGACAGAAGCATCGCGACCGACAGTGGTTGAGGAAATATTCAACGCGCGCGAGCTGAGTGACATTTCTTGCGCGTTGACGTAAGTGATGCGGCTCCCTGGGCCGGCGACGAAGTCGGCCACGGCGATGCTGGCGCAGCTATCCTCGCTGAGCGAGCCATGATGATCCACGACGGTGACTTGGGCGTGATCGCCGGTGACGATGAGCGTATGCGGGAAGATGACTGCGTTTTCGCCCGTGACCCAGTGGAAGACTTCGATCGGCTGTTCGATGACGACATTCTTCGACACCAGGATCACGGCTCCGGCACGGACGTTGGCGAGATGGAGCGCGGTGAACTTTTCGGAGCCGAGCTGCGATTTGCGCTTCATGAGGTATTGCTCAAGGACATCACCCTGGGTGCGCAGGGCTTCGTCGAAGGGCAGACAAATGACGCCCAGAGGCAGGCGCGCGTTGTCGTCGATGACTAGGCTGTCGTTGATGAAAACGAGCTTGGCGGCGTTTTCGGTGAGACCCATCGAACGCGCGAGTGCTTCCAGTTTGTCGGCCTCACTCGGGTCAGTGGCGATCTGAAAGGCTTCGGAGTTCAGTTTCTTCGCGCTGGAGTAGCGCCAGTGTTCGACGCGATTGCCGGGCAGCGGGAGTGAATGGAATTCATCCCAAGCTGCGGCGGAGCGTTGCTGGAACCAGACGGGTGCGCCGTTCAGGCGATTGGGCTGGGGTATGAGATGCGATTGCGGAGACAGAGGGGCGTCTACTTTGGGTTCAGCGATGGGCACAGCGACAGACATGGGGAGTAACTTGTGTTTAATTGTCGCCTTCTTATCCAACCGATCCTTCCATCTCCAGATCGATCAGCCGCTTCAATTCGACGCTGTATTCCATGGGGAACTCGCGGACGAGGTCGTTGATGAAGCCGTTGACCGAAAGGCTCATGGCTTCGGCTTCACTGAGGCCGCGCTGCTGCATGTAGAAGATCTGTTCGGCACTGACCTGGCTGACGCTGGCCCCAGAAATTTGTAGTCACGCAGACAACAATCGCATCACTTGATGGTGCTTATTTACTGGTAGCACTGCAAAATGTGTCCCGTACCGTGTAAAATGCCCCAAAGTTTTATTTTAAGGCGGAACACCAAAACAATCCCTAGGGCTCCATCTGGACCCCTTACTCATTTATGTACGCATGTTGTTCAGCCAGCCACGCACCGTCATCGAAATTCTGACCTTCGATATTTCTGTAATTTTATGGGTGGTGTTCATCCTTTTGCTGG
>JANNQW010000362.1:0-10184 GCA_031400955.1 Verrucomicrobiota bacterium
CAGCAGCGTCGTGGCATCCACGCCGTTCAAGAAAAACATTGCGCAGTCGTTGAAGAATCGACCGCGATCCGAGGCTGACACATCGGGCGCGGCGAGCATTTTTTTCAAGGCGCGTTGCACGAAGCCGAGACCGCGCGCACGGTCTTGAATAAAGCAGTTCACCCAGCGGCCGGATGATTCTGCCTGACCGCGATGGAAGGTGTTGTTCTGCACATGGCCATAGTGCTGCATTAAGAGGATGCTGATCTGGACCGCCATTTTCAGAAGCTGCCAGTCTTCCGGATGACGCTGCACGGTATCATCCACCAAGGCGTCGAGATCCTCCCAGCGGTTGAGATTGGCCAGACCGTCTTTTGCGGAGTTTAAGTCGATGGCAAGGTTTTGCCCTTGATGTTCAGGGCATCGTAAGAGCGACTTGTAGAGCGCGAGCGCCTCGGCGTGGTTTCCCTGTTCGGTGAGCTTCTGGGCGCGGGCGCGAGTTTTTTCCACGATGGGGTCAGGCGTGGCGGCGGACAGGCTGGCGCTTGGTTGGATGCCAACGAGCATGAGCAGGGCGAAGAGGAGTGAGGCGTGGATTTTCATAAAATGATGGGATGGCCGGAGCATGACGCGCCGGGCGGCGGTTTATTGGAACAAAAATGATATATAATAGAAAGAGGAATGCGTGCGCTTCATTCACAAGCTGGCGAAACCCGCCATATCAGCCAAGCCGCCGGCTGTCGCAGAGAATAAATAGTTACGATTTTCGCTGCTGCAACCAGGCGTTCCAGCCGCCGCGTAGCACATAGAATTCCTCGGCCGGGATGCGTTGAGCGAGGTAGTCCTTGATCTTTCGGCTGGCCTGACAGGAGCTGGAGTCGCAGTAGATCACCACTGGTTTTTTATTGTCCTGCAAGAGGGCAATGTTGTCGATCAACTGGGCCTCTAGTTCCTGTTCGTTGATGTTGATCGCGCCGGGGATGTGCGCTTTGGCATACAGGGCGGCGGGCCGCGCATCAATCCATAGCACATCACTTTTCCAAGCCTGGGAGATGTGCTTCAAAGTGACCTCGTCATCACGCAGTGATTCATCCACTTCATACCATGCTGGTGCGCGCGGGTGGAGGAAATGAGTTCCCGCCGCAGCCACCAGTGTCAGCGCGAGCAGAATCAGCACTTCCCGGTGAATTTTCATTTCGCCTCCGACTTCTTCAGTTTCTCCGCCTGCTCGGGACGCACGATATTGAAGAATGCAAGTTGTCGCTGGTATTTCGGAATCACGCTGTCTGTGCGCAAGGTCACCGCGCCGATGATGACGTCCGTGGTCGCGCTGGGCGTGACAATGATGCGGTATTCTTTGCCAGGCGTTATTTCCTTAAAGGTCGCTGTCACAGTCTGGCGAGTGGATTCGACTTGTGTCACGTGGATCGGATCCTTGCCGGTCATGACGACAGTGAACTCTTTTGGTTCCGGCTTGTCGCCGATGATCCATTGCACGAGTTTCGGTTCCACGCTGACGATCACCGGGATGTCGATCACTGTTGTGAGAACAGTATCGGGAGCTGCAGGATCATCGGTGTAAATATGCAGAACTTTCTCGTGTTTCCCGGAGAAGCTGCTGACCTTGAATTTAGCGTGTCCCTTTCCCTTCTCGCCCGGCTCATAGACCTGTTTGTCTAGAGTGGCTTCGAGACATGTGCACGAACTTTCGAGCCTCGTGACCCGGATGGGTTTGTCACTTTTATTGGTGAAGGTGAAATCTCCTTCCACCACCTCGTCTTCCGGTTTGGGGAACAATTCCAGCGGATCCTGGTCGATCACCAAGCCAGCGTGCAACATCCCGCCAAAAAGCGCGGGCAGCAGTGCCATTAAAATACGCATCCGAGAGTCATACCATGTTGTGCGCGATCTTCACGCGGAAAGAATCGCAGCAGTATTGACTGACGCCGCGCCTGCGGTAATTACCACCGCAACATGCCCCGAGAAACTCCCACGCTGAAATGGCGGCTCACACTTCTGCTCTTGATTCTCGCGGGCAGCCTGGGCTGGCTCTATCGCTCCAGCGAACTCGCCAAGCGCCCGATGCACACCGACGAGGCGATTCTCGGCATCAAGAGCATCGAACTGATGAAGACAGGTCGCTTCGTATATGATCAACACGATTACCATGGTCCGCTGCTTCATTATTCGACGCGCTGGATCGGAGGTCTCCTCGGCTGGTCGCCGGATACGATTGATGAAGAGCAGTTGCGTTTTGTTACCGCCATTTATGGCCTGGCGCTCATTCTTATTCCTCTGCTGCTGGGTGATGTTCTGAAACGGTCGGGCACCGTTTTTGCCGCTTTGTTCATCGCGGTCTCGCCCATGATGTGTTTCTACAGCCGCTACTACATCATGGAGACGCCGCTGGTGTTTTTCTCCGGTCTTTTTATCGTCGCTCTCTGGCGCTGGTCGCAATCACAGAATAAACTCTGGCTTCTCGTCGCGGGCGTCTCGCTGGGCGCCATGCATGCCACGAAGGAAACTTTCGTGCTCAACATTGCCGCCATGACTGCGGCATTTGTCATCGCTGTCATACTAGGAGGCGGATTCACGTCGAGCCACACGGGTTATAGCTTTAGTGACACGCGACGTTCCGGTGGCAGGATTTGGTGCTGGGTGATGGTTCCGCTCATCGGAATATTCACGTCTGTCGCACTTTACTCGAACGGATTTCATGACTGGAGCCAGGTGCGCGACAGCGTCCTAACCTATCAAGACTACCTTCACCGCTCCAGCGGTGCGGGGCACGAGAAGCCCTGGCACTACTACCTCACTCTTTTGTTCTGGAATAAAAACGCGCTCAAGACATGGACAGAGGCACTCATGGGTGGACTGGCGGCCATCGGTTTCATCTTCGCGTTGCTCGATTACAGCCGTCCGTCGCATCACCGCACATTTCTTATTTTCCTAGGTGTCTATGCCTTTGGTCTTCTGGCGATCTACTCTGCCATCCCGTATAAAACTCCGTGGATAATTCTCACCGTGGACCATGGCTTTGCCCTCATGGCAGGCGCGGGAGCGGCAGCGATTTTTCGCATAATTAAGCTTCCCGTGCTCAAGTTCGCTTTCGGACTCACGCTCATGGCCGGCATCTATAACCTCTGTCAGCAGACCAGCCTCGCCATCGACTTCAATAAAGAGCCACTAGCAAAATATTCCGCTCACGAGCTGAATCCTTATGTTTACGCGCACACGACGAACAAGGTTCTTGTTCTTTCACAATTCATTCACGATCTTGCCGCACTGCATCCGGAAAAAAATCTCATGTCCGTCCGGGTTATTGAAACAGATTATGGCTGGCCTCTGGGGTGGTATCTGCGGGATCTGAAACAAGTCGGCTATCATAAAACTCTGCCAGATACTATGGCTCCCCCGGCGCTGATCGTTGCCGACATCGCGCTGCAGGACGAAATTCTCTCCCGCATGGCGCCGAAGGCCGCACCCATTATTGAAGATGATCCTGGTTTTATTGGCCCGCTCCAGCCGCCCGCTCCGCCTGCGCCAGTATTCATCTACAAGGCCGATGAGCCTTGCAGCCTTCGTCCAGGCGTGTTGCTGACGGTCATCGTCGAAAGGAATCTTCGCGAAAAACTTCGGGCGAATCCAACGGAGGCCCCTTGAACTGCGATTTCAGTCATGGCCGATTCGTCCGCACTTTTCCGATTCGTCCACGAGGCGATGAACACTCAGTTCGAGATTCTCATCCCGGAGACTGACGCTGATCAAACTTATGCCGCCCAGGCGGCTCACGCGGTATTCGACGAACTCGACCGTCTGGAAAATGAACTCAGTCGCTTTCGCTCGCAGAGTGACATCTTCCGAATCAATCATCTGAAGCGCGGTGAAAGCACATTTGTGGGTCTGTCCACCCTCGATTGCCTGAGCATCGCCCGCGCTGTCCACAACGAGACCGCAGGTGCGTTCGACATCAGCGTCGGTCCGCTCATGACCATCTATCGCGACGCGGGCGGCGGCCTGCGCATCCCGCATTCGGATGAAGAATCGTGGGCTCACGCTCGTGTAGGCATGAAACTTTTCGATCTCGATGAAGAGGAGCGTCTGGTCACGGTTCGTGCGGATGAGATCGTGCTCGATCTCGGTGCGATTGGTAAAGGCTATGCGCTCGATCAATGCGCCGACCTGCTCGGCGACTGGAGCATTAAAAACGCTCTACTTAACGCCGGCGACAGCACTGTGCTCGGCATGGGTGCCGCATCAGGCAGCGAAGGCTGGACCGTCACTGCCGGAAACAAAAGCAAGCGGGAAATTCTTCTGAGAAACAATGCCTTGAGCGGCTCCGGTTTTCATGTTCAGGGCGCACACATTATCAATCCGCGCACGATGCGTCCCGTGCCGCCCAAGCCCGATCGCGCCTGGTGCATCGCGCCTACGGCCGCGCTATCCGATGCGCTGTCCACCGCGTTCATGGTGATGAAACCGGAGGAGATAGAGACACTGTGTGTGAGAAACGAGTGTGTGTTGGCGATAATGGATTGAGATCTGTGTTGTGGGCTGCCAGCCCACAGAATCAGCTGAGACCAAGCTGGCCCCAACATCGTTGCACCAAGGCCACTTCCGCGGTTGACTCAAGATTGCCCGAGGCAAGAGTGCCTCGTGAGTTCGCGCGAATCCATTCTTCGATCCTTGGCCGCAGTCGTGGCTCCTGATCGTGTGTTGATTCAAGACGAGGATTTGATCCCTTACAGCTTCGACGGGACGGCTGCTCTGAAGCAACGACCGCTTTGCGTTGTATTTCCACTGGATGCGGTGGAGGTCAGCGCCTGCGTGAAATTGTGCGCGGAACATCGCGTGCCGGTCGTGACTCGTGGCAGCGGGACTGGCTTGAGCGGCGGCAGTGTGCCCGTCGCGGGCTGCGTGGTGCTTTGCCTCGTTAAGCTGGACAAAATACTTGAACTCGATGCCAGGAATCTGACATTGCGAGCGCAGTGTGGGGTGATCACCAAGGAAATCGACGATGCAGCTGCAAAGCACGGGCTGTTTTATCCGCCCGATCCTGGGTCCATGAAAATTTCCACCATCGGCGGCAACGTCGCGGAGAACAGCGGCGGCTTGCGCGGACTTAAATACGGTGTCACTCGCGATTATGTGATGGGTATGACCGTGGTGCTGCCCGACGGTCGCGTGGCGACGCTGGGCAACATGTGTGTCAAAGACGTGGCTGGCTACTCGCTCAAGGATTTGTTCATTGGCAGCGAGGGCACGCTTGGAATCATCACCGAAGTTCTGTTGAAACTGCTGCCCCGGCCAGCAGCGCGGCGCACGATGCTGGCGCTCTTTGATTCCATGGAGGCTGCTGCGCAAACGGTGAGCGCGATCATTGCGGCCAGGATTATACCCTGCACGCTGGAGTTTCTCGATCGCATGACGGTGGGCTGCGTGGAGGCTTATGCAAAGATCGGCCTGCCCACTGATGTGGAGGCGTTGCTCCTGATGGAGACCGATGGTCATCCTGCGGCAGTCGCCGACGAAGCTGCACAGATGGTTGAGATCGCGAAACAGAATGGCGCGCGCGAGGTAAAAATGGCAGCCGATGAAGCCGAGGGTGCGCGACTGGCCTCCGCGCGACGCAACGCATTCTCCGCGCTGGCCCGTGTGAAACCGACAACCATTCTGGAGGATGTGACGGTCCCGCGCAGTGAACTGGCTTCGATGGTGAAATTCATCGCTGAAACTGCGGCCAAGCATCGCCTGCAAATCGGCACCTTCGGCCACATGGGCGATGGCAACTTGCATCCAACGTTCCTCACTAATGAACGGGATCATGAGGAGATGGTGCGCGTGGAACTGGCGTTGGAGGAAATCGTCGGACACACCATTGCTCTGGGCGGCACCATCACAGGCGAGCACGGTGTTGGCCTGGCGAAAAAGATGTTCCTTCGCCAGCAGTTGGGTGATGCCAGCTTTGATCTTCTTCGTCTGGTTAAAGTGGCCATTGATCCCAATGCGCTCTTGAACCCTGGGAAAATCTTTGATTAACTCGATGGGCTTCATGAATCGTTCCCACTCCAGAATGTTTGAAACGCCATGAGTGGAGAGGCCGCAGAACGCCCCCGGCTGGCGCAGATGGATTATTCCATTCTACAGCAATGCATGCACTGCGGCATGTGTCTGCCAACTTGTCCGACCTACGTCGAGACCAAGAACGAGCGTAATAGTCCGCGTGGGCGCATCGCGCTGATGAGGGCTATCGCCGACGGGGAGATGAATGTGAGCCGTGCGTTTGGTGATGAGATGTATTATTGCCTCGGCTGTCTGGCCTGCGTGACGGCGTGTCCTGCGGGAGTGAATTATGTGGAACTGTTTGAGGCTGCGCGGGCTGATGTGGAGCAGGGGAAGGTGCTGGAAAATCCGCGCCGCTCGTTCTGGCGCTGGCTGGCATTGGAAGTATTTTTCATGAGACCTCGACTGCTGCGGGCCGCGGGCGCTCTCTTGCGCTGCTACCAGCAATGTGGTCTGGAGCGGCTAGCGCGGACACTCCGTATAACATGGCTGCTGCCGGGTAACTTGCGGAAGCTGGAGCCGCAGACGCCGCGCATGTCTGACAAATTTTCCAACCTACTGATAGACGAAGTTGAATGGCCGCACGGCGAGGTGAAGCACCGTGTCGCGCTGCTTACTGGCTGCGTGCAAGACCTCGCATTTTCCGACATTAACCGCGACACGGCGGATGTGCTGTTGGCCAACGGATGCGAGGTGGTCACGCCGCGCGCGCAGCATTGCTGCGGCTCGCTCCACGCGCACAACGGGGCGCCGCACCTGGCAGCTGAACTGGCGCGCAAGCAGATCGACATGATCGATCCGGAAAGCGTTGATGCCATCATCACCAACGCCGGTGGCTGCGGCTCGCACTTGAAACACTATTCGAATTTACTGGGTGGCGATCCCGTGTACTCCAAACGCGCAAGACTGTGGGATTCGAAGGTAAAAGACATTCACGAATGGCTGATCATGACTGGATTTCGCAAACCCGTTGCCGGCTGCGGTTTGAGTGAGGTGACCTACCACGAATCCTGTCATCTTTGTCATGGTCAGAAAATCACCAGCCAGCCGCGAACTGTTTTGAGCGCCATTCCCGGCCTGCGGGTCATTGAACTCAAGGAAAGCAACTGGTGCTGCGGCAGTGCTGGCATTTACAATATCACGCAGCCAGAGGAGTCGGCCAGGCTGCTGACGCGCAAGCTGGACAACATTGTGCGGACGCACGCGCCCGCCGTCGCCACGTCCAACCCGGGTTGTCATCTGCAGCTCGCGTTTGGCCTGCGCAACCGTATCGAATCTATGTGCCTGAACGTGACCCAACCGGTTTCGCTGCTGGCGGCGGCGTATCGGGGTGAATTGATGAATTCTGAGCGGTAGCGCAGGTTGAGCGGCGATGTCACCCTGTATTTGCTTGCCCAAAAGTAATTTTTGGCTTGTGGAATACGGGTGACTTGCTAGAAAGAGGAGCTTCGCGTCTCTCTGCCTTCAGGTTGAAGGGCGCGCAGAAATCTACACCCACTCATCAACCAGCCACAAAACTCCATGTCCACCTCCGCAAAACCATCCATGAGCCTCTTTTGGGGCTGCTTCATGGCCCTCATCGCAACAGGCTTCGGTTTTATCAGCCGCATGTTCCTCATCAATACCTGGGCCGAACAGTTTGGCCTTGACCCTGCGCAGGCCGGTCGTCTGGCTGGCATCGGCATCTGGCCGTTCGCGGTGAGCATCATCTTGTTCAGCCTGGTCATTGACCAGATTGGCTACAAGAGGGCGATGATTATTGCTTTCGTAGGGCATCTGATATGGGCGGTGATGGGCGTGTCCGCGTTTTTTGTTGGGGACAAGGCATTAGGGTTCCAGCTTCTATACTGGGGTAGTCTGATCCTCGGCTTGGCAAACGGAACAGTCGAAGCCTTCATTAACCCGGTGGTGGCCACCATGTTCAGCAAGGATAAAACGAAGTGGCTCAACATGCTCCACGCTGCATGGCCAGGTGGATTGGTGCTCGCTGGCCTTATCACCATTGCTCTCGGTGAAACGGCCTGGTGGGTAAAAGTTGGATTGATCGCGATACCGACCGTGATGTATTTTTTCATGCTGATCGGTCAGGAGTTCCCAGAAAATGAGCGTGTGGCAGCCGGAGTGAGCTATCGCTCAATGTTGCAGGAATTCGGCATGCTTGGCGCCCTGATTGTGGCTTTCCTGGTCGTGCTGCAATTGATGGACTTCTTCTCAGATGGCAGCACCAAGCCGCTTACCATGATGCAGAAATCAATCTTCATCGGCGTTGGCGCGGTCATGGTGGTGGCGTTCGGCGCCTATACTAAGGCGATCGGCCGAGGCCTGCTGATTTTTCTCTGCCTGATCATGTTCCCTCTGGCCACGACCGAGATTGGCACGGATGGTTGGATCACCGGTATTCTTGAACCGGTCGCCAAAGCCAATAACTTCCATCCTGGTTGGATTCTCGTCTACACCTCGGCAATCATGCTTGTCCTCCGTTTTGTGGCAGGGCCGATCATTCACGCGCTCAGCCCTCTGGGCCTGCTTGCCGTAAGCGCCGTTCTGGCTTCTGTCGGCCTCCATATGCTCTCCGGAGCTTCCGCAGGTTCGTTGTTCCTCATCGCCACGCTTTATGGTCTCGGCAAGACTTTCTTCTGGCCCACCATGCTGGGTGTGGTTGCCGAACAGACCCCCAAAGGCGGCGCGCTCACACTGAATGCCGTCAGCGGTATCGGGATGCTTGCCGTGGGAACCCTCGGCTTCCCGTATATCGGAGTCTTGCAGACCAAGGCGCAGCAGAACGAACTCACTACCAACACCGCCATCGTTCAGTCCGTGCCCGGACTTGTAGTTGATGGCAAGCTTACGGCGATGAAGGACAAAACCATTTATGAGGTGCTGACTTACAAGACCGTGGATGACGCCAAGATTAAGGAACTCGTGAGCAAACTCCCGGAGGAGCAGCAAAAGAAAACGCAGGATGCCGTCACCGCCGCGCTCGGCGCCAGCAATCAAAAAGCGCTGCAGTACATGGCCTACTTCCCTGGCATCATGCTGGTTTGTTACTTGATTTTGCTCGGGTATTTCAAATCCAAGGGCGGTTACAAACCTGTTTCCATTTCCCATAGCCAGGAAAGCGAACCTGGATTCTGATCCTTTGCTTGATGACGTGAATTCGTCGAAAGGCGGCTGGCTCAGGTCAGCCGCCTTTTTTGCGGCACAGGTTTGCAACCTGTGCGCAGCCCGCGCATCCTGCCGAGAACTTGAATGATAGTGCTTCGATGAGCCGCCGGAAAGCGGCGGGATGCGCGCAGGTTGCAAACCTGTGCCGCGCACATCGCGGCGTTTACAAAGCGCAGTTTGGCAATAACGGTCTGCGGCTTGGTCGCTGAAAATAAATTCAAGACCGAAGACAGAGAGTCGGGCTGATGACAAATGATGAACGTCGGAACTTACATGACAGATACTGGCGGGCACGAAGCAGGCATTGCCGCCGGTGCAGGCAGCCGCCTGTGGCTGCTTCAGTTGTTTGTCATGCTCTTGCTGCCATCGTCAGTTTTCGCATTGTCTCCCGAGCGCGGTCTTGCCCGGGCATATTTATATATCGAGCCCAACTCCGCCCGCTTCGAGTGTCTGGTGCCATTGCCGGTGATGATGACCTTGCTGGGGAAGTCGCCTGAAAGTTTGCTCGCGGTTGAGGCTCAGCGGAAATTGTGCGAGGCAGCGCGGGAGAGGGCGGCCGGGTGGTTGCGACTGAAAGTGGATGGTGGCCAATCACCGGACGCTGTGGCTTTCCGTGTCATGATCGTGAAAGGTGAACCCGGACGAACTGAAGCCTTGAAGGCAGATGAGACTGTTTCTCCGGCAGGGGCCATGCTCGGGCTGGTGTGGGAATTTGATCTGCCCGCTGTTCCGGAAAAAATCGAGTTTACTTGGACAAGCTATAGCGAACTCATACCCGCCCTCACCACCAGCCTTGTCGTTGGCTCTCAGAGCGAACAGCACGAACTCAATGCTGGCGCACCGTCCGGTGAATGGACCAATCATGGGCGGCTGACGATGCAGTCCCCACTGGCAATCGTTCCGCTTTTGCCACCGGTGGAGACGATCCGTATTCCATCGATCAGCCTGCTCTGGGTGATATTTGGTTTGATTATGAT
>JANNQW010000363.1:0-4613 GCA_031400955.1 Verrucomicrobiota bacterium
GTTTGATCTGCGTGAGCATCTGCGCCTTGAAAGCCTGGATGTCGAACTTCGCGAGCTTCGCGCCAGTGTTGGTGAGGAAGTTGCGCAGGATGGCCGTGCCTTCATGCGAGTGCGTGACTTCCGGGTGAAACTGAATGCCAAAGCAGGTGGGGCTCCACTGCAGCGCCACGGGCACGCCGTCTTCATTCGTCGCGATGACCTTCGTTTCGCCGCCGCGATCCTGGCAGGTGTCGCTGTGGCTCATCCATACCTGCGACTCGTGCGAAACGCCTTTGAACAGCGCGCAGTCCTGCGCGACCACGAGCTTGGCCGGTCCATACTCGCGCGTGACGCCGGGCTTTACCGTGCCGCCGTGTTTGATGTTGAGCAATTGCATGCCGTAGCACACGCCGAGCACCGGCACGTTGAACGAATTCAGCTTAGCAAAATCAACATCGGGCGCGTCCTTCTCGCTTGTGCTGCGCGGGCCGCCGCTGAGGATGATGGCGCCTGGTTTATTAAGTTCTCCCAACCGCGCAGGCGGATAGAGATGCGAGACAAATCCAAGCTCGCGCACGCGGCGGACGATGAGCTGGCTGTATTGCGAGCCATAATCCAGAACAGAAACTTCGCCTTCGATCATCATATTGTGAAGGCGATAGTCATTCGCGCGGATTCGGCGCGTGTCAAAGGGCGATCATCGCCCTTGATGATTCACGTTCCGCGTCTATCATCATCGCCCATGTCTGACATCACCCTCGCCAAAGGAGAAAAATTTCTCAAGGAAAACGCCACCAAGCCAGGCGTCGTCACTACTGCCAGTGGCCTGCAATACTTGGTGCTCACCGAAGGCACCGGCAAAAGCCCGAAGGCCACCGACACCGTGCTGGTGCATTACGCCGGCACCTTGATCAATGGCACCGAGTTCGACAGCTCCTACGCGCGCCGGGAACCGATTGAGTTCCCGCTGAATGGCGTCATCGCCGGCTGGACCGAAGGCGTGCAGTTGATGAAGGAAGGCGCGAAGTTCCGCTTTTTTATTCCATCGAAACTGGCTTACGGCAGCCGCGGCGCGGGCCGCGACATTGGGCCGAATGAAGCGCTGATCTTCGAAGTCGAGCTGCTGAAGGTGCAGTAGGCCGTAGCCGCGTTTGTGAAAGCGCGGGAAGCATTCGAATTCCATTTTCCCGCGTTCTCACGAACGCGGCTACCCGACGATCTCAATCCCATCGCGCTCCAGGCGGATGCGTCGCTCGCTGAACAGGGCGCCGACGGCTTGCTTGAATGATTTCTTGCTGGCACCGAATACCTGGCGAATTTCCTCCGGCGAGCTTTTGTCGTGCAACTCGAGGCGACCGCCCGCCGCCTTGAGTTTCTCAATGATCTGTTCTGAGAGCGGCGCCACTCGCGCATAACCTGCGGGATCGAGAGCGAGATCAATCTTGCTGTCGGGCCGGATGACGCGCACATAGCCCTTCAAGCGCTGGCCAATAAGTAGCGCCGTGCCAGTTTCAGTTCGGAAGAGCAGTCCCGAGTGAGCATTCTCAATGATGGCATTGAAACCCAGCGGCGATTCACCGGCGATGAGGAGATTCACCGGCTGTCCCTCGGTATAAGCCGCCGCAGTGAGATCAAGATGCCGGTTCAGGCGCGAGGTGGCCACCACTCTTTCGGTTCTGGTGTCGAGATAAACAAAAACCACCACGCGATCTCCCATCCGGACGCGATCTTTTTGTTCGCGAATCGGAAGCAGCAGATCTTTGCCCAGTCCCCAGTTGAGAAACGCACCGATGGCTGGCTGGACGCTCACCACTTCCAGGCAGACGAAATCACCGACCATCGCCAGCGGTGTCTCCGTGGTGGCAACAAGACGATCCTCTGAATCGCGATGCACGAACACCTCAACTTCAGCTCCCGGAAAACCACCGCGCGGAATGTATTTCCCGGGCAACAAAATTTCTCCGCGTTCACCGCCATCGAGATAAAGCCCCGAAGGCGTCTCCCGCGTGATGCGAAGCGTGTTCCGTCTGCCGATTTGAACCATGGGCCTGCACCGTAGCGCGCGCGGCCGGATTGGGGAGTGAAATCGTCCGTCTACCGCAACATCACCAGTCGTCCGTCCGGAATGGCTGTGCCGGAAATCCGTCTTGGTTGAAAAGATTCGCCCACTGGAATGTCCCGCTCCATGCGTAGCGCACTGCCGCAGGCTTCGGCACTACTTTGCTGGAAACGATCACAGAGCCTCCTTCAATGACTGCATCGGCCCAAACGAATTTCCTGTCTTCGCCGGCAATCATGAATCCCTGCAAAGCGTCGCCGTTCTTGAACGCGAGCCCCTTGCCGGTGTGCGTGAATTGAAGCGCCATCTTCTCCCCGTTGATGGTGTTGCTTGCGTAACAGGGGCCAAGATATTCGCTTTTCCTGCCGTAGGCGGCCGCCAGCGCAACCTGCACGGCTCGTGCGCCGTAGCCGGATTTGTTCGGTGGATGGATGCCGCTGCCGAGGTCGCTGCTGATGACCATGTGCGTGTTGGGATACTTCATAATCTTCTGGAACGTGGCGTGGGAGTATTCAAGATTCGGGGGCCCCGGAATGGTTTTTGGCAGTGGTGCGAATTTATCCGCGAGGCGGTTCATCGGCTGTGCGTAATCATAAGCGCATCCGCCGCCACTAGGTTTTTCCACATAGAGAAAAGGGAAATCACCTTGTCCCCACGCCTTGCGCCAGCCACCGATCAACGCGCCCATGAGCGTGACCTGGTTCACGCCGACGATGTTCGTGTGACTCTCGCCCTGGTCCCAGAGAACACCCTTGATGGCGTAGCCCACGTAGGGACGGATAAAGTTCTCAAAAAGCTGGCCGACTTTTCCACTGCTCGTTTCGCCCGGTTTGGCCACTGGGCGCGGCGCGCGAGACCCGGGCGGGGCGGGCTTCCCCTCCTTTTTCGCTGCCTCAGCCAGAGATTTCCAGGCGGCTAACTCCTCGTCGTATTTTTTCTTCGCCTCATTGTATTTCACGAGCAGACCTTCGTAGTCATACGTGAGGGCGAATTTCTTTACAGCCTCGGCGCATGCGGCATCACTGCGATACATCTCCTCGCTGAGCCAGAAACCCGAAGGTGTGCCCCCCACCGCGCCGACCATGAGCCCGAGGGGCACGTCGATCTCCTTTTGTAGCGGAAAACCGAACGAGAAAAGCAGCGCGGAAAACTGCGGGATCGTCTGCGGCGTCGCCTCCTGCCAGACTGCATTGGCGTCTTTTCGCAGAAGACGAATCTTCGGGTAAGACTGCGCAGCGGCGGCAGCCAGCACGGGATCGCCCTTGGTGTAAGCGCTCACCGCCATGTCCATGTTCGACTGGCCGGAGCCGATCCAGACATCGCCGACCAGCACATCATCGATATTTTTGTCGCCAATGTTCAAAGTGCGCGGCTCGGCGTTCGCCGTGAGAGGATCGAGATTTACGCGCCACGCACCCTTGTCATCGGCGGTCGTCGCTTTCGTTTGTTCTGCGAATGAAACGCTAACCTTCTCTCCCGGCGATGCGGTGCCCCAGACCGGCACCGATATCCCGCGCTGCAGCACCATGTGCGGCGTGAAGATCTTGGAGAGTTTGATCTCGGCCTGCAGCGAGGCCGCAAGCACAAATACAATGGAGAGAGTTGCTGATTTCATGCGATCACACGTAACGCCGCCCACCTCGCTTTTCTTCCAGAGGGGCGGATAAAATTTCCATCAGGCCAATTAAAAGATCGCGCCGGTGGCTTAGCCCGTCTCGAATTTACCGGTTCTTCTGTGATCAAATTGACGTGCGAATGGCTTTCCTTGAGTCCTCCGGCGGTGCTGCGCACGAAACACGCTTTGCTGCGCAGTTCATCGAGATAGAGCCCTGAGGCGTCTCCCGGGTGATGCGAAGCGGAGTAAAATCGTCCGCCCGGAATTACCCTGCGATCAGAATTTGTAAGTGATGCCAAGATACGCGCCAGCTAGGGCGGCATCGAATACGAAGCCATCGCTCTTATAGTCCTCCGCGAGGTAGCGATAGCCCAGTTCCGTGGACCAGTGGCGATTAAACTGCCAGCCCAGCGCTCCGTAAGCCTGCCAGGCCAGTTGGGAACCGACACCAAAACCGCCGATGTCCGCACGAGTCATGGCATACAATTTGTCGGTGAAGTTATAGCGTGCACGGAAACCCACGAAGGGATCCACCCAGCTCTTGGAACCGGAAGCTTCGGAAGGAATGGCTTTCTTGATGGCGCTGGCGATTTTGTTCGTGAGATTTTGTTCGGCCCGTCGCACTTCGCTTTGCAATTTCGACTTGGCGCGCGCCTTGGCCGCCGCTACTTCGGCGGAAACTGCGGCCTTGACCCCGGTCAGCGTGACCTGCTTCTCCGCCACTTTCGCCGCGATCAGTTCACGAAGCGCGTCACTGACGGGACCATTTGCTCCCTTGATGGCATCAATCGCACCCGGCAGATGGGGATATTGCGCCAGAATACGGTCAACCTGAGCCTGGATGCGTGAATTTGCGCCGGCGGTGATCTTGCCACGCGCCGCTGACTTGAGTTCCGGAAGGAGTTCTGATATTTCGCGCTCCACAGCGCTGGTCACACGGTTCACTGCGGCCTCAGCCAG
>JANNQW010000364.1:0-7262 GCA_031400955.1 Verrucomicrobiota bacterium
CAAGGGGGTCGCGGAGGTTTTTGCCGCTGGAAAGCACGAGGAAAGCCAGGCCGTGCGCATCACCAGCCAGAATGGACAACTCATCTTTGAGCGGATTCCGGAGGCGGTGGCCGGTTACCACTGGCCGGATCACGCGCCAGCCAGTTTGCAGCCATCGGCGACGCTGCTGGTCACAGTTCAACACACGGTGAAAGATCAGCAACTCCTTGCAGGCTGCAGGTTGCTTGGCGACGGGAACATTCTCTGGTTTGGCCGCACTGATGCCGAAGACCGTGCTTACGTGGAACACATTCGCGGCTATCTCTGGTTTGCAGGTCTCGCCTCCACCACATTCATGCTGTTGCCGCTGTGGTGGTTCGTCCGCCATGTGCTGCGGCCGGTGCAGGATCTCATGACCAGTGCCAAAATACTCGCCCAAGGCCGCACGGACGCGCGTCTCGTCGTCCCCGGTGCCGTGCCGGAACTGCAAGCCTTCGCTACCGCCTTCAATGCCGGACTCGACCGCATCGACGCCCTCAGCGTCGAGCTGCAAAGCGCCAACGACAACCTGGCGCACGAGGTGCGCACGCCACTGGCGCGCATTCGCGGAAATCTTGAGACATTTCATGACACCACAGACAATGCTGCGGCGCGTGAAGCCGCTGCGCGAGGACTCGATGAGATCGACCGCGCCACACACCTTGTGCAGACGATCCTCACCATCCGCGCGGGAGACCACCAGGCGCTGAAGCTGCATTTGGAACCAGTCGATCTGCGCGGGCTTCTCTCGCATCTGCACGATCTCTACCAGCCTGCCGCCGAGCAGCGCGGCCTGCACCTCAACCTCGACGCGCAGCGGGAAGCGGTGGTGTCACTCGACCGGCAACGCATCACCCAGTCCGTCACAAATCTCCTCGACAATGCCTTCTCTTACACGTCGGCCGGCAACAGCGTCACGCTCGCGCTGGAAATCCTCGATGGCTCCGTGCGAATCATTGTTCAGGACACCGGTCCCGGCTTGCGCCCCGATGAAATGGACCTCATTTGGCAGCGACACACGCGCGGCAGCGCCGCCAGCGCGCGCACTCCCGGCATGGGTCTCGGTCTCAGTCTCGTGCGCGCCGTGGCCATCGCGCATGGCGGCACCACAGGGTGCGTCAATCGCAAAAGCGGGGGCTCAGAGTTTTGGATTGAACTACCTGTAACTCTCGCGACGAAGGGAACCGCGTAATGAGCGCAAGACACGCGGTTGTCGCATTCTTCGCACTGCCGGTGAAGCATTCAATTCTGCGGCGCAGCATCAGTGCTGCCGAGTCACCGCCGAGCAGCGACATCACGCACCAGTGCAAACTGATAGTTCATCACTGGCAGGCTTCATCCGCACCAAGCCATCCGCTGCGCCATCGATCTTCAACCTGCGCTACGCCGCTCGGCGTTTACCCTTCGCACCCAGCATCCCGATCAACAATCGCTCCAGCACCAGCTGTGAATCGAGCGCGGTAGTCACCAGCTTCAAGTTGGCATCGAGACAGGCGCGCAGCGCATCTCGCAATTCAATGATGGTGAAACGCCGGGCTTCCTCGAGCGCCAGAAAAATCGGATAGCCATTGATGCCGCTGCCGTCTTTCTTTTTCGGCAAATGCGCGGTCTGGTCCGCTGGCAGTCGATCCAGTGCGCCGACAAAGCCTTGGTAATTTCCTCGCGGCAATTTTGGATGAGTGGCCACGATGTCTGCGGCGAGCAGCAGACTCCGCACCCGGGGCACGATGGCACCGAGCAGGATTCCCACGGGATTCTGCCCCTGATAAATCAACGTGCGCAAGAGTTCCAACGCGCGACGAAGATCGCGTTTTCCAATGGCGTTGCCCACTTCAAAGATGATCCCCGCACGGCTCAGTGGCACGATTGCGCGCACGTCTTCAACGGTCACGCGCTTGGCTTGGCCGAGGTAGAGTCCGATCTTCTCCAGCTCTGAATCAAGCTGGCGCGTGTCTTCACCGGCGAGCTGCACGAACATCTCCAGCGCGTCCGTGTCGAAGGTCAGCCCCATGTCGCGCGCACGTCGTTGCACCAAGGACATGACCTCATCTTCCCAGCCCGTCTTGCTGGTATCTGGTCGATCGAACACGCGAAGGTCGGCCAGCTTCTGAATGCGCTTGTAGGCGGCGCGGCGCTTGTCCACCGCCGTGGCACTGAGAAGAAACTTCACCTCGGGCGGCAACTGCTTTTCCAAATAATCCAAGATCGACTCCGCGCCTTCAATCGCGGCGATGGTTTTTCCAACTTGGCTGTCGGCGAGGAAGTTCGCGTTCTTCAGCCAGACCAGCTTGCCGCCGCCGAAAAACGGCAGCGTTTGCAGAGCGTCCATCGTGGACCGCACGATGCGCTCGCAG
Organism: Verrucomicrobiota bacterium; assembly: GCA_031400955.1. Lineage (GTDB taxonomy): Bacteria > Verrucomicrobiota > Verrucomicrobiia > Verrucomicrobiales > Verrucomicrobiaceae > VFKE01. The sequence continues at coordinate 2,373 of JANNQW010000364.1, forward strand.
TGCTCGGCGTTGTCCGCCGCGCCATCGATGATATCCACCCCGAAGTCGCCCGCATCCGCCGGTGCCAACTCGCGTGAAAGCGCCAGCGCCGTTTCCTTCACGCGCGACTCATCCGTGCCGAGAACGGCAGCGAAGTTGGAGGACGCGGATTTTTTGAGCGGAGGCATGGCTGATGATTGGCGGGAAGAAGGCAAGAGGCAACAGGCAAGAGACGAAAGTGATGAAGAGGTGGATTTTCTCTTGCCTGTTGCCTCTTGCCTCCTGCCTTTTGCCTCGGATACTTCTCCCATGAATGCCGCGATCACTTCACTCCTCTCCGATGCAACCATCAACTGGCAGGCTGTTCTTGATGCCGTTATTGCCGAATTCAAAGGAAGCACCGGCACACTGCACCGGCTCAACCCAGCAACGAACCTTCTCACACTAGTCGCGCAGCGCGGAATCCCGCCGCATCTGATGCCGGTCATCGACAACATTCCCGTTGGAAAAGGAATTGCCGGTGTCGCCGCAGAACGCCGGGAGCCTGTGGAATTGTGCAATCTTCAAACCGATCTTGGCGGTGTGGCCAAAGAGGGCGCGAAGGCGACGAACGTCCAGGGATCGCTCGCTGTGCCCTGCCTTTTCGGAGATGAACTTCGTGGCACCTTGGGCGTTGGGCTGATGACGCCGCATGATTTCACGGATGATGAGAAGGCGCGGCTGATGGAGATCGGGCGCGCGGTGGCGGAGAAATTGTGATGGCAGGCAAGTAGTCCGCGTGTCCTCACGCGGTCCTGAGAAAAGTTTTAGCGGCCTGCTTGATGGTTCGCACCGTGACCGCGTGAGGGCGCGCGGACTACGCAGGACGACTCGCTCCTTGCGCAAAGGGGCAATCTTCGTATCCTGACCGCCCACTTATGAACCAGCTCGACCAGCTCAAACAGCACACTGTCGTGGTTGCCGACACCGGCGATTTCGAAGCCATGCGCGCCTACAAGCCGCAGGATGCCACGACCAACCCCTCACTGATTCTCGCCGCATCGCAGAAGGCGGAATACAAACCGCTCGTGGACAAGGCTGTCGCGGATCACAAAGGCTCCGCGCTCAGCGGAGTGAAACTCGCCGATTCGATCATCGACACCATCCTGGTGAACTTCGGCATCGAGATTCTAAAAATCGTTCCCGGTCGCGTCAGCACGGAAGTGGACGCGCGCTTGTCGTTCGACACCGCTTCCACCATTGCGAAGGCCCGGCACATCATCGGTTTGTATGAGAAGAACGGCATCGGTCGCGAGCGCATCCTGATCAAAATCGCATCCACTTGGGAAGGCATCAAGGCCGCCGAAATTTTGCAAAAGGAAGGCATCAACTGCAATCTCACGCTGCTCTTCTCGCTGGCCCAGGCCGTGGCCTGCGCCGAGGGCGGCATCAAGCTCATCTCGCCTTTCGTGGGCCGCATTCTCGACTGGTTCAAAAAGAGCAGCGGCAAGGACTACACGCCCGCCGAGGACCCAGGCGTGAAGTCAGTCACGGAGATATTCAACTACTACAAGCACTTCGGACACCAGACCGAGGTCATGGGTGCGAGCTTCCGCAACAAGGGCGAGATCACCGAGCTTTGCGGTTGCGATTTGCTCACCATCAGCCCGGCGCTCTTGGGTGAACTCCAGGTCGCGAACGATCCCATCACCAAGAAACTCGATGCCGCTGCCGCAAAGTCCGCGAAGATCGAGCGCATCAAGTGCGATGAAAAATCCTTCCGCTGGATGCTCAACGAAGACGCGATGGCCACGGAGAAAACCGCCGAAGGCATCCGGAACTTTGCGAAGGACATCGTGAAGCTGGAGACGCAGATCCTCGCCGCTGTGTAGTTCTTCACGAAGCACGCCATACGCGCATGTCAGTCGCGCTCATTCGAGCGCGGCATTTTTATCACAATGGGCGGGATGCGTGTGTTAATTATCCAATAGAGAATCGAAGTTGCCTTGCTCCACAAAACTGCGACAATCGCAATCCGCTCTCCCAAGCATTCAATGTCCGACACTCCCGAGCCCACGCCGCCCGTCGACCTTTCCGATCTTCGCATGACGCCGAAGTGGGTGGCCGATTTTGGAAATTCACAACCGCAGTTTCATACTCACGAAGGAGAGTCGCAAGACCGTCCACGCCGTGATCGCGATGGACGCGGCGGCGGTGGTGATCGCGGTGGTTTCGGTGGAAGCAGAAGCGGCCCTCCGCGTCCAGGTGGTGGCAGACCTCCCGGCGGTGCAGATCGCGGACAGCGCACTGGTGGTCGTCGTGAAGGCGGCCCGCCACGTGCGGGACAGCGTGATGATAGACGCGATGACCGCCGTGATCGCGGTGGATTTGGCCGGGACAGAGATCAGGGGCCGCGTTTTGAAAATCCTCCGATGGTTCAGGGGCTCGTCGTTTTGATTGAACCCGACATCAAGGCCGTGGAAGCGATGGCCAGCATGATCCGCAGCGCGGGGAAGGCTTATAGTGTGTTCGATGCTGCGAAGCTCGTGCTCTCCAGCGGCGACCGCTTCGATGTGACGTTCACGATTGATGCGATGGATGCGCCCAAGTTTGCCACCGTGCCCGCCGATGGTTCAGTGTGGCTCACTCGTGAAGATGCCCTGGCGCATCTCATGCAGAGCGATGTGCTCAGCCAGTATTATCGCGCAGAGGAAATCGAGCTGGAAGAACCCAAAGGCATTTTCACCAGCGTCGCCATTTGTGGATTCAGCGGCGAATTGCTCGGTCCGCCCAATCACCACAGCTATCAGGCTGCGCTGCACCGCATCCATCGCGAAGGATTCGCGCATGTTCATTTCGAAGATTTCAAACGCCGTGTGCGCACGGACTCCAGTCCGGAAGCCGTTGAGAAATGGAAGGAATCGCAAAGGCGCGGCCGGCAATGGATCGACATCAAGGCGGAAGTTCCCGAAGGTGGCGAAGCCGTTCGGTTCAAAACACGCGCCGAAATGGAAGCCCACTTCAAGACGGTCTACGCCGATTCACTGCTTGGCGAAACTGCGCGCGCGACCGTGCCAGGCAACATTCCGAAGAAGAACCTGCCGCCCGCACTTTATTTTGCGCTGCGCCGTTCGGTGGATGAGGCCCGCAAACATCTGCTCGGCATCGCACAGCAGCTCTGCGCCGGCTTTGAAAAACAGGGGCTGAAACTCTTCAAACGCCGGGGAGGAAAACTCTGGGTCAGCCGCACACGGCCGAAGCTGCTCGACAGCAGCGTGGTGCTCTCTGACCGCATCTCGAAAATGATCGAGCTGGTGAAAACCAAGCCCGGCATCCATGTGAAGGAGCTGGTCGAAACCATCGCACCTGGAGAAGAAGCGGCTTCACAGCACTCCACCGATGTTTCAGGGGCCGAAACTGCGCCCGTAGTGGAATCCAAACCCAGTCCGCTCGCGCAAGAACGCATCCAGGTGCTGAAGGACCTTCACTGGCTCAATAGCGAAGGCTATCTTGTTGAATACTCCGACAGCGCCGTGTTCATCGGTGTCATGGAGCCACCGCCCGCGAAGCCGAAGGCTGCGAAGCCAGCTGTTGCGGAGCCTGCTTCTGGTTCCACGCAACTTGAAGAGAAAACCGGTGAGGCCACTCCTGCGCCACAAGACACCACCACACCGTCGACCGCGGATGAAGCTGAATTGGGCGAGGAGCAAATGGAACACATTGCCGGCTCGGATGATGATTTCATCATCGACCCGCCCGAAGAGGTGCCGGAAGCGAAGATTTCCACTGCTGGGGACGCGCCCTAGCCCAGTTTCCGCTCCAGCGCCGCTTCCATGGCGCGCTCCACGAGCAGCACGGCGAGCGACTGGGTCGCATCATCAAGTGATTGATTTGTCGCCTTCAGCGCCCTCGTGTCATGCGGTTCATGTTTGATTACATCGCGCAACTGCGCAGCGCATGATTTGATTTTCAGCAGTTCGCCTTCATTGAGCAGGCCGCCGCATTGCATGAGAGCTTCATCAACAGCTTTCAACAGTTCCTCGCCTTTCAAGCGAGCCTCGGTCCAGATGCGTTCGTTCATGTCCTCGAACGCGTAGTCCACGCTTTCAGAGATCATTTGCTCCACCTTGGCGTCGTCCACGTAGACAGCAGAGCTATGAATCTCCAGAACCGTGTCGGTATTCGTTGCTGTATCGCGGGTCAGCACCTGGAGGATGCCATTGGCATCGAGCGAAAATTGCACGCCCACCCTCGCGCTGCCCTTTGGCCCCGGTGGAAACGGCACTGCGATGCGTCCCAGCTCCCAGTTATCCTTTGCCAGTTCGCGTTCGCCCTGCAGCACGCGGATCAACATCTCGCGCTGATTCGTCACGGCATTCGTAAACATCTCACCGGCCTTGCACGGAATGGTGGTGTTGCGCGGGATGATGATGTTCATCAGGCCACCGAAAGTTTCGATGCCGAGCGAGAGCGGCGTGACATCGAGCAACACCACATTGCGCAAGGCACCGCTCAAGATGCCGGCCTGAATGACCGCGCCCATCGCAACGGCTTCATCGGGATTTTGCGAGATGTTGGGGCTCTTGCAAAAGATTTCACCAACGATGCGCCTTACCAGCGGCATTCGCGTAGAACCTCCGACGAGGATGACTTCATCGAGTTGGTCTGGTTTGAGATTAGCATCGGTCAGCGCTCGGAAGCAGTGACGACGGGTGCGCTCGATCAACGGCAGTGCGATCATTTCCAGATCGTCGCGTGTGGCACAGACGGAGAGATGATTCTGCGAATCAAGAAATGGAATCTCGATGGTGATTTCGTTGAGAGTCGAGAGTTTTTTCTTGGCTGCTTCAGCTGCGGCGGAGAGGAGCGCGGACACTCCTGTCCGCAATCAAACTGGTTTAGGCGACGAAGCCGCGAAGATGAATGAAGCGG
>JANNQW010000365.1:0-15038 GCA_031400955.1 Verrucomicrobiota bacterium
GGCTATGTCATGGAAGCTGCTAAGAAAGGTTACATCGCCTATACAAACTGCACGAGCACGCTGGGTGAAGTGGTGCCGTTTGGAGGAAAATATCCTGTGCTCGGAACGAATCCGCATTCCTGGGGCCTGCCCACAACCGAGGCGTGCGGGTTTCCCATTGTGATTGATTGGGCCACCAGCACCGTGGCTATGGGCCGCGTGCAACAGCTCAAACGCGAAGGCAAACCGCTGCCGCCCGGTGCGGCCGTCGATGCCGAAGGCCATCCCACGACGGATGCCAGCAAGGCCGCTTGGCTCATACCCTTCGGTGCGCACAAGGGCTACGGACTGTCGTTGCTCATCGAGGTCATGGGCGCGCTCATCGGCGGCTCGGTGCCCACGTTGCGCGGCGGCGGCAGTCATCCTGATTTCAAAGGCAAAGCGCTGCCCGCAGGCGAGAAGCGCACGTCGTCTTTTTACTTCCAGGTTATCCATCCCGACGCCGTCAGCAGCGGTCTCTTTGCCAAGGGGCGCAACCAGGCACAGAACGTGAAGGCGGTGATCCAGGACATCCTCGGCCACGGCAACGAAAACTGCCTGCTGCCCGGCCAGCCCGAAGCCAACAATGCCAGACACAGCGCCGCCGCCGGTGGCTTGCTGTTTACCGATGCCGAAATTGAAGCCCTTAATGAAATCGCATCCGAATGTGGAATGAGCCAGTTCGACATGAATAGCCTCGGAACCTATGACGTGCCATAAACCATGTTGCACTCTGAAATAAATCCCCAACCCGCTTAAACTTGTGATCATCGGCGTCCCCAAAGAAATCAAACCGCAGGAAACGCGAGTAGGCCTGTTGCCCAGTGCCGCCTACCAATTGACTCGTCGCGGTCACAAGGTGGTGGTGGAAACTCAAGCCGGTGCGGGAACGGGGTTTCCCGATCAGGAATATATCCAGGCCGGTGCCGTGATCGTGCCGACGCACGAAGAAGTCTTTTCGCGGGCCGACATGATTGTGAAAGTGAAAGAGCCGTTGGCCGCAGAATACAACCTCCTTCGTCCGGGGCAGATTGTTTTCACGTATCTCCATCTCGCCGCGAGCAAGCCGCTGACGGATGCGCTCTTGCATTCGAAAGCCACCTGTATCGCCTATGAAACCGTCGAGGTGAACCGCAAACTTTGCTTGCTGGAACCGATGAGCGAAATCGCCGGACGCATGAGCGTGCTCATGGGCGGCTATTTTTTGCAGAAGCATCTCGGCGGCTGCGGTGTGTTGCTTGGCGGCGTGCCTGGCGTGCTGCCGGGCAAGGTGGTGGTCATCGGCGGCGGCACCGCAGGTGTGAATGCCGCGCGCATGGCGCAAGGGCTCGGCGCGGATGTGACCATTCTCGAGGTGGACGTGGAACGCATGCGTTTCCTGGACATCAGCCTGCACACGGCGCACACGCTTTATTCAAATCGCGCGCACATTCTCGACATGCTGCCGCAGGTTGATTTGCTCATCGGCGCCGTGCTGGTGCCCGGATCCAAGGCACCGAAGCTCATCGACCGCGAAATGATGCGCGTGATGAAAAAGGGCAGCGTGTTCGTGGACATCGCCATCGATCAGGGCGGCTGTGCCGAGACCTCCCGCCCCACGACGCATCACGATCCGATCTACGTCGAGGAGGAAGTGATTCACTATTGCGTCGCCAACATGCCCGCCGCTTACGCGCGCACTGCGACCCAGGCGCTGACGAACGTCACCTATCGATACATCGAGACCCTGGCGGATCACGGCGTGCCCGGTGCGTTCCAGCGTGATCCCAGCCTGCTGGGCGGCTTGAATCTTTTCGATGGCAAAGTGACGCACCGGGCGGTGGCGGAAGCGCATGGGATGGAGTTTTTTGATTTCAAATTGGCGGCGGGCTTGTAAGAGTGGTCCGCACAGAGGACTGTGCTGACCACTTTTTAACAAAGCCCCATGCCACCCATCACCCGCCGCCAGCTCCTCAAACAAACCGCACTCGCCAGCGGTTCATTCTTCATTGGCAAGAGCCTCAGCTCCTGTGGCAGGAAGTCTGATGACGTGCGGGTCGCCGTCGTCGGATTTCGCGGACGCGGGGTCGATCACATCAAGAGCTTTCAAAATCTGTCCGGTGTCCGCCTCGTGGCGCTCTGTGATGTGAACAAAACGCTATTGGAAAAGCAGACGGGCGAGCTGAAGAAACAGGGTGTCGAAGTGAAACCGTATCAGGACATCCGCAAATTGCTCGAATCGAAAGAGGTGGATGTCGTCAGTATCGCTACGCCGAACCACTGGCATTCTCTCGCGGGCATTTGGGCCATGCAAGCGGGCAAGGACGTGTATGTCGAGAAACCCATCTCGCACAATGTGTGGGAGGGCCGCCAGCTGGTGAACGCCGCGCGCAAATACAATCGCATCGCCCAGACCGGCAGCCAGTGCCGCAGCAGCCACGCCCTGCGCGATGCCGTCGCCTGGGTGCAGGCGGGCAACCTCGGCAAGATCCAAATCGCGCGCGGACTCTGCTACAAACGAAGGGCAAGCATCGGCAAGATGAAGGAACCGCTTCAAGTGCCGCCGGAGATCGATCTCGATCTCTGGTTTGGTCCGGCTGCTAAAGAACCAATCCATCGCAGGAAGCTCGAATACGACTGGCACTGGCAATGGCCCTACGGCAACGGCGATCTCGGCAACCAGGGTGTCCATCAGATGGACATCGCCCGCTGGTTTCTCGGTGAAGATCAAATCGCGCCGCAAGCCTGGAGCGTGGGTGGCCGGCTCGGTTACGAAGACGACGGCGAGACTCCGAACACCCAGATCATTTATCAGGCATATAAGACTGCGCCGCTGATTTTTGAAGTGCGCGGACTTCCATCAAAAAAGGAAGCGCCGGATTCAAAAGACGACAAGAACATGGACAAGTTCATGGGTGCCGACATCGGCTGCGTCATTCATTGCGAAGGCGGCCATATTGTTGTGCCCGGCTATTCCGAGGCTATCGCCTATGACAAGGCTGGCGCGGAGATAAAAAGCTGGAAGGGTTCAGACGATCATTATGAAAACTTCATCAAGGCCGTGAAGAGCCGGAAGCGCGAAGACCTGAACGCGGATATTCTTGAAGGCCACATCAGCGCGGCGATTTGCCACACCGGAAATATTTCCTATCGCCTCGGCGAGAAGAAGGGCGTCGATGAAATCAAAGCAGTCATGGAATCTCAAACCGGTGCTGCGGTAACTTTTGGCCGCATGGTGCAGCATCTCGAAGCCAACGGCGTGGACTTGAAGGCCACGCCGCTCACGATGGGTCCGATGCTGCAGTTTGATCCCAAAACTGAGAAGGCCGTAGGGAACGAGGCCTCCGCGAAACTCATGACGCGGGAATATCGCGCGCCGTTTGTGGTGCCGAAGATTTCCGCTTAAAAATTACGCCTTCCCGCCGTAGCTGGCGAAATCGTCGGCATCGAGCCACTCGAACCAGGTGGCCATGTCTTCGCGATGTTCGAAGCCGGCTTCCTTGATGTTCTTGCTGATAAATTCGCGGCTGTCGTTGTCGCTGGCGGCGGCTGATTCGCGGAAGGCGCTCCATTGCGCGATCTCCCAGTCGGCGCGCTGGTTCTTGGCGTTGGCTTCGATCCACTGGAGGATCTCGCCGTCGCCTTTTCCTTTCTCGACTTCAGTTTTCAACGCTTCGGGATCAATCCCGGCGAACTGAAGAAAGCGTTGGTCGATGGGACAGGCGTAGTGGTAGGGGCCGTTTTTGCCGGCGACAACAGCGCGGCATTTGTCCAACATGCGCGGAAGGATGACGTAGCCGCCGAGACGGATGCGGGCGCTGCGGGGCGGATGAACGGTGAGATCGGGGGCGGAGAGGTTGATCATGGTGAGATTATACGTCAGGCATGAAGATATGGCGCGGATGGATTGCGGCTTTTTTGCGGTGCGACCGGCTTGCGCTTGTTGCAAACATTTGTTAAAACGGGGGAACCATGCCCGGACAGTTCATCCTCACGCTGACGGAGAGTGACGGCAGCACCCGGGAGCAAAAGCTCGTGCAGGGCAGTTATGTCATCGGGCGCGACCCGGACTGCGACATCGTGGTGGCCTCCCCGGATGTGTCGCGTCATCACGCGAAGATCACGCTCCACCAGACGGACATGCTCATCGAGGACCTCGGCAGCAGCAGCGGAACCAAAGTACAAAACCTTCCCGTGTCCTCCAACCCTCAATGCTGGTCTTACCCGCAATCATTGAGCGTCGGCTCCGCAAGCCTGGTCGTGCGGCTCTTCGAGGACGCGGTGGAGGCGCCGCTCACCGCGCTGGGCGCTGATCCGAGGGCGGGTGTGCCGTTCGTCTTTGGCAACGAAATCGCGCGCGGCGGCATGGGCAGCATCCTCGAGGCTGATGACAAAAAGCTGGGCCGCAAGATCGCGGTCAAAGTGATGCTGCTGGAGTCTGATCCCGACGCTGCGCAAAAGCAGCGCTTCGTGCAGGAGGCCGCCGTATTGGGCAGACTGGAGCATCCCAACATCGTGCCCGTTCATGATCTCGGCTTCGATTCGCAGGGGCAGCTCTATTACACGATGAAACTCGTGAAGGGCTGCACCCTGCAGGCGATCCTCAACGACCTGCGCGACCATGTTCCCGGGGCGTCGAAGCACTACACGCTCGACCGCCTGCTCACCATCTTCCGCAAGGTCTGCGACGCCATGGCCTTTGCGCATTCGCGCGGGATCATCCATCGCGATCTCAAGCCGGAGAACGTGATGGTCGGAGAATTCGGCGAGGTGCTTCTGATGGACTGGGGATTGGCCAGAATACTTGGCCAAAAGGATGCAGGAGTGAGGATAAGGGATGGAACTCCAGACACAACTTCTTCATCCTTCCGCCCTCAGCCTTCATCCTTTGGAGCCACTCTCGATGGCTCCGTCATGGGCACGCCGCAATACATGAGCCCCGAGCAGGCCGAGGGTCGGATCATGGACATGGATGCGAGATCGGACATCTTCTCACTGGGCGGCATCTTGTATTGCGTTCTCACCCTGCATCCACCCGTCGAAGGGAAGACGCTTGATGAAGTGCTCCGAAAGGTGGCCCACGCGATGATCACACCGCCATCCTCCCTTGGAGCCACTACAGGCAAAGGCGTCCGGGGCGCGAAGAAGCCGGTGCTCGAGGCGCAGAAGATCAAGCTGCTGCCACATTGCCCCGGTGGCAAAGTGCCCACGGCACTTTCGGCTGTCGCGATGAAGGCCCTCTCCTTGAAGCGGGAGTCGCGCTATCAGAACGTCCCCGCATTCATTGTCGATATCGAGGCCTATCAGAACGGCTTTGCCACCAGTGCAGAAAAGGCGGGCGCGTGGAAGCAGTTCACCCTGCTTGTAAAGCGCCACAAGGCAGCCGCCATCGGCGTCGCGGCGGCGCTACTGATTGGGGGCGCTTTTGGAACGAAAGTTGTCATCGAAGGTAAACGCGCCGAGCGAGCGCTCACTGAGCTGAAAAAGACCGCCCCCACCTTCGCCGCGCAGGCCAAGGTTCTCGTCGAACAAGGGGAGCTTGACGATGCCTTGGAAAAAATCGGCTACGCCGTGTCGCTCGATGCGCGCAACCCGGACTATTTGCGTCAGCAGGCCAATCTCCTGCAGGCCACGCAGCGACTCACCGCAGCGGCGGAGAGCTATCGCGCCGTGCTGGCCTTGCGCGATGATCCTGCCGCGAAGCTGAATCTGGAGCTGTGCGAGAGACTGCTGCGTGACAATGCGGGCAGTGAGGAACTCAAACGCGAAGGTCAAGAATCGCTGGTCAGTGCCTTGATGAAACAAGGCCGCGCCGTCGAAGCTACGCCCTTGAGCAATATTCTGGGAAAAGGCTCGGATACGGGCATGGCGGCGATCCAAGCTCGGCTGAAGCCACTCGCTTCAATTCTCGGAGAGAAATATGGCGGAACTCGTCTGCTTAATGGATCCTTCGGTTTAGACCTACGCTATAAAAATAAGCCAATTGTGGAGCTTCCCCACCTCAATGGACTGCCGATCACGGAAGTTGACCTCGGCGGCACCAAAGTCTCCGATCTGGCTCCACTAAAGGGCCTTCGCCTCAGATCTTTAGGAATTAGCAGAACACCAATCACCGACCTGAGCCCGCTCGCCGGGATGCCGCTGGAATGGCTGCAGGCAGATAGCACCGCAATTAGCGATCTCAACCCACTGAAAGGAATGCCGCTGACGGAATTGGGTCTGTCATACACCCACACGGTTTTCGACCTGTCCCCCCTACGAGGGATGGCTCTGAAAAAGCTGACCATATTAAAAACGTCAGTCGCCGATCTCCGTCCGCTCGCGGGCTTGCCCATCGAGGACCTGAACATCTCCAACACGTTGGTGAACGACTTGAGCCCACTCGCCGGGATGCCGCTGAAATTTTTAAAGGCCGGTGAAACGCAGATCAAGGATCTCTCACCGCTCCGGGGCATGCCCTTGCGTTTCCTTTTGGTCCAGAACTCTTCAGTGAGCGATCTCAGCCCGCTCGCTGGAATGCCGATCGAAGAATTGTACCTCTCAAACACGAAAATCACTGATATCGCCGTCCTGCGAACCCTCCCGCTCAAGCGCCTCCAAATCTACAAATGTCCGATAAAGGATCTCAGCCCCTTGGCTGACTGCAAGGCTCTGGAAAGACTCCATATTTCCAAGGTTACAACCGACATTTCATTTCTTCGGACCCTGCCGAAGCTGCAGCGCATCACCGATGAACCCAACGAGGGTGACTCGATGTCCACCGGGCAATTCTGGCAGCAATACGACGCGAATCGCACCGCGGGGAAAAAGTAAGCTTCTGAAAGCGCTGCCAGACCGCGAAGACTGGCGCGGTCACAAAATACTACATTATCAGCGCCATCGGCACGTTGGACTTGTAGGTCGAGCGCTTCGCTTGTCCCTGATCTTCCGGGGATGTTTTGTGCACACCCCAGGTAGATTACGGCAAGCGGAGCGCTTGCCCTACAAACACCAGCTCAATCAGCGGCACATTTCATACAAAATGCTCTTACGCGGATGCCGATTTGCAATCCCTCCAAGTCATGGCTTAGTAGAAGGCTCGCCGCTGAATCTTCATGTCGCAAATTCTCCTCATTATCGGACTGCTGGTTTTCGCCTACGGCTGCCGCACCTTCAACAACCGGCTGCTTTCCAAAGCGGGCTGGATTGCCGTGCTGGTGGCGACGTACCTGGCCGGCTTTCTCGTCACGACCAACCATGCCGGCGGCTGGTTTGCCATCTCGCTCTGGTTCCTGTTCCCCTGGGTGGAAATCGTGAGCCGGGTGCGCCGCTTGCGCTTCCCCATGCAGAGTGAGGTGAAGCACCGTTTCCCTCCCTCGCGCGATCTTTTTCCGGACCTCGACCAGATCAGTTCCGAGATTGAAGAGGCCGGCTTTGAAAAGGCGGACGACGCTGGATGGAAATGGGAGCAGACCGATCATTTTGTCCGTCTGTTCTATCATCCCGCGAAGTTGCTCCAAGCCTCCATCAGCGTCGCGCAGCAGGAAGAATTCGTCTTCTCCCACGCCAGCCTCACCACACGCACCGTGGATGGCATGACTCTGGTGACGACCAATTATCCCTTCAGCTTCACCATGCGTCTCGCCCCGCGTCAGCGCATGAACCGCTGCCGCAGCGCGGAGTCAGTGGAAGAAATGCTGGCCTCGCACGAGGCTTTCTTGAAGAAGAACGGCATCACGCTGGATCGCGTCGCCCCGCAGGATCCCGACCTGCTGCACACCAATATCCAGCGCGATCTCACCCAGCAAATCGACCACAACCTTCTCGCTGGTGTGATCATCCGCGAGGGCGAACAGCACTTCCGCTACTCATGGCGCGGCTGCTTCTACCTCTGGTTCCAAGTGGTGAAGGAAATGATCTGGGCGTGATCGCCCGCATCGTTCAGCCCACGATTTCCTGTAGGGGCGCCTTGATTGGCGCCTCAAAGATCCCGAGTTCAGTCTCCTGTTTCAAACGAAGCTGACCGCACGCGGCGGCAATGTCGTGTCCCTTTTCTCGGCGCAGTGTGACCGCCACGCCACACAGCGTCACTTCATCGCGGAATGCATCCTGTTGAGCCTCAGAGGGACGCTTCCATTGGAGTCCCTCTACAGTGTTGTAGGGAATCAGATTCACTTTGGCGTTGAGCGTGCGCGCCAGGCGCCCCAGCGACCGCGCCTGCTCCTGGTTGTCGTTCACGCCCTCGATGAGGATGAACTCAAAGGTCAGGTGCTGCTTTTTGCGCGCGACCCATTCCTCGAGCGCGAGATACAATTCCCGCAGCGGCCACTTCTTGTTCACCGGCATGATCACGTCGCGCACCTCGTCGCTGGCACCGTGCAGGGAAATGGCCAGGCGGATTTGCAAGGGAAACTCCGCGAGCTTGCGAATCTGCGGCGCGAGCCCGCTGGTGCTCACGGTGATATGCCGCGCGCCGATGCCCACGCCCCACTCCGCGTTCAACACCTCGATGGCTCGCAGCACGTTGGGCAGGTTCGCCAGTGGTTCGCCCATGCCCATGAAGACCAGGTTGTCCACCCGTGCGCCGGCGATCTTCTCCACTTGCACGATCTGCTCCACAATTTCGCTCGCGGTGAGGTTGCGGGTGAATCCGGCCAGGCCGCTCGCGCAAAATTTGCAGTCATAGGCGCAGCCCACCTGCGAGGAAACGCATAACGTGCGACGGTCCGAACGCTCGCCGTAAAGTGCAGGCGAAGCGGGAATGAGGACGGTCTCTATGAAGCGTCCATCGTTCAGCTTGAAGAGAAACTTTCGCGTGGTGTCTTCGCTGCCCTCGACTTTTGCGAATGTCATCGTGCGCAGCTCATATTTCTCCGCCAGCGCCGCGCGCAGGGGCTTGGGGAGATTCAGCATCAGATCAAAACTCTCCGCGCGCTTTTTGAAGACCCATTCCAGAACTTGCTTCGCGCGGAATGGTTTTTCGCCTAATTCAGTCAACACAGATGCCAGCTCGTCCGGCATGGTTGCGAGCAGGCAGATCTTGGTCACGGTTGAATCCATGAGCCAGCGTAGTCGCAAAGCAGTCCGGCAGCAAAGATTCTTGATTCACTCATGCCATGGTCATGACCTCGTTACATGTAATCTCCGGTGGATTTTAACCGTAAAACGTGAATACTTGGAGCATGAGTCCGGCGGCAATATCTGAAGCAGTCTTCTCGCTGTCCGTGGCTGAACGCGTTGCCTTGGCCGACCAGCTTTACGCCAGCGTGCCGGAGGAGTGGCAGAAAGAAGTGGATCAAGCTTGGCTGGACGAAGCAAGCCGCCGTTCGGCAGACATGGATGCCGACCCCAACGTTGAGCATTCTCAAGAAGAATTCTTTGCCGGCATCAGACTCAGCAAGGCGCTGAAATGAAGCTGAGTTTTCATCGTCTGGTTCAAGGTGAAGTGAACGAAGCGGTTTGTTGGTATAATGAGCAACGCGAATGCCTCGGCGATGATTTCTTTGCGAGACTGAAGGAAGCACTCGATCTGATCTCGGTGCGTCCCGAGAGCTTCGGGTTCTGGCTGGGTTCGAATACGATTCGTCGCTTGCAGTTGAAACGTTTTCCGTATGCCGTACTCTTTGAGATTCGTCCTGGCAAAGTGCGGATTCTCTGTGTCCGGCACGAGAAGCGTCATCCGAGATACGGCCAAAACAGAACGTAATCCAGTGGGCCGGCGATGCTCGCTAACATGGACAGGCTCCCAGAGTGCTATTTTTCGATTCTTACAAGGCAACGACATCTAAATAGCAAGCACGAATCATTTCATTCGATCTGCCCTTTTGCTTCTTCACTGCTTTGCGGCTAAATCATCGCACCATGCCCGCGTCCGAATTTAATCCCCCAGCCGATGCCACGAGCTGGATGGAAGGGCTTGCCAGCTTTCTGGCGGAGGAGCGCGGGGTGGAGGCGATCTTGCTGAATCCCGATCAACGGAAAGTTTCTGTCGCCACGCTGGGCATTGTGAATGCCGACGCCTTGAAGGAACGGCTGGATGTGGTGCTTCGGGCACTTGATGCCCGGTTCGGGTCCAACGGGCTCTCGACTCACCCCTCCCAGACCACGGAGGCCTTCCAGCTCCAGGTGCGGCAGTTGCCCAGCAAGGATGTCTTGATCGAAAAACCAAGCTGCCCCACGGCGCCCAAGTTCTGGAAATGGCGCGAGTTTGCCTGGCCGGAACCTGAGGAGATCGAAAAACAAAGCCGTGAAGAATGGCAGTTGCTGGCCATGCAGGCCGCGATCTGCGGCGCGGCGTTTGCCGCGGGCTGGTTCATTGAGACCTTCACCCGGCTTCCTGCGACCGTGTGGATCGGCTGCTTCATGGTCTCCATTCTTTTCGGCGGATGGGATGCGGCCAAGGACGCCTGGGAAAAAATTCGCGAGGGCCAGCTCGACATCCACTTTCTCATGCTCGCGGTGGCGGCGGGCGCGATGGCCATCGGAGCCTGGCATGAGGGCGCACTGCTGCTGTTTCTTTTTTCCGCCAGCGGTGCCATGGAGCACTACGCGTTGCACCGCACGCATCGGGAGATCAATGCGCTGACCAGGGCCGCGCCAAAAATGGCGCGCGTCATCCTGCCCGACGGACGCGTCGAGGCGCGCGCGGTAGCCTCGCTTGCCATTGGTGACATGCTGCAAGTGCGGCCTGACGAACTGTTCGCGGTGGATGGCTCGATTGATTCTGGCGAGACCGCCGCCGATGAATCCAATCTCACTGGCGAGTCTGCGCCAATCGACAAACAAAAAGGCTCCGAAGTTTTCAGCGGCACCTTGAACCTTTGGGGCGCGGTGACTGTCCGCGTGGAGAAGCCCGCATCGCAGAGCGCGCTGCAGAAAATCATCCAGCTGATCCAGCACGCACAGAATCTCCGCGCGCCCAGCCAGCGATTCACGGACAAGTTTGGCACGCCCTACACGTGGCTGGTGCTGGGGCTGACCGCGGTGATGTTCTTCGTCTGGTGGCTGGCGCTGAACATCGCCCCGTTTCAAAATATTGAAGGGCAGAAGTCCGCGTTTTATCTCGCGATGACACTGCTGGTGGTGATGTCGCCCTGCGCGCTGGCGCTCAGCATTCCGTCCGCCATCCTTGCCGCCATCGCATGGGGCGCGCGGCACGGCATTCTCTTTCGCGGTGGCGCGGCCATTGAGAAGCTCGCGGAGGTTGATGTCGTTTGCATGGACAAAACCGGCACGCTCACCGAGGGCGAGATGCGCGTAAAAGAGATCGAGAGTTTTCCTCCGGGGCGTGAGGCCGAGGTCGCGCGCATCGCCATCACCATGGAGGCAAACTCGAATCATCCCATTGCACGCGCCATCGTGGCCCATGGCAAGGCGCAGGGTATTGTTCCGGCGGAACTCGCCGGGTTTCAAAGTTTAACCGGTGCTGGTTTGCGCGGCACGGTAGACGGTCAGGTCACGTATGTTGGACGGCGCGAATTGATGGAGCAGGGCGAATTTGCCGGGTGGGTGGGCAAGATACCAGATGCGCCTCTGGGCTTCACGGAAGTATGGGTGCTCCAGGCCGGCCTCGTGGGCCGCATTCTCTTGCAGGACACCATACGATCAGGCAGCAAGGGCGTGCTGGAGAAGCTCAAGGCCGAAGGCGTGGAAACCATCATGCTCACCGGCGACCGCCGTGCCGCCGCCGAACAAATCGGGAAGGAGCTTGGATTGAGCGCAGTGTTCGCCGGGCTCAAGCCTGAGGACAAGGTGGCCACCATCAAAGAACTCACCGATCGCGGGCGCAAGGTAGCGATGGTGGGCGACGGCGTGAACGATGCGCCGAGCCTCGCCGCCGCCTATGTCAGCGTGGCCATGGGTGCGCGCGGCAGCGATGCCGCGCTGGAGCAAAGCGATGTGGTGCTCATGAAGGACAAGATAGAGAGGTTGCTCACCGCCCGCGAACTCAGTCTTAAAGCGCGCGCCATCATCAAGCAGAACCTTTTTATCTCCCTCGGTGCGATCACGATCATGGCGATCTCTGCGATCTTCGGCCTAGTGCCGTTGACGCTCGGTGTGATCACGCACGAGGGGAGCACGGTGGTGGTTTGTCTCAACAGCCTACGGCTGTTGTTTGGAAAGGATGAGTAAGGGGTTGCACCATGAACCGGCGGATTTTCATCATTCTGATGCTTCTGATCTTGGGCGACGGTGCTGCACGGTCGGCACCGGTCACGGGCTTCGGCGAATCCTCGCGCGGCGGAACCGGCGGGCGGACCCTGCTGGTCACGCGCTGCGACGATGATCCGCAGCTTCCGCGCGAGGGCTCGCTGCGCTGGGCTTTGGCGCAAAAAGGGCCACGCATCGTGAAGTTCGCCGTCAATGGAAACATCACGCTCCGGGAACGCCTCCTCATTCGTGAGCCATTTCTCACGCTGGATGGCAGTGACGCCCCTCGCGACGGAGTCACCATCTGCGGAGGAAGCCTCATGTTCCGAGACACACATGACATCATCGTGCGCTTTGTTCGCATCCGTCTGGGCGACGAAGCCGCCGTGCGCCAGAGGCGGGAACATCACACGAAACGCCCTCCTCATTCCGCCGGATTAGATTGCGTGTCGCTTGATGATTCCCGTCGCATCGTCTTCGATCACTGCTCGCTGTCGTGGAGCTGCGACGAAATCTTCGGCATCACGCGCTGCCGCGAAGTCACCATCCAATGGTGCATCCTCAGCGAGCCCCTGGGCGATCCGCGTCTCCATCCCTACGGCGACAACCACGCTTTTCCGATCAATGCCAGCGCCAGCACCTTGAGTGTGCATCACTGTCTCTTCGCTCACTTCGAGATGCGTGGTCCGCAGTTTGAAGCCAACAACATGCGGAAGCAGGATCATTACCCTGTGGAGATGGAGGCCGTGAACAACGTTATTTTCGACTATCAACACAGCGGCTCCCGTTATGGCTGTGGCGTGGAGAAAGGCAACGGCATTGCGATGGGCAAAACATTCCGCTTCCAGTTTCTCAACAACCTCTACCTCATCGGCTCCACGAAGTTGCCGTCTCTCGAAGCTGTCACGAGACACGGCGTGAACCTCAACGTGAAAGTTCACGCCTCCGGCAACTTCGTTGAAAGCAACTTCATCGTCCGCCATGTCACCGAGTCCGCCCCACGCTTGTTCGCTCCCGGCAAAGGTCCCGTTCTTCCCGAACCCGGGACGCCATTGCGGCAGGTTGTCGTTGAAAAATTACTCACACCTGTGACGCCGCCGTTTTGGACTTCGGAGGAGGATGCACCTGCGCTCTGGCAGCAGTTAAACGCACGGCCTCTTTTCCGAACCACCGCCAGCGGGAACATGCATGAAGCTTTGCAAAACAAAGACCAGGTGTTCCGAGAAGCCGGATGCAGCAATCATCGCGATCGTGTGGACCTCCGCATACTCAAAGACATTACACGGCGGCGCTTTGGCCGAGTGGCAACGCACCCCTGACGCTACTTTTCCACCACGGGCGCAGTTTGCTCCGGCGTGACCATGCCGGGCGGCAGCTCGAGGATGCGGATGTTGCGGAAGTGAATTTCCGAGCCTTCGGATTCGAGGCAGAGGTATCCCTTCTTCACGGATGAATTGCGGATGCCGTTGACAAATTTTCCGTTGATGGCGTGCTTGATGGTGCCGTCCACGCACACGGTGTCGTAGGTGTTCCATTCGCCCTTGCCCTTGCAGCGCATCTCGAAGGACATGCTGCGATCGCCACGCGGATTGTCCGGGATGGCCTGAAGTCCGTTCGCGCCGAACAGTTCGCCGGAGACGTAGCCGGAATGATTGGGCTTGCCGTCCTTGCCTGGGTGGAGATTGGGCCACTCCAGCTCGAGCATCTGCACTTCCATGCCCTTGGGAAGGGGCCTGTTCGGCGGGCAGGTGCCTTCGCTCCAGATGAAAACGCCGGAGTTCCCGCCCGCCACCATGTGCCGCCACTCGATATGCAGGATGAAGTTCTCATACTGCTTCTCCGAGCGCATGACGCCGATGGGCTTGCCGCTGCAGATGAGCAGGCCGTCCTTCACGGTCCAAGTGTCCTTGCCTGTGTTGACATTGACCCAGCCGGTGAGGTCTTTTCCGTTGAAGAGATCACGGAAGGCCGGCGCGTCATCGCAACGGGCTGTGATGGTGAAGAACATTAGCGCGCTTCCGACGATGGCTTTTAATGGTGATGCGTTCATGAGTGATTAAACTACGGAACCTGCGTAACAATTTTGCGTGGAATGAAAAACGCAGCTTCTCTACCACCCGATTAATCACAAGGCCAGCAATCCCGCCTGCACCACCTCGGCAGTCTTCGCGAGATCCTCATGGCTGTGCGCCAGGCTGATGAAGCCGGTCTCGAATTGCGATGGCGCGAAGTAGACGCCGTGATCAAGGCAGTAGAGGAAGAATTTTTTAAATGCTGCAAGGTCGCTGGTCTTGGCGTCGGTCAGGTTATGCACGGGCTTCTCGGTGAAGAAGAGGCAGAACATGCTGCCGGTGCGATACCACTGATAGTTGCGACCGGTTTGCTTGAGGATTTCCAGCACTGCGTCCTCCATGATCGCACCGAGTTCTTCGAGCTTGCGCCAGCCGTGTTGCTTATCCATCTCGCGGAGTTGTGCGAGACCTGCGGCCATGGCCAGCGGATTGCCGCTCAAGGTGCCAGCCTGATACACCGGGCCGTCGGGCGCAAGATGGTCCATGATATCCGCGCGACCACCGAACGCGCCGACGGGCAGACCGCCGCCGATAACCTTGCCCATCGCGGTGAGGTCGGGCGTGATCTTTTCAATCTCCTGCACGCCGCCTTTGGCGACGCGGAAGCCGGTCATCACTTCGTCGAAGATGAGCAGCGCGCCATGTTGCTGCGTAATCTCGCGCAGCTTTTGCAAATAGCCTGGCTGCGGCAGGATGAGCCCGGCGTTGGCGGGATAGCTTTCCACGATCACCGCTGCGATCTGGTCGCCATCCTTGGCAAAACATTCCTCGAGCGCGGCGAAGTCGTTATAAGGCAGCACGGTCGTGAGTTCCGCGTAGCTTGCGGGAATGCCCGCGCTG
>JANNQW010000366.1:0-12759 GCA_031400955.1 Verrucomicrobiota bacterium
GGTCCGCTCATCAACCGGTATCCGTGAAAACCCACCGAGGCGACCACTGCTTTCATCTTCGGTGCCTTGAATTCCTTGCGGAGGTCGTTGATGAGATCGATCAGGCATTTTTCATAAGCCTCCTTGGTCGATCCGCTGTCCTTGTGCCCATGAAACCAGCCGAAGCCCGCGATCTCATATCCCTGTCCTTTGTAACCTGGCACCACCTTGTCGATGTTGGCCAGGGTGTCGCGCACGCCTATGACCATCGCGCGGTATTCGTAGCCTTCGTAATCGCTGTTGGTAAGTTTGCCGCTGGATGGTGGGCGGAAGTCGTGCTGCAACGAACGGTTGCCTTGCGCCGTCTTGATCAAGAGCACCTGCTCGTCATGGAAGGTGCCCATGACGTAACCGAAGCCGACTTCGGGGCCGATGGCGTTGCATTTTGGCAGACATTTTTTATTCGACTCGGCGCTCATTGGCGCGCCCTTGCCGCCTTCGACGAGGCGGGCCTCCTGGAAATAAACGTCTTTGCGCTCAGTCCATTTGCCTTGGTCATCGATGAGATAAGGAAACTTTTTGTCGTTCTTTGTCAGTGTGACGAGGTCGCCTTTGCCTTCGAGATCGACTTGTTGCAGCCACAAGGCGGCGGAACCACCTTTGAACCAGAAGATTTGCAGCGGATGACGTTTCCCGGCTTCAAGGACAACTTTGGTGAGCACCGGTTTGCCGCCGGAGTCCTTGCGATAGACTTCTTTGCCATTGATGCGAGCGAGCGCATGGGTGCTCTCGCCTAACCCGACGTGGACGAAGTAGCTCCCGGTCACCGGAACATCGATGAAGGCGTTAGCCTCCGGAGTGCAAGGGCCATCGATCGTGGGAATCTCTGCCGCGACCGTGCCGAGGGGCATGGTTTTAAAATTATGTATTTTCGTGTAATCCGACTTCGGATCATAGGCTCCTTTGTGTATCGCGACCACGGCACCGGATGGCGCTCCGGGTTCAGCCGACTGATAGACACCGTGAGATCTCAGCGCAGGCACACCGCTCCAAATCCACTGGCAGGCGGATTTGATGCGGCTGATTCCGACCGGCATCTCGCCGGGAATGATGGCTGTATCTGCCGACAGACACACAAACGGGTAAGGCGGTTTGGCACCAGTGATGTCGCCCATGCCGACCATGTTCGACTGGCCGGCGAGGATATACACTTTGACCGGCTTGGCCGAATTGCCAGGCTGGTCATCGGGACGCGGCAAATTAAGAGGAACGACGTTCGCGGTGGCGGGCAGCGAAAGAAGCGCCGCCAACACGACCGTGCTGATGTGTTTCTGCCAGGTGTTCATCATGATTGAGAGATTATTTTTTATTTTGCCGCGTTGCAGACCCAGTTCGCAATGGCCGCCCCGTCCTGCCAATCGGTGATTTCCAGCGCGCTACTGCGGCCCTTGATGGCGGACGGCTTAGTAATTTTCGGAGCTAGTGATGCGGCCGGGATAGTGTAATGGAACGGCGTATCCTCGCCGCCGAAACGCTTCTTCATGCAGTTGGCGAGTGCGGACATTTGCTCGCCGAAGAGCGCGCCTCCGTCTTCCGCGACCATGTCCGGACTGCTGAGAAAGAGAATGCCTTTGAATGCACCCGGCGTAAACGATTCCGCGAGCACGTTCCAAGTCTGCGACGCGTTGGTGGTGACGCCGCCTGCCAAGGTGGGGTATTTGCCCCACGCGGCACCGTCCGGCACGCGCTTGGTGGCGATCATTTCAGGCACATAATCACTCCAGAATTTTTTCCAATCGGAGACGTAACGGCGCACGTTGGCGTCGTAATGTTCATTGCCCGGACGAATACCCGCCAGTTGTTTGTAATCGTCCATCAAGCCCGGTGCGAGATTGAGGCAATCGGCGGCGATCCATTCCTTGAGTTTGGCGTCGGGCGTTGCTTTTTCTTTGTTCGACTGCATGAAGATCAAGCCGACCGGACGGTCCGGTGAAGGTGCCAGTCGCGCGGCCAACGCAGCGGCTGCGCCGGTGGCGTCCTCCCAATACGATGCGAAACGATTTTCCGGTGTGGTCGAGGTGGCCACACTGAAACGACGCGGCCGGTCATGGGACGATCCCTTCGCCTTGCGCGTCATCATGCGGACGATGCCCGCAGTTTTTTCCGGCGCAGAAAATTTCATCGCGAGCGCCGGAGCGGCAACATACCAGACATCACCGAAGACGATGCCCTCGGCGATGTGTTCGCGGGCAAGCTTGCCGTCGATGGTGAAGGTGACTTTGAGTGTCTTCGGTTCGCGGCTGGCCTTCATCGGCGGCAGCATGAATCTCCACTCCCTCATGCCGGGTGTGACGGGGATGGTTTTCTCAACTCCGGCGAAACTGAATTGAATCTCAGCCTTGCCCTTAGCCTCGTAACCCCAGTCGTGGATGGTGGAGCCCCAGATGATGACAGGCGCATCGGCTTGCAACACGGCATTCTTGCGGAACTGGGTGCTGCACAGCGGCATCTTGCGATACTCTTCCATCAGTCCGCCGGCATTCGGGTCGGGCACGACTCCGGCGATTTTCATAGGGTCGTCGGGCCAGGTTTCCCTGGTGACGAGCTTGTTGTCATATTGAATGAAGGGCGTGGTCGGCAGCATGGCCTGATTGTAGAGATTCGGCTGACTGCCGACGCCGCCCGTGGCGTAGGAAACACCGCGAGGCGTTTTCACTGCCGGAGAACTGACCGTCACTTTGTTGCCGTCGATTTTCACGATCCGCGCCGGGTGCCAGACGCGGTCTTCACCGGCGACGTTGAAGAGTTTCACTTTTTCCGCGCCGTTGGGAATCACCGTGGGGATGGCGAGTCCGGTTTTGCTGTTGGTGCCGGTCTCCGCGACGACGATGCCGCCGGCGGCGTGGTCGAGCGTGACGGTGAGTTCGCCACCTTTTACCTCATAAGATTTGAACATCGGGCCATCGGTGGCGACTTCTTTGCCGTAGTGGTTCTTGAGCGCATGAAGTGCGAGGCGCTGGCCGGGCAGGGTCTTGTTGGTGTAGTGGATCGCGCCTTCGATATCGATCTGGCAGGCCATGCCGGTGTGGGGAATGTCGCGCGCGAGCCAGGTGCCCATGCGCATTTCAGCGGTGCTGCCGATGTCCGGGTTGTTTTTCGATTCGCCATTCTGACCGGGGCAGTAGAACTGATGGAAATAGACGGGAAGCTCGGGACGCCCCCAAAGCGCGCGCCAGCCTCGGATCATGCTGTGCAGGTTGTTGTAGTAAACGATGCCTTCCCCCATGTTGGCGTAGCCTTGGTTCCAGATGCAGCCACGAATGGCGTAGGGGATCATCGGGTTGATCCGCGCATTGAAGAGCCAGGTGGCGTCGCGGTTGTCATTGAGAATGCCGGGCACCTTGGTGGGAATTTCCTGGGCGGCCGCGCCACGCGCCACGCGCTCCTTGTTCGCGACCAGCGTGGTTTCAACTTCCTGATAGAACTTTTCCCATACCGCCTTGTGCTCGGGGGTGGAAGGATCGGATTCGATGACTTTTTGATAAATCGCCTTGGTGTAATCGTCCTTGCCTCCGGCGAATCCCTCGCGCGGGGTCCACGCCTGAATCGCGGTCTGGCTGAACGAACAGTTCAATATGCCGATCGGCACACCAAGCTCGCGGTGGAGCTGGTAGGCGAATGCGTAGGCCACCGCGCTTATGTTGCCGCCGTCATCATGCCACTCGCCGGTGGCGCGCTCGATGGGTTGCAGGCTGGCGAAGAAATCCATGACCTTCGCCTCGCGAATCACCGGAGGCTTCTCCTTGCCGGCCGCGACCCGTTCAGCGATCTGCTTTTGCAGGACCGCGCCCACGTCGCACTTTGATGCGAGCCACTGCATGTTCGACTGGCCGGAAGCCATCCAGACTTCGCCGACAAGGATATTTTTCAGCGTGCGGGTTTCGCCGCCGTTTTCGGAAACGGTCATGTCGGCGGGTGTGGCGCTGGCCTTGAGGGCATTAAGTTGCAGCATCCACTTTCCGTCATTGCCAGAGGTCGTGTATCCTTTTTGCCCCGCAAACTCCACTGTGAGCGCCGTGGCCGGCTTGCTCCAGCCCCAGACCGGGACAGCCATGTCGCGCTGGAGCACGGCGTTGTCTGTGAAGGGCGCGCCGAGTTCAAGGGCGCGGGCGCTTCCGATGATGCAGAGTGCGGACAGCAGGATCGTCGCGATCCTGAAACGGGATTTGGTGAACATGGTGTGATGCAGGGTTATTTTTTGAAAACAGTGAGGGTGGTTTTCCAACCGACCGGATTCTGCGTTCTGAAGCCTCCGGTCTCAACGAAGAGGTATTCCACGCCGTCGATGGTTTTCGGAGTCATCTTGAGGGCGGCACGTTGATTGATATCCATCAGGATGTCGCCGGACCAGAACAGCAGTGAAGAGTTGGAGCCGCCGTCTGCGGTAAGGTCGAGAGTTTGGAATGCGGCACGGCCTGCGTTGACCTTTTTCGCGCCGGGTTTGAACTCATCGACGGTGCGGACGACATCGACGAGCGTCCACTTGCCGGGAACGGCGGGGTTGGCGACAAATTTTCCGTCGAAGTAATACGGCGGGTTATCCGGAACATCGTCGCCGACTGGCGCGGGGTCGTTGCGCTCCTGCCATTCCGTGCTGAGCAACGGGGTGTAGAGCGCGGACTTGCGGAGAACGGATTCATCGAGCGGCGGAAGTTTCCGCTGCTCAAGCCACATGCTGAAGATGCCGCGGGAGAGCGGCGGCATGGTGACGATCGCGCGGTCGCCGTAGCGGAGGAACGAGGTGGCGGCAAAGGTGACGGGGCCTTTGCCAAAGTCATTGGTGAATTCTTTGGTGATCCAGCCACCGCGAACGGTGTCGCCAGCGCGACGACCGAGACCCTCTTTCGTTTCGACGAGGGGTTTGCCGTTGATGAACACCTTGAATCCATCACCGGCACCAACACCCTGGCCGGTCTGAACACGGAGGCGGTAGGCGTTTTCGGGTTTCAGCGGAAGCAGATCGAATTTTTGCGAGACGAGGAGGACTTCATTTTCCCAAAGGGAGCGCGGGGTTTTGTCCCATTTGTTGTATGGGCTGCGGATGTCGGCGAGTTTGCCATCGAATTGGCCGATGGGCATTTGGCCTTGTTTCCAGCCGGCCTTGGCGGGATCGAAGTCCGGTTTGAACCAGTTCTCCATGCCTGCGGGAACGGTGACGGGACGATAGCGCCAAGGGGATATGTCATAGGCCTGCTTTTCGGCGGGATCGAAGGAGTAAAAATTCCACTGAGCCTCGGTGAGTGTGCCGAACTCTTTCCAGTCGTAATCACGGACACCGATTTTCTGATAGAGGCTAATGAGTCCATCCAGGGAGTTGGTGACAGCGCCGGTCTGACTGGGTTTTTCAATGTCGTTGAAAATCCTTTGCCGGTTCTCCGCGACGTATTGGTAGATTAATTTCTCGCGAATGATGGGCTTGATGATTTCCCGGAGCTTGGGGCCGAAGTTTTCGGTGTCAGCCGCAAGGAAAATCTTGTCATACGGAAGGGGTGTGTCCGGGTTTTGTTTTTTGGCGAGATCGTAGAGCACATCGTATCCTCCGGGAACCGAGGCGAGCGTTTCCGCCAGGACCTCCAGAGTTTCTTTGCGATGACCGGCCAAGTTCTGGCCGCCCGACCAGGTTTTAGGCCCTTCGTAGTCGGAGTAGCTGATACCGAGCGCCTTCAGGGCGACATCACGAACAGCGGGAGTGGCGTTCGGCAGCAGATTGCGGAGCGCGAAGAGCGGGCCCATGGTGGTGCTCTGACGCGGGGTTTTCTGGACGAATCCGCCGAAGGCTGGCAGCACTTTTGCGTAGGTGCGCTCATCGATGGCGATTAGGGCAAGAGCATTGAGCGCGCCGTTCTGGAGCCATTGCTCGGGATAGGCGAGGTAGGAAATGAGGAGATCAGCATGAGGCGTGATCATGTCCGCGTTTCCTTTGCCGACGATGGCCAGGCAGGCATCTTTTACGAACCATGATTCGGCATCGTCTTTGAGGCGCTCGATGGCATAGGCGAAAAGGCGTCGGGATGTTTCATCAGCAGGATCGAAGATCCGGACGGCGGCGCGAAGGCCGGCGTAGCGGACGCGGGGATCAAGGTGGCGGGCGAATTCCTCCAGGAGATGCGGGCGGGCTTTGGGGCCCGGCTTCGGAAACATGTAGTCGGCAGTAAGGCCGGTCGCCATGTTGGCAATCATGTGGCGGATGAGAAACTGCGGATGGCGGATGTGCCGGCGTAAATCATCGTCGCTGAGTTCCTTCGCGTTCAGGCCAATGATGAACGGTTTGGCGGAGTGTTCAGTGAGGATTTCGCCAGAGTAATCGAGAAGTTTTCCATCCTTGTCGGGGACGGAATCCATGGAGACGAAGATATCATCGGCTTCAGTCCCCCACGGGCGTTTTGGGAGCTGATGGGTTTTGGAAAACTTGGAGGGTGGAGCGCCGGTAATGCGCAAAGTTTTGCGCGGGAAGGTGTAAGCCCAAGGATAGAGACCGCCCCATTCCAAAGTGTCGTAGCCGGCGCCGCCGAGGATGCCGAATGAGCCGTCGAAGCGGCGCGAGAGATCGTAGTGCCACTTGCGGTGATCCATGAACTCGCGGTGTTGCAGCCGGCTTTTTTCAGCGAGCAAAGCCATAGAGCCACTGCGCCAGATCTCGCCGATGCCACCGCCGGTGTGACCATGAAGCATGAAGGTCGTAGTGTAGAAGCTGGTCTTGGCGGAGTTGTCGCGTGCTTTCGCGTAGATCGATTTTTCGCCTTCGGGCGTAAGTGACGCGGCAGCGGCCATGGCGAAGGCAAGGTTGCCGTGCTTGCCGTTGTCGACGAAGGACGTTTCCGGCCGGTCATCACCATAAGGATTGGTGCCGCGCCCGGCATAGCGGAAAAAGTGGACGAGCGTCCGGTTCAGCAGGCTTTCATTGACCTCCACGCCGCATTGCTTTGCGAGCAGCAGGAAGGTGACCACGGCCGTGCCGCCGGCATTGAGGTGGCCGTTGCCGTAACCGAGTTTGGTAACGCCACCGCGTCCGGCCCACGCATCGAGATATTCTCCCTTGGCGGCCAGATCGACCCACTTCTGAATGACAGGCAGAGCTGCGGCATCGCCGGTGCGCAGGTAATATTCGCAGAGCGGGATGCCGCCAAAGCCGAGATGCCAGGCGTAACCGGAGCTTTTTTGTTTGGCGAGACCGTGGACCCATTCGCGAACGGGAGCGAGGTCCTTGTCATCGCCGGTGGATAGCAGGAACAACATGCCAGCTTCGGCGAAGCCCTTGTTTGTGCCTGGCCGGGAAACATAATCCGCAAAACCACGCACGATCTTGTCCGACTTGGGGCAGTTGAGCGGCCAGGTCTTGCTGTAAGCGCCGAGCACCGAAATTTTTACAATCACCTCCTGCGCGGCGGCATCCGGCTTGTCCTTCACAAGAAACTTGAGCGCACCATCTGAGGACTCGGCCTTTTCGATGATTCGTCCGAGCTGGATGCGCGGGTCGATGTCCTTGAGCTTTTCGCCGTTGATTGATTCGATGATCTGTCCCGCCTTGAGTGCGCTGGCAGCGGCGGGCGAGCCTTCTTCAATCTTGCCGACCTTCATCACAAACGCCGGCTGGTGCAGTTCGATCACCAGGCCTACAGGCCCAAAACGGTCGATAGTCTGCATGGATTTTTTTGGATCGGGTGCCGTGGAGAACAATGGGGTTCCCTTGTAAAAACTGACGGCGGGCGAATCCTCCGCAGCGCAAAGGATGGAGGCGTAGGAAAGCATCCCCAGGGCGATGCAGATGGTTGCATGGAGTTTCATCGTGTTCTGATAGTGGATTACTTATTTATAGTGTTTTTGTCGCTGACCGCCAGGTTTAGATATTCGGCGGCATAGCGCTGGCCGAACGTGCGGAGGTCGGCAGCGTTGAAATGAAGGGCCTTGTTTCCCAAGTCTTTCGAGCTGACCAGAGCGCACAAGGGTATCTTTTTCTCTGCGGCGACGAGTTCCACGTTGACGGAGTCATTGGTTTTGTGGCCGTGAATCAGTTCGCCAAGCACCACAGGCACTTTTTCTGCCTGAAGGTCTTTTCGCAACTGGCCGATCATCACTGACAGGCGATCCGCATAAGTGGCCACGGCATCCGGTTTGCCGCTGTCCGACTCACCCTGATGCCAGAGAATGCCAGCGAGCTTGCCTTGCTTCATGGCCTCTGTGGTTCGGGCGACGGCGGTTTTGTAAAGCGCTCCGCCAACTTTCCATTGATCGAGGCTCGTGCCGCCGACCGCGCAGGGAATGAGGCCGATGTTGGCGTTCGGATTGGCTTTGAGAATCTCGCGCGCGAACTCCGAGCCAAGCCCGACGCCCGCCGCCGACTTGTCAAAATGCAACGGATCCTTGGCGGGCACCCATTGCAGTTCCTTCGTGAGCATGAAGATGCGGGGATTCTCCACCTGATCTTGCGGCTCAACTTTCCCGCGCCCTGCCATGTTTGACTGGCCGATCAATAGGAAAAGCTTCATCTGCGCTGGTGCGGGTTCAGCGAAGGCGGGGAGAACTATTGCTAGGGCGAGGCCGATGGTTTGATAGAGTTTAATCATAATGTGAATGTGTTTTGTTGTTTGGGATAAGATTATTTCTTCCGTTATGCCCTCTTTTTTCTTCTCCGCTTTACCATCGCTACCATCGGTTTTGCTGGCAGCAGGATTGAGTTCTGTGAGGACAGCGGTGAGGCGCGTGCGCGGCGAGTCTTTCAGGTCGGGCCACGCATTGAAACAATCTCGATCAACGTGAGATCTTTCAATTCAGCATTTCGCGAGCTTGCGCCTTCACCAGTTTCCAATGTCATCGGGCGTGCCCTCGATGCCGTCAGGCCCAAGTGAAAACACATCGTAGCTGGAGGGGTTGTGCTTGCCGGGATTGCGATACTGATATTTGTGGCCCCAAGGATCGTTCAGCGCTTCAGGCTTGGATAGTGGCACCCATATTTTTGGCTTGGGATCACTATTTGGCTGCGTCACCAGGGCATCAAGCCCCTGCTGTTGGGTGGGCAGAAAAAGATTCCGCGTTTTGTAACGGATCAAATTTGTCTCCCAGGCGCTGGTGTCCGCCTTGGCTTTGGAAATTTCGGCATCTTGACCGACATTCTTCATCAAGAAAACACCGCCGCCGAGGATGAGCGCGATGATGAACAGCACCAGCATCATTTCCATAAGGGTGAAGCCTTGTGTCCGGGGGAATGGGTGTATTTTCATATGACGGGGACTATAGCGGGATTACGGAAGGGGAGCAACAGGCAGAAAAGACAGATAGGCTGTTGAAAAACAGGCTCATCGGGAATTCGGCTGAATCAGAATCATTCGCTGGCGTGGTTGATTCTGGCAATAATCAAATTCCCGCCCATACTGATAAAATGTCACTTCACTCGCGTCCTTGATTGCCCATGGTCAACCGAACCATTAGTCTGCTGTCTCTCGCCACATTTATTTTTTCCATGTCCATTGCTGACTCTGCTCCGTCGACTGAAAAGAAAATCGTCACGGATGAATATCACGGCGTGAAAGTCGTGGATCCCTACCGCTGGTTGGAGGAGCCGGGTTCGCCTTCAGTAAAGGCATGGACCGATGCCCAGAACCGATTTTCCCGAGCATGGCTTGATGCCCAGCCGGAGCGCGCAGGCATTGAGGCCAAGCTCACCGCGCTTTATGCAAAAGTTACTCCGTCATACGGCGGCATCGTGTCACGTCCGGGGAGGCTGTTCGCGCTGAAGTTTCAGCCGCCGAAGCAGCAGCGACTGCTCGTAATGCTGGCGTCGGCGGATGATCTGGCATCGGAAAGGGTCATACTCGATCCCAACGAGATGGAGCCCAAGGGGCAGGTCGCAATGGACTGGTTCGTTCCCTCGCCCGATGGGAAACTGATCGCCGTTTGCCTGTCTGAGAACGGCAGTGAAGAGGGCACGCTCAATTTTTATCGCACGGAAACCGGCGAGCGTCTCCCCGACCGCATCGCCCGGGTGCAATACCCCACCGGCGGCGGTAGTGCAGCCTGGACGCCTGATAGTGCCGCAGTCTTCTACACCCGCTATCCACATCAAGGCGAGAAGCCCGAGGCGGACTTGAACTTTTTTCAGCAGATTTATCTTCATAAACTCGGCGTCCCTGCGAGCGCCGACGAATACTCCGCTGGTCGCGATTTCCCGCGCATTGCAGAGATCAAACTCGAATCATCCGACGATGGGCGATGGCTCCTTGCTAGCGTGGCCAACGGTGATGGCGGCGAGTTCGCCCACTACGCTCGCGAGATCAGGGAAAACAGTGAGTGGAAGCAGATCACCCGCCATGAGGACGGCGTCAAAGAAATCGCGTTCAGCCACGATGGTTCGAGTCTATACATGCGCTCCGTCAAGGACGCGCCTCGCGGAAAAATTCTGCGCCTTCTCCATGGAGGCACCTTGAGCGATGCCGAAGTGCTGGTGCCTGAAAGTGATGCCGTCATTGAGGGCATCTCGCCGACCGCGAAGTAT
The DNA here is from genome assembly GCA_031400955.1 of Verrucomicrobiota bacterium. Taxonomy (GTDB): domain Bacteria; phylum Verrucomicrobiota; class Verrucomicrobiia; order Verrucomicrobiales; family Verrucomicrobiaceae; genus VFKE01. Next base: position 10,529 of record JANNQW010000366.1, read on the forward strand.
CTATTCGTGTCCGATCTCATCGGAGGACCGTCTCGAATCCGTCAGTTTGATCTCCATGGTAAGAATGAACGCGAACTGCCACTGCCGGCCGCATCCGGTGTCGGTCAGCTCATCGTGGTGAATGATCGGATCCTTTTTTCTGAGACCAGTTTTGTCGCGCCGTCTACATGGATGATTTACGATCCAGCCAACGAGGCCCTGAGAAAAACTGCGCTCTTCAATACCTCGCCGGTGGATTTCAGCGATATTGAGGTCGTGCGCGAGTTTGCCACCAGCAAGGATGGCACCCAAGTCCCCGTCAATATCCTGCGACGCAAAGGCACCAAGCTCGATGGCGGCAACCCTGCGCTGCTTTATGCCTACGGCGGCTACGGCCACAGCATGAGGCCGAATTTCAATTTTCAGAACCGACTGTGGTTCGATCGCGGCGGCGTCTATGTTGTCGCCAATATCCGCGGCGGCGGCGAATACGGCGAAGCCTGGCACCTCGCGGGCAACCTTACGAAGAAACAAAACGTGTTCGACGATTTCGCCGCCTGCGCCCAACACCTCATCACTCGTGGCTACACTTGCTCTGACAAGCTCGCCGTCGAAGGAGGCAGCAACGGCGGCCTGCTCATGGGCGCCTTCCTTACGCAACATCCCGCTCTCGCGCGAGCCGTCGTCGCCCACGTCGGTATCTACGACATGCTGCGTGTCGAACTCGACCCTAACGGCGCTTTCAACGTCACCGAGTTCGGCACCGTGAAAGACCCCGCGCAATTCCGCGCGCTGCATGACTACTCGCCCTATCATAGAGTCACCGATGGCGCCAAATATCCCGCAGTCTTTTTCCTCGCCGGAGAAACAGACGGTCGTGTCAATCCCGCTCAAACGCGAAGAATGACCGCTCGCTTGCAAGCCGCCACCGCTTCGGATCATCCCATCCTCGCCCGCATTTGCTCCACTTCCGGTCACGGCATGGGCACCGCGCTCTCCGAAAAAATTGCGCAGCAAGCCGATGTATTTGCCTTTCTTTTTGATCAGCTCGGGATGTCAGCCCAATAGTCATCATGATTCACACAAACCTGTTATTGAAGAGGATCATAGGTCCCAGGCCTCGCATCCTGCTGATCATTTTATTCATGGGGACTCTATCCCTGAACCTCAGCGCGGCTGAGACTGCGCCGGTCCCAGTCATAGATTGCCATGTTCATCTGTGGGACATCAGCCGCCCCGAGGGACTCGGGTGGATTAAAAAGGACGACAAGGTGTTGCATCGTAATTTTCTTCCCAAGGAACACGAGCCGACGGCGCTGGCTAATATGATTGTGGGTGTGATTGTCGTCCAGGCGGGTCAAAGCCTGCCTGACAACCAGTGGAATCTCGACATCACCGCGCATAACAAATCACTTTACCGCGGTGTCATTGGGAACCTGTCGAAAATCATCGGCACACCGGAATTCAAACCGATCTTCGAGAAACTCTGCGAAGATGCGCGTTACGTTGGCTACCGCTTGTCCGGACGATATCAGGAAAAGTTGACCGATGCATTTTATCAGGATCTGAAACTCACGGCCGACAAGGGCAGGGTGGTCGAGTTTCTTGTGGGCGAATACAACTTTGAAGAGGTCGGTGAGATTGCGCGGCGACTGCCGGACCTGCGGATCATTCTGGATCACTTCGGTGCTGTAAAATTGGACGGGGAGCCGCTCGATCCCGGGTGGGTCGAGAAATTGCGTGCCGTGGCCCAATTTAAGAATGTGTTCTGCAAGGTCTCCGCGCTTTATGGACGCGCAAAACAACAGCCCGCACCGCAGGATATCCGTTATTACACCCCCGTGATCGATCTCGTATTCGACTGCTTCGGTGAGGACCGGTTGATTTTTGGCAGCGACTGGCCGGTCACGGAAACAACGGGTGATTACGCATCCGTAATCAAACTCACGAAGGCGTATTTCGATGACAAAGGGCGCGATGTTTCAGAAAAACTGTTCCATAAAAACGCAGCTGCTTTCTATCGCGTTTCTGACACGACTCGGGAAACTGAGACACTCAACAAGTCATCCGTCACAAAGTAAAAACTATGAACACATTCACCCCGTTTCTTCATCCCATCCTTGCCGCATGTTTTCTCGCGACACTCGCCTGCACCCCCATTTTGCGAGCTGCGGAACGCAAGCCCAACTTCATCTTTGTCATTGCCGACGACCAGCGATGGGATGCGATGGGCGTGGTCCAGCGGGAGCACG
>JANNQW010000367.1:0-2379 GCA_031400955.1 Verrucomicrobiota bacterium
GCTGTCCAAAGCTGCGTGAAGCGTTCCTGATCGTTCTGGTTCATCATCTACAACAGGTATTTCCAAATAAATCCCGAACGTAACATTTTTCTCAAAGAAACGAACCGAACGAGCCGCATCCTCGTCTCCGAGGGTTGCCAGTGTGGATTGGTGGACACCAAGGTGTCTTATCAAGAAATGACAGCGATTTGCGCCGGACCGGAGGAGAAGCGGTGGCGGTTGGTTTACTCATGCCGCCTTTTTATACTCGCCACGAATCTGATTTGCTACGCCTCCAGTCTCCGAGACTGCGACTATTGTCTCAATCAATTCTCGCCTTGATGGGCATCCGTATTATGAAAGTGGTCATATTGCTTCTACGTCTCCAAGCCTTTCATCTCATCGGGCTTGACCTGGAGTTGGTAAGGGCAGGGTATTAGTTGCTGATTGTTCGTAGACTCGAAGCTCGGAGAAGTTGAAGTGCATCCCGTCTGTCTTTGCTACGCGAATATATCGCGAAGTGGTTTTCACGCTAATGTCGGTCATCCATGTGCCACCAGCGGCAAATGCCGTTGCGCCTTGCGCACCCAGCACGGTGTAACCGGATCCACTCGAATTAGTCGATCCTCTGATCTCAAAATTGTTGCGGGCGGAGTCCTGTTGAGACCCATCCTGTCGTGCGACCAGCTCCACTTTTCTGATGTAATACTCCTTTCCAAGATCCACCTGCCAATACGGCGCAGCATCTCCAGCTGCGGAGGCCCAGATCGTGCTGGTCAGACTGTCGTTTCCACTATTGGCGCTGGTGCCGGAGTAGGAAGACGACGCCGTAGCGCTCATATTCACTACAAGATTCCGCGGAGGTATAGGTGCTGGAGGTTCAGGGCGACGATACGCCCCACGCGGCCCGGCCTCTTTCATGATCTTCACGGCCTCGGGAGGCCAATTCGATCCTTTAACTTCTATGTTGTTGGTCACAGCGTTTTCCTTCTCAACGAAACGTATCAACCGGCCGCTGTAATAATTCCGATCAAATGTGTTGCTGTGATTGGGCTTATTGCTTGCAAAGAATGCGGCCTCTACGTTCTCAGTGACGTTGTCCTGAACCAGCTTGTGGCAACTTCCGTTGTCCAAATAAACGCTGCAGATGCCATAATTGCCGCTAAACTTCGAGCGCGGTATGTTGTGAATATAGTTGTGGTGGATTTTCATGCCCGGAATTTTTCCCAGGGTATAGATGCCTCCGCCATCGTCGTGCAGCCCCATGGTTTTGTGGATCAGATTGTAGCCGACATCGTGGTTTTTAGCGGCGGTGTCCTTGTCATCCCACGTCCAACCGGTGCTGATCCCGGTATAACGACCGTGACGGATTTCATTGTGGAGGATGGCGACGTCCGGGGTGCGCGCCACGATAATTCCGCAGCCATCCGAATAGAACATGCCGAAGGAATCGATGGTATTGTCGGTCACTGCATTGCCTGTGGATTTTTCGTCATTGAGCAAAAGATAGATGCCGCCCGCTGCGGTGTCGGTCACGAGGTTGCCCACGAAGGAACAATTGCTGACAACATCCTTGATGGCTGCGATGCCATGGGCGCCCGTGCGCCGAACTGTGCAGGAACGGAGCTCCACGCTGCTGGCATTTGCCAGTTGAACGGCCGCGGGAATCGGAGCTTCCGTATCGTAATAGTTGCCTGGCTTCCACCACCAGGTCGCAGACTGCATGTTCTGATAGCCGTAAGTATTCGGCTTGGTCCAGTTGCTGTATTGAAAAGTGATCCCTTCAAACAAAAGGTCATGCACCTTTGCTTCAGGCGATGAGCCACGGATATCGAACAGCGTTTCCACCACCGGAACCATCACCTCGATGGGCGGCTTATCCTCTGCCCTCAGCTTGTAATATAAAGTGCCGGTCTGGGTGTTTAGATAGAACTCCCCCTCGGCATCGAGGAATTCATAGGCGTTTTCATACCAATGCGGAGTGCCGGCCTGCTCGAGATGATTCATCGGAGTCGCCTTGTTCTCGGGCTCCAGAAAGTTGATCATGTTGCCAGCGATGCTGGCGATGCGGGCCCGCTTCTGCTTCCAATGAGTGAGCATCACGACTTCCACCTCGTTCAGATTGCTCCACGACTCCCAGCCTTTCAGTTCTGCGGGATTGACCTGGAATTGGTAGGGAGCTTTTCCCGTAACTGCTCCTCCAAGCAAATATCCCTCCAAGGTCACTTCACTGGTCCGGTCCGGATAGCGGGCGCGTATCCCGCGGACGCCATTGACATAAATCTGGCGAAACTTGAGTCCGCCAACGGCAGCTTTGTAGATGTTCTTTTCCTTGTCGTGAATCGTCCAACCCTTGATCGCTTTGCCACCACTCACGATTGGCGTCTGACCGGCAGCGGC
>JANNQW010000368.1:0-17137 GCA_031400955.1 Verrucomicrobiota bacterium
CAGTGAGACGAAGCGGAGCCAGTAGCTGGCTTTGCTGTGAGGCTGTTGGGAAGTAATCCTCCAACGAGCGTTTGTTAACCAAGACCTGGCCGCTGCCAGGAGTGATGGAGACGCGGGCGACGGCGTTTTTGCGGCGGCCGGTGGCGGAGGAAGGAGTGACGCTCATGTTTGTTCTATAAATCAGGGGCTCAGGAAAGGACGACGGGCTGGGGCTGGTTCACAACGTGGGGATGCTCGGCACCCGCATAGACCTTCAGCTTCGTGGAAAGTTTCCGGCCAAGGCGGCTGTGAGGGATCATGCCGATCACCGCTTTTTCAATGAGACGCTCGGGATGCTTGGCGCGCACTTCCTCCACGGTCTTGATCTTCTGATTGCCGATGTATCCCGAGTGGGATGTGTAAACTTTTTGGGTCTCCTTCTTGCCGGTCAGCTTGACCGTGGCGGCGTTGATCACGACCACATGATCACCGGTGTCGCAGTGCAAAGTATAAATGGCCTTGTGCTTCCCGCGCAGCAGATTGGCCGCAGTGACGGCGACTTTGCCAAGAATCTTGTTGTCGGCATCAATGATCCACCATTTGCGCTGAACCTCTTCGGCTTTGGCGGAAAAAGTTTTGCGAGTGCTCAAGGGTGTTCTGCGGGGAGCTGGCGTCATGGGGATTTCTGGATTCAGGGAGCGGGTAAACTAAAGAAGTTGTTCAGAGTGTCAAATGAATTGTGATGCTGGAATGCATCCGAATCCCCTCTCCTGTTTCAACATCAACCACAGTGAGCGCGATTCTTGATCCATCCGATTATCTGGCGCATAATCACTCATGTCCGTCAACCAAGCCCGTGGCACCCCCGGATTACTGCTGCTGATCTTCGCCTGCGCACTGCTTCTCATCGCTGCCAGCGGATGGCAACGGCGTCGTGAAGCTCTTAAAGCTGTCTCGGCGACCGCAATCACGGGAGCGACTCAGTCACTTTTTCTTCATGACATAGACGCCGTTCCAGTTCTCCGGCGGTGAGGCAATCAAAGCTTCGCAGCGCTCCAAGTAAACGCCAGTGAGCGCATCATTCAATCCCGCCGCAGCTGAGCGTTTCATCGCTTCCAGCGCCTCACTGAAGTGTCCGACCCGGTAATGGATCATGCCCCGTTCGAAATCAGCAAGGCCAGGCGGCACGACGGGTCCGCGCCTGCCAATGACGGTGAAGACCTCAACCGGCAAGACTTTGCCCTTCACTTGCACAAGATCGACGGAACGGCAATGAAACACCTCCTTCACATGATGCTGCACGGCGTCGCTGATAATGATATCCACGCCGTATTCCTTGGTCACGCCTTCCAGTCGCGAGGCTAGATTCACATTATCGCCGATAACGGTGAGTTCCATGCGCTCATAGGGAGGCGCAGAGCCGATGTTGCCCACGACGACATGGCCCTGGTGAACACCAATGCCGAAACCAAGCTGTGGCATGTTCCGCTTCTTCCAGTCGGCATTCAGTTCCGCGAGAGCTTCCCGCATGGCTACCGCGGCAGTCACTGCATCAAGCGCATCCTGCTTCACGCCCTGGTCGGTCGCGCCGGGCTGCGGCATGGATCCCCAAAGCGCCATCACGGCATCGCCGATAAATTTGTCAATGCTTCCCATGCTGAGAAAAACCTTCTCCACCATGCGGCTGAGATACTCATTGAGCTGCGTCACGAGCTGTTCCGGTTTCATACCTTCAGAAAGCGTGGTGAAGCCGCGCACATCTGAAAACAAAATCGTGACCGTGCGTTCGACACCGCCCAGTGTGCTAAAAAGATTCGCCCGATCCTTCAGCAAATGCGCCACGCGATCAGGGGAGTGATAACGCTGGATGAAGCGCGTGAGTTTTCGGGTTTCGCGAAGCTGGCTGAGGAAGTTGCCGGTGAGACCGATGAACCCGCAGCCGTTGAGGGCGAATGCCAGGGGCAGCGGGCTGATCTCAAGATTGAATTGATTGAAAGCCCGAAACGAAAGCCAGACTGCGCCGGTGGTTAGAAGCCACATGCCGAGCAGACTGAGCACAGGCTGCTTCACCAATGTCACGAGCAACCAGGCGATGATCGCGCCCATGCAGAGACTGAGCCATGTCCAGAAGGGAAAAACTTCTTGAAGAAACGATCCCGCCAGCAGCGCGGTCAGAGCGTGTGCATGGATATGCACGCCCGACAGTTCACCCAGCGGGGTGTTAAAATAATCATGTTGCTCCTGCGCCGTGGCACCGATGAAGATGATTTTGTCCTTAAAGGCAGCCCCGCCACTGAAATTATCCTTCCAAAAATCCGGCAGAAAAATATGATGGAGCGAGACTGGCGGATAGGCGTTGGCATCACAGAAACGGAAGCGAGCGTTTTCCGGCGCGATCGCACTGGCGGTTACATTGACCCGCCTAGCTATGGCCAGCGCAATCGACGGGCTGAGACGTTCGGTGGGATCTGCCACTCCCCCTTCAACTTTCCAGAGCGTGGTTTGATAATGCGCCTGCCGTATTTTACCATCGAAGTCCGACCAGAAGTTTAAAAAGCCCCAAGAACCCTCTTCTGGGATTTCACTTCCAGAGATCGAGGAATCAGGATAGTCGATCCTGAATGCCTCGCGCCCCGAGACATCGGTGCCGTTAAACTTTGCGCCGATGACCACCTTACCCTTATGTCGTCGAAGAGCGTCGTTCAGCGCCTTGTCATCCTCCGGCGTCGTGGTGCCGAAGAAGGTAAAATCGAGAAACACCTGCCGCGCGCCCGCCTCGAAAAGCCGGTCCAACGTCATGGCCCACAGTCGCCGTGGCCAGATGGTGAACCTTCCTTCCATGGCCTGCAGCGCTGGAGAAACCGCGATGTCCTCCGGCCAAGCCTGGCTGCGCGTGAGGCTGGCGTCATCGATCGCCAGCACTACGATGTCGTCCCGCGCCGGAGTCTTTTTCCCACGCACATGAAACTCATCCAGTAACTGCCGGTCGACTTTCACCAGCGGATCACCCGTCCAGTTGAAGGAGTAGAGCGCTACCAGGAAGATCAGCACTCCTAGGATCGCAGGCACCAGCACACGCTGGTTCACGCCGGCATGGGCGCTGTGGGAGGCGGAACTGGTAACGCGAGGCACAATAATAGAGTTATGTGCCGGAAACGCTCTGTTGCAAGTGCACGCCGGACAAGCGGCGGAAGCATACCAAGTTGACACAACCCCGATGTCAGAACTTATCAGGCAACAAAGTGCGTAGCATCTTAAAAATATAGTCTGGACAAAATTTGTGAACCCAAATATCGTCAACCCAGATTTACTCGATCCGCCTTGCGGAATAGGCACCTTCGATTTCCTATGGCCATATCATGCTTCACACTTCGTGCGATCGCCCTCGCAATAATGCCATTCACCTTCGCGACGGCGCAAACCATTATTGATCCCTCTCGCACAGCCGCTGCGGTTGAGGGAGCGGGAACAGATCAATCCGTGCTCCGCTCACAGAATGCGGACACCTTCCGCACCTTGCACGAGGAGAATACCTTCGCGCCTCCTTCTCCCGGCGACAACGACATCGGCCAGCAGCTCATCTTGAAGAGCAATGATCGTGTCTATCCTTGGCGCATATCCGTGGATAATAGCGCCTTTTGGACGGACAACGTGGCGAACCTCAACAATATTCGCCTCGATGACTGGTTCTGGGTCGGCGGTGCCACGGTGAACTACCAGCCGAGGCTCTTGCCCAGGCTGTTTCTCGATGTGAACATCGCGCAACACTGGTATGAATACGACAAATACAGCCTCCTGAACTTCCAGTCCGGTGAAGCCTCTGCCGGCGTGATCGCGCTCATGCCAGAGCTATTTAATACCATCTGGTATGTGAACTATTACTACCAGCGCATCACCCAGGGTCTGGATGACAAGCCCACTTACTCCACCAACAACATCCGCGTGGGCACGCAGCGGACCTTTCTCATAGACCGGCTCAACAGCCTCAATCTCGGCCTGCAAGGATCCTTCTCGATGAACGCCAGCCCCACGGAACTGCGGCGCAACGAATACACCGTGATGTCCGGCTACAATCTCAAGATCATGCGCGAGCTGATCTTCTCGGTCAACTATCGCCTGACCTGCTACGACTACTACGATTTTGACGGCCGACGCGACTGGTATAATAACTTGGGCACGACTCTCACCTGGTCGCCCCGGGACTGGTGCGACATCTCAGCGAGTTACAACTACACTAAGAACAATTCCAACAAGCCGGACTTTGAATATCACAGCCAGCTCGCCGGCCCGTCTCTGACGCTGAAGGCAAAATTCTAAATCAACACCTGCGCACCACATGAAGCCGAAATCCATCCCACCGTTCGTGCTCATCATCCTGCTGGCCTGTTCCACTGTCGCGACATTGCGCGCCGCGTCTTACTCCGAGGCCGTGTTCACCCGACTTGAAAAAGAAGTGAAGGTGCTCAAGGAAAACTCTCCGCCGCGAGAAGCCACGCTGGGAGAACAGTTGAAAGCGGTGACCTCCGTGGCCACTGGAATGAGCTCCCGCGCGGAGTTGCGCTTTCCGGACAAGACGCTCACGCGACTGGGAGCCAACTCTCGCTTCACGCTGCGCGGTGATGCCCGCACACTGGATTTGAATGAAGGCGTGATGATGCTCTCCGTGCCCAAGAGAATGGGCGGCGCAAAAATCCGCACCTCCGCTGTCACCGCAGCGCTCACCGGCACGACGGTGGAGTTTGAATTCAGCGCCATCGTGGACAAGAAGACTCACAAGAAAAAGGAAATTCTCAAAATGATCGTGGTCGAGGGATCGGTGGATTTGTTCCGAACTCACAAACCGCGCGACTTCATCACCGTGCCAGAGGGCAAGATGATCATCATGGATCCCAACGGACCCTGGCAGGCGTTGGTGGACGTTGACATCAAGCGCCTGCGCAAAACCTCGCCGCTGCTCAATGAAGACGACGGGCCGCTGCCGACCTCCGACCATATCAATGACTCCGTGAAAGCCCAGCAGGCGAAACTGGGGAGCGGAGAACTCATCAAGACCAGCCTCATGATTCCCGGGCGCGGCACCCAGGTCAGCATCATCACAAACACGGCGTTGAATGCCATTCAAACCAATGTTTTGCAGAATGCCAACGTCATCCCCGTCGCCGGTGATGGCGTAATCGTCAAAAATATCCAGCCGCCCACGAATGGCTTCGGTCAAATTCCAGGCTTCTCCGTCCTCAACAACACCTCAATCATAAAAACCGATCCCTTTGTCACCTCATGGAACTCGCTGAAAAATGGCGACCTCACCAGCCAGGGCGCGATCTATCGCGGCCCTGTTGACGGTGCCTTTTCCACATTCGCTTTTGGCGACATCGCCATTCCCAGTGTTAAAGCAAACCAGGCTGTGGCTGGCATTGGCGACACGGCTGTCTTCCGTTTTGAAGATCTGATCGTCAACGGCAGCCCCGTCTTCGATCTCAGCGCTCCCACTCCCGCCCAAGTGGTCACCAAAGTCATCCTCGCCGCTGACAACAACATCGCCATCGGACCTGACAACACTTTCGCCAGCAGTCCTCATCCTGGCGGCACCAGTCCAGTTTCAGCCGAAGCCAGTCTGGATGTTCCGGCTTCCCTGCGCTTTCTCGCATTTTGGTCCAATCAAGGCAGCATCCACCTCAAGCCTGGTTTTAACATCAACATGGGAAACGCTCTCTCAATCACGAACCCCGGTCTTGCCTTCGTCGCCGCCGGCCCGCAATCAGACGTGACTATCGAGGGCAGCATCCACGCCTATTCTGGCAGTTTCGCCGCTGGCCTCGCAGTCGAGGCCAGTAGGGATGTGAACGTCCTTGGCGGCAACATCATTCAGGACGGTCCCAACAATGCCGTGGATATGCACGCCGGTCGCAAACTTGCGGTAAATGGATCAAGCATCATGGCAAACCGCGTTTATCTCGGTTCGGGGAACGGAACCACCATCAACAACTCAATCCTCGCCTCCACCAGCAATGACATTTTTCAAAACGGTATAGAGATTAATGGCGGGGCCGGTGGAATCACGGTGACAAACTCGGCGGTATCAGACCAAAGTCGCGGCATCTACCTTCACGCCGACAAAGATATCGTCTTCAACATTTCCAATTCTTCGCAGTTCCAAGCACTCTCTACTGATACCAACGCCTTCCTGCACATTCATTCTTACAAAGGTAATATCAGCGTCACTGGGAATGGTGGAGGCAACAGCGCGCCTGATACCCTCTTTAGCGGCAACAGTATCGAATTATTAGCCCATAAGGGAAACGTCACCCTCACCAACATGGTCGCCACAGCCAATAATGTGCGAATCAACGCCGGCTCTTCCGTTCCCTCCGTTGTCAACGGCAGCATCACCGCGACCAATGCCAACATCACCGCGAATGCCCCTGCGGTTCCTCCGGCCGTCAACCATGGCATCGACCTCGTGGCCACCTCAGACATCACCATCAACATCACTGATTCCTCCCAGCTCAGGGTGCTGGCCAACGACCCTGGTGCCGTCCTCCGCCTGTTTGCCAGCCAGGGCAACGTCAACGTCACTGGCAACGGAGGTGGACCGACCGATGCCGACACACTTCACAGTAACAATGACATCTTGATCGAAGCACCATTGGGCAATGTCACCCTCACCAACATGGTCGCCACCGCGCAGAACGCCTTCCGCGCCCGCGCCAACGGACCCAACGGCGTGCTCACCGTCAGCGGCAGCACCATCAACGCAGGCAACCTCATCCGCCTCTACGCCGAGGGCGCGACCGGTGGCATCCTCTTCATCGGCAACGTCAGACTCAGCACCGCCGGCGCGGTGCAGATTTCCGGCAACTCTGTCAGAGTGCAGTCCGGCGGCTCGGTCAACATCCCCACTGGCACAGCCGATATCTTTTCCAACAACCACGACTACGAACTGAACCTTCCCGGCAATGCCACCCACGGCTCGATCAACGGTCCCAGCATCACCCCTCGTGCGGGGACTGGCTTGCGCCCCCCGTTCTGACCACGCCAGCATGACCGGGCCTTGAGACGACTCCCGGTTTCATCCGAAACAAGAAGTTCGATCCAGCAAGCGGCTTCTGGTAGCGTGGGTCGAAGTTAAGTGCCGGAAACGCCATGTGACAAACACACGACGAACTGGACTTTTACAAAGGGGTCATCTACCATCCCCACCCTAACAAGAGCCAAACTCGGCACGTTACCTGTGCAAAATCATCTCCTCATGAAATTACTTCGAATTCTTTCACTCATTTTGCTGGCACTCCCGGCCACCTCACTGTTCGCGCAAACGCAGGCGCCGTTCTATGATCCCTCCCGTGCCGCAGCCAACACCATCCGGCGTGACGCCACCGCACAGTCTCTACTGCGCGACCAGCAGGAGAAAGTGCGTAGCGTGCTGGCGGACGAGAATCCCTTCGCTCCCGAAAGCCCCGGGGATTCGGATATCGGGCAGCAGTTGATTTTAAAACGTAATGTAAAAAACGAGGAATTCGCCGTGCTGCTGGACAGCGGATATTTCTTCACTGACAACGCAGCGCAGACGCATCGGGGAGCCAGGAGCGATTCCTTTTTTGTTGGCGGCGGAGCCATCTCCTGGCAGCCGCGCATCACCAAGCTAATCTACGGTAATCTCTCCGTGGCCGAGCACTGGTATCGCTACGATAAATACAGCGCGCTGGACTACGAGTCGGGCGAGGCTGCTGCGGGAATCATCGTGCTGATGCCGGAAATCTGGAACACGCTCTGGCATGTGAACTACTTCTACCAGCGCATCACACAGGGAATCGACAACAACGCGATCTATGACACGCACAACATCAACCTCGGCGTGCAGAAGACCGTGCTCTTCGATCGCAAAAACAGTCTGAACCTCGGTCTAATGACCTCCATCGCGCTGGACGCCTCGCCCAGTGAACTCCAGCGAAATGAATACTCAGCCGCCATCGGTTGGAACTACAAGATCAAGCACACCATGCTCTTTTCCCTCTCCTACCGTCTGCTCTGTTACGATTACCAAAACTACGATGGTCGTGTCGACTGGAGCAACAACTTCGGTGCTACATTCGTCTATCGTCCGCGCGAATGGCTGGAACTGGCCGCGTCTTGGAATTACGCCTTGAACGAATCCAACAAGGAAGCCTTTAGCTACAATGCCCAGCTTGCCGGACCTGCGGTGAGCGTGCGGATGAATTTCTAACCAGCCAACCAGCCAATATCATGAAAGCGAAAGTTCTGACCACTCTGTCTGCGATCGGTGCACTCTGTCTCACGACCGCCACACTTCCGGCCGCCAGCTTCACGGAGGCAAAGATCACCCGCCTCGAAAAGGACGTCAAAATCCTCAAGGAAAACGCCGCACCCCACGCCGCTGTCGTGGGAGAAACCGTCAACGCCGTCACATCCGTGGCCACCGGTGCCAGTTCACGCGCGGAACTCAAATTTCCGGATAACTCACTCACGCGCCTCGGCGCGAACTCGCGTTTGACCATCCGCGGCCAGGGACATACGGTCGATCTCGACAAAGGCGTGCTGCTCTTGCAAGTGCCAGAGAAACTTCGCGATGCCAAGGTGCGCACCGCTGCCGTCACCGCCGCTGTGACCGGTGGCACGGTCGCCATCGTATTAGGACCCCCTTTAAAAGCCCTGTGCATCGAAGGCATTGTGGAGTTGTATTTCAACAACGACCCAACAAAATTCATCACGTTGCATGCCGGTCAGATGATCATTCAGCCCGCGAATGCCACGGAGTTCAGTCTGGTGTTGGACTTTGATCTCCCGCTCCTGCTGAAAACTTCCAAATTGATCAGTGGCGAGGGTGAACCCAATGCCAAAGAAATTGCTGATGCCTTGAAAACCCAGCAGGGCCAGATCAACGAGGGTGACCTGATAAAGACCAACCTCATCATCCCGGGCCTCGGCACCGTCGTGCAACTGAACAACAACGCGCGATTCAACGTCTCCACCATCTTGGGGTTGCGTGAAAGCAAACCGGTCACGCCACCACCACCACCGCCACCGCCGCCGCCACCACCGCCACCACCACCGCCACCGCCACCGCGGCCATCAAAGCCACCAACGCCACCTATATGCTGATGCCTTGAAAACCCAAGAGGGCCAGATCAACGAGGGTGCCTTAGTCAAAACCAACCTCATCATCCCGGGCCTCGGCACCGTCGTGCAACTGAACAACAATGCGCGATTCAACGTCTCCACCATCTTGGGGCTGTGTGAGAGCAAACCGGTCACGCCACCGCCACCACGGCCATCAAATCCATCTATAGACTATAGGTGACCGCTTTCAATGTCACCACCGACACCTTTGCTTCTGATGAGAGAGTCTACAACTCGGGCATAAACGGTCCTTTTCCATAATTGTGATTAGGTAGCCTGATCGTCAAACCTCTGCTTAGAGCATTTTAATTTAAACTGTAGCCAATGCTGTCTGTCCCGTCGCGTAGTGACGGCGTAAGGTAGCCGTGGGTTTTAACCCACGAAAAACGCCGCATCTCCCCTTTGTCGCGGAGCGACAACGGAGCCCTGGGGCTGAATGCCTGCCGCTCGCTTCGGTTCCGCCGTCGCTACGCGACGAATACTCACGCACTGCCGATGACCGTGGGTTAAAACCCACGGCTACCATCCATTGTCGCTCTGCGACAACAGGCGCGTTGGACAAGGCAGATTAATGAAGATGTCCATCCTCTGCTGTCGGCTACAATATTATCTAAAATGCTCTAAGCCTCAAGGTGATGGCAATCCCGTGTCGGCCCACCTGCAAATTTGAAAAGCTGCTCATTTATAACAGCACCATCATCGTCAACGGCGGCGAGCTCACGCAATACAACTTCGGTTACGACAGCAAGCCGGACTTCAAAACAGGCGACAAGCTCCCCTTACCTTGATCAGACTCGCTTCACCGGCGTGCGCTCCAGTTCCACATCATCCCAAGAGGCAGGATCCTCCACCGGCTCCAGATGCGTCGTCACCGTGAGCCGGAGCACCTTCGCCCGAAGTTCTTGCTCGATCTGCTCGGCGACATCGTGTCCGTGGGCCACGGTCCAGTCGCCGGGAACCAGCAAGTGCACGGACATGAAGCGCCAGGCACCAGCCACCCGGGTCCGCAGAGCGTGGTATTGAACGCCGCCCCCTGCATATTTTTCCAGAATCTGGCGAATCAGGACCAATTCCTCCGGTGGCAGTCCAGTGTCCATCAGGCCCATCATGGAGTTTCGCACCAGCTTCACGCCAGTAATGACGATGTGCGCCGCAACCGCCAGACCCAACAACGGATCCAGCCAGAACCAGCCCGTAAGCGAGACCATGAAAACTCCGGAAATGACCGCCACCGAGGTCCACACGTCCGTCATCAAATGGCAAGCATCCGCCTCCAGTGTCACCGAGTGGGCACGCCGCGCGGCACGGAACAAGATTCGTGCCACCACCAGATTGATCACCGAAGCGACGATGGCGATAACTAATCCAGCGGACAACTTCTCCAGCGGATGCGGATGGACCAAATGCAACGCCGCACTCCAGCCAATGCACGCCGCCGCGACCAAAATCAGCGCACCTTCGATGCCACTGGAAAAATATTCCACCTTCGTGTGGCCATAGGCATGCTCCTCGTCCGCAGGCCTTGCCGAAACCGTCAGCGAGACCAGTGCAATGATCGCTGCCGTCAAGTTCACCAGCGACTCCAGAGCATCGGAGAGCAGCCCCACCGATCCCGTCAACCAATACGACGCCATCTTGAGAAATAACGTGGTTAGTGCCGCAGCGATGGACAACCAGGCGTAGTGCGTGAGACTGGACTTCGCAGACATTCAGATCGACACTCGTGCACGCTGCATTCGCGCGCCAGCAAATAGACTCTATGAAAAGGTCAGATGAGTGCATCCAATGGTTTTTCGAGGTCGAACTTGATGTGACGATTAGTTGACATCCTGCCGACAACGCGTTCCTTGTGAAATATTTCACAAGCTCCCCAGCTGCCTTATGAAACTCCCGCGCCTCCTTAAGCCCAGCACGGCCTTTCCGTTTGAGCTGGTCAAGCCGGAGTTGAAGGTCATCGAGCGTATCATCCAGGAGCAGGCAGCCGAGTTCGACCCCGCCGTAAAGGGTTACATATCCTACGTCTGCAATACCTCCGGCAAGCGCATCCGTCCCGCGCTGGCCATCCTGGCCGGCGGTGCCACCGGGGGCGTGACAGAAGAGCACCGCACACTCGCGGTCATCCTCGAACTCGTCCATATCGCCTCGCTTGTTCATGACGACATCATGGACGGCGCCAGCATTCGCCGCGAAGTGCCCACTGCAGCCGCCAAGTGGGGCCCCGCCCTCAGCGTTCTCTTGGGCGACAGCCTCTTCGCCTATGCCCTGGAAATGGCCACCAAGTTCGATGATGCCACCGTGGCCCGGCGCATCGCCCGCGCCTCCCGCGACGTCTGCTGCGGAGAAATCATCCAGACCCAGCGTCGTTTCGATTTCAATCTCACGCTCGCCGAATATTTCCGCGTCATCGAAATGAAGACCGCCGCCCTCTTCGCCTCCGCCACCGAACTCGGCGCCCTCATCAACAAGCAACCGGATTCCATCGTCTCCGCCATGCGCGACTTTGGCCTGAAACTCGGCACCGTCTACCAGATTTACGACGACTGCCTCGACCTCGTCGGCGACGAAAAAATCGTTGGCAAGACCCTCGGCACCGACCTCGCCAAGGGCAAACTGACCCTGCCGCTCCTCTACCTGCTCGCTGACGCGACTGATACCCAGCGCGCGAAGCTCCGCAAACTGGTTCTAAAGGGTGAACCAATGGACACCACGATTCTCGCCGGCATTGCCGACTACGCAGGCGCCATCGAGCGTGCCGTGAGAACTGCGCGCAATCTTCTGCAGGAGGCTCGCTCTAGCCTCGTCATCCTCCCGACCTCAAGTCACCATGAGGCTCTCATCACTATCACCGGCTACCTAGACGGTCTGCTGGACCAATGCCGCGGCGCGGTGTGAACTTCATACTTGGCTGCCAACCGACGGTGAACGAGGCCCGCTCATCGCATTGACTCCATGCATTAGCCTGAAAGGGGAAATGGACAGTATTAACAGGATATTCAGGATTGGGAGAGAGCGGCTTGCAATCAAGATGCCTCTCACCCAGTGAATAAATGGGTGCACCTGCGGAATACCCCCCTTTTAATCATGTTAATCCTGCCTAAACTCTTCCACTGCGTTTTCTAGGATTAGGGCTGCGATTTGGCGTAACGGAAAAATTTATCTTCTTCAGGCAGCATCAGTGAATCCTCCGGAATTCCAGCCGCGAGTTTTTCAGCCTCTATTGAAGATCCCACGCTCCGAGCCAAGCCGCAATACACCCCTTGCTGTCCGGGAGTGAGATCCTGAAACAAACAGTTATGCAGATGACGGGCACAGGCCTCACGATCACCGAAGCGGTAACTGGCTAGCGCCATGAAAAGCCTGCGTTGAGAATCCTTGGGCCGCTCCTCCAACATGCGACTTGCACGCTCGGCGCTGGTCTCGATGACCTCTCCACTCAGCAGAGAGGCATAAAGGTATTGCTCAGTGAAAAACTGGTTACTCGGCCACCGGCGCATCGTCTCACGCGAGATGGAACTGTAATCCTTCATACTGCCAAGATTGTAGCTGGCTCTGAGCATGCCCTCATAGCCGGCGAGCTCCGTCATCGGGGTTGTTGATGCCGCCTTGTAAGCTTCCATCGCTGTGCGGTAACGTTTCCTCACATCAGCGTAGCGACCCAGTTCGAGGAGCATCTGAATCTGGTTCTCGCGCAAAGCGGAATTGACAGCCTTAACCAAAAGGCCGTCGATTTCATCCATCGGTTTTTTGCTCAGCGTGCTCTTCACAAAAGCCAGATGGACCAGGTGAAAGTCACGCTCGGCATTGGTGAAGCGCGAGCGCGGATCCTTGACGAGTCGCTCCAGATCGTCGTAACGCTCAAGCAGGCTGAGGGCATTGAAGTATTCATGAAGCAACGGCGGGTAGTCACGCACCTCATCTTCCTTGAGCAGGGAGAGAATCCTTTTAGGATCGTGCTCTTCATAGAGCCAGTGAGCCAGCGGCACCAGATCCTCGCGCTTCTTTCCGCGATGAGACTCCATAGCCGCAGTCAAAATTTCCTCCTTGCGCGCGGGTTCCAGCGCGACCCGGCGCTTGAGTGCCGCGATTTTGTGAGCTCCCTTTGCCAGAGAATGATTTTCCAGCCGTTCTATGATGCGGCGCACTCCTTCAGTTGTGAGGTTGAGTTTGTCGATGAACTCGATGGATCGAAGTCCCACCGGCGCTTCAATCACGGCCAATCCCCAGAGGATGTCGATACCCTCGAGTTTATCCAGATCCGTGCTGCCGAACTCCACCAATCGCATCCCGAGCACCAGCCGGGTGTCGAGGTCATCAGGTTTTTGTTTGGTATAATCGCGCAAGATACCGATAAGCTGCTGCACCCGCCCCAGATTCTGCATGACCTTGTCAGCGAGTTCCATGATTTTTTGAGTCGCGGGCCGCTCGCGCAGCACCTGCTCGATCTGATCAGCCGCAGTCTTGTCCTCCCTCAATATGGTCAACGACTGGATGCGCCAGGCAACATCGTCATCCGTCGTCGCATTGAGCTTGTCCAGCTTGTGCCAGAGCCAGCGTGATTCATTGGCCCCGGCGCGGGTGTATATTCGGGCTGCCACGCGCACCGCCTCCGGATTGTCCGGGTCCTTGGTAAATGCATCGCTGGCCAGCTTGAAAGCCTTCACCATCGTGTCCTGATATTCCATGGGCTTGTTGGTCACGCGATATTCATCTGCCTGAGTCTCATATTTCACGGCGTCCCTCGCCAGAGAAGATGACTGCCATTGCTTGAAAATGCGGTGCCAGGACCGGCCGTTTAACATGACAATACCCACCAATCCAAGGCATACGGCCAGCAACAGTCCAACTGCAACAAAGCGAGCCACTCGCGGCTGACGATCGGCATGGGCGACTGACTGCGGCACCAGCCAGTTCCAGAGCGCAATGAACGGGCGCCACAACACGAAGGCTTTGGCCTGCTGCTGCGGGGAATCAGGGTTTTGGGTGAAAAGCATGTCGCCGTGCGTCGTGACGATACCGATTGGTGCCCCTGCTGGCAAGGACGTTGAATCTTAGTCGAAAGCATAGACTGCCTCACCGAGATTCACCCATACACCCCATTAACCCGCAACCCCTGCAAGAAGTCTGCCCCTACTCTGGAGCTTTCGAGTTATCTTCTGCTTTCGGCAGGCTCTGAATAAAGGGCTTGAAATAGCCTTCGATCTTAAAGGTGCGCGGCTTTTGTGCTGCATGATCTCGCTCTTCAAACTCCACCGAAATCCATCCGTAAATCCGGCTTCTGGGTTCCAACTTGGCGGACTTGAGTTTGAGCGTTTTCTTGGTGATCTTCCATTGCAAGGGACCCGAGTAGTCTGGATAAACTGCGGAAAATTCACATTTGAAATTAAGTTTGGCATCAATGGTAACGGTCATGTCGCTGGCATAGGCGGGCATTCCACCTGAAATCATCAGCTTGATGCCGTCCTTCGTTGCCACGGCATCGCAAAATCCCATCAAATGCTCCCCCTGATGGGACGACGTGCAATTCGCCGTCTGCTCGACAAGCAAAAGATCCTCGGCGGAAATGCCGTCACCGAATGTGTTCTCAAGAGTCCCGTCATGCTCGACGATATGCCACGGGCGGGATGTCTTGGCTGTCTTGAAGAACGCGCAATCCAATTTCGGTTCCATTGTGGCGACTCCGTCGATGCTGTCTTCGCATACGTTTTTATTGGGGTCCTTCACCGCGATCGGAACGTCGGCCCCCAGCGAGGGGCCGGAACCAAACAGAAGGATTACTGCGCCTAAAAAATTCCATACTGATTGAGTCATTCTCATTGGAAAATATGTTGATTCGGTTCCGTCCAATAACACACCCATTGCCACAGGCAAACTCGCACTGGCTTTCTTCTTAACGTGGCGATGCAATTTTCGCCTTGCATGATGGGCCGCAGTTGGATTAAAGAAGCGCCCGCGTTGAACGCAGGGCGGCCTCGCGCTGTCTCAGTCGTGAATTTTTTTCCAACCCACCTCACTACCCATCATGATCAAGGTCGAAAACCTCCGCAAAGTCTTCGGTGCCAAGGTCGCCGTGGACGACGTCTCCTTCACCGTCCAGAAAGGCGAAGTGCTTGGCTTCCTCGGGCCTAACGGCGCTGGGAAATCCACCACGATGCGCATGGTCACCGGGTTCTTCGCCCCCACCGCCGGAAAGGTCAGCATCGGCGGCGTGGACATGCTGGAAAATCCGGAGCAAGCCAAGAAAAGCATCGGCTATCTGCCGGAAAACGCCCCGCTCTATTCAGATATGAGTGTCAGCAGCTTTCTCGGTTTCTGCGCTGAACTGCGCGGCCTGCACGGCGCGGCCAAGTCCAAGGCCATCGATCACGCCATCGACCTCTGCTTCCTGCAAAACGTGCGCAATCAGAGCGTGGACACCCTGTCCAAAGGCTACCGCCATCGCACCTGCCTAGCCCAGAGCCTGATCCATGATCCAGATATTCTCATTCTCGACGAACCGACCGACGGCCTCGACCCCAATCAAAAGCACGAAGTGCGCGCCCTGATCAAGCGCATGGGTGAAAATAAAGCCATCGTCTTCTCAACCCATATTCTTGAGGAGGTCGAAGCGGCCTGCACCCGCGCCATCATCATCGACCGCGGCAAGATCGTCGCCGACGGCACTCCGGACGAACTCAAACGTCGCGCACCAGGCGCCGACAGCGTTCGTCTTATCATCCGCGGCAGTGGCGCCAGGGCGGAAATCGAGAAGCTCGGCTGCGTGGAAAAAGTGGAGGCGACGGCGAGCGACGATACATCCCTCATCGGTCGCGCGCTGCCCACAAAGAAATCCAACGGCGCGGAAGTCGCCCGCGAGATCGGCACCCTGGCTGCATTAAGACAGTGGAAAATCGAAGAACTCCATCACGTCGAAGGCAAGCTCGACGAAGTCTTCCGCAGCATCACCCGCTCCGACGTGGCTGCGTAACTTATCACTTACCCCTTTTCACTTTTCACTTTTTTTTCACATGAAAAACGTCCTCACCATCTTCAAGCGCGAGTTCTTCGGCTACTTCAACTCCCCCGTCGCCTATGTCATTCTCGTGATCTTTGTGCTCGCCGCGCAAGGCTTCACGTTTTTCTTTGGAAACTTCCTCGACCAGGGAGATGCCTCGCTCACCCGGCCCTTCTTTATGTGGCATCCCTGGCTCTACATCGTGCTGGCGCCCGCAGTAGGCATGAAGCTTTGGTCGGAGGAATATCGCTTGGGCACACTGGAACTCCTGATGACCATGCCCATCGCGCCCTGGCAGAGCATCCTCGGGAAATACCTCGCCGCTGCCGTAGTCTGGGCCATCGCACTGCTGCTGACCTTCCCGATTGTCTGGACGGTGTTTTATCTGGGCAATCCTGATCTGGGCCCGATTCTCAGCGCCTATGTCGCGAGCTATTGCTACGCCTTGAGTTGTCTGGCCGTGACCTGCGCAGTCAGCGCTTTCACCCGCAGTCAGGTGATCTGCTTCATCATCTCGGTCGCCATCTGCCTGCTGCTCACCCTTTTCGGAATGCAGCAGATCATCGAAGCCATCGTCAAGGCTCTACCTTCCTCAATGGAGGGCGTCGTGCGCTTCATCGCCTACCTTTGCTTCCTGACCCATTACTATGAAATGACCAAGGGCCTTCTTCTGCTCCGCGACCTGCTTTACTTCGGCAGCGTCATCGCGGTCTGCCTTATGATCACGGCCTGGGCGCTTCAGTCCAAACGTTCTTAACCATCCAAATTTAACCGTTCCTTCATCAGCCCCACTTTGCTCATGAACAAAAAATCCATCCTCAGCACCCTCATCATCGCCACCGCAATCCTCCTGGTGGTGAACTACCTCGTCGGTGGCATCGGAATTGCCAACCTCCGCTTCGATCTCACGGAGAAAAAGCTCTACACGCTTTCCGAAGGCACCAAGCACATCCTCACCGGGCTCGATAAACCGGTCTCGATCCGCTTCTACGCCACGCGTGACAGCCGCCTCATGCCGCAGTGGGTTCA
>JANNQW010000369.1:0-27813 GCA_031400955.1 Verrucomicrobiota bacterium
ATATCCGAAGTGCCGCACGCGGCGAAAGCCGCGTGGCAATACGTGTTGCAAAAACAGGCGCAAGAACTCCAGCCCCTTCACAGTGGTGATGCGCGTCTGGCCGCTCTCGCGGTGTGTCCAGCGGTAGCTCACGCCGTGTTCATTGATGGCGATGATGCGTGCAGCATCCAGCGCGGTCTTTTGCACATAGCGCGCCACATACTCCATGGCTTTGGCACCGCTGCCCACGGGCCGCGCATCGCAGTTCAACAAGACGCTCCATCCAACGGCGGGTAACGCTCCTGTTTGAATTCGGGCTTCCATCCCCGCCGTGGATGAGCTAGACGTTCAGCCCTGTAGGGGCGAGACATACGGCAGGCACATTTTATGCCGCCCCTTCAGGGCTGAGAATCCTTTGCATTCGTTACCCAGGGCGGTGCCCTGAGCTGGCATATAGCGCCCCTTTGGGGCTTTAACTTCGGAATGCAGGTTGAATATCGATGCACGGTGCAGGCTTCGCGATCCCGGTCGAGCGCGAACCAGCGCTCCTTCTCTTGACGTCGCGCTTATCTTCCGATACACACCGCCATGAATCGCAAGCTTACATTAATTCTGTGCCTTGCATCGCTGACCCTGAGGCTCACGTCTTGCATTTCGCCGCATGAGTCGGAAACCGCGCCTGAAAACGTTGAAGTCTTGAGCGAGGCCGCACTCAAGAACTCGCACCACACGATTGATTTTGTCACCCAAGTGAAACCAGTGCTGGAGGCGAAATGCGTCATCTGCCACAACCGCAAAACGCTCCCATTTTTTAGTCTGGAGAATCGCAGGCTGGCTTTCGCGGTGTCGTCGCGCATCGTGCCCGGTCATCCTGAGAAAAGTTTGTTGATCGTCAATGGCACCATGAACCATGCGAAGACCATGCCGCCAGTTGGCAACAGGCTGACGAGCGATGAGAAACGAATCCTCACCGCGTGGGTCAAACAGGGTGCGGTCTGGCCCGAGGGCAGGGCGGGGAATCTTCATCCCGCACCGGATGTGCCGGTTCGATAAACCACCATGCCGGAACTTGCCGAGGTTGTCTATTATTCGAGGCGCTGGGAATCGGGCATCGGTTGCTCCGTGGCGGCGGTTCATGCGAACGAGAAATCACGGGTCTTCCGCGGATGCGATGTGGCCGCTTTGAGGCGGGGGCTTGCCGGCGCCAGGCTCAAGTCCATCCGCACGCATGGCAAACAAATGCTGTTTGAATTCAGCGGCGGTCGCTGGCTCGCGGTGCATCTCGGCATGACCGGTGAACTTAGCGTGCGATCGGAACCCTTCGAGTCGGGAAGGCACGATCATCTGGTGCTGCACACAAAATCAATGACGCTGGTGTTCACCGATCCCAGGCAGTTTGGAGCGCTGAAATATTACGAGGGAAAGCGCCCGCCCGCATGGTGGAAGTCGCTGCCGCCGCAACCGATGGATGATGAATTCACTCCGGAGCGTGTCGCGGAAATTTTGCAACGGCATGGGCGGCAGCCGTTGAAGGCGCTGCTGCTTGACCAGCGTTATTTCCCCGGCATCGGAAACTGGATGGCGGACGAGGTGATGTGGCAGATGAAGCTGCCGCCGCAGATTGCCGCCGGATCACTTTCAACAAAGAACACGCGTTCATTGTGGCGCACGCTACGCAAGGTTTGCCAGATGGCTTTGAAGACCATCGGTATGGATTGGGGGAATCCGCCGAAGAGTTGGCTGTTCAGCCATCGCTGGGAACGCAGCAACGACTGCCCGCGATGCGTAACCAAGCTGCGGCACGAATCTCTGCGGGGGCGAACGGCCTGCTGGTGTCCGGCCTGTCAGAAACACGGATGACGCCTTTCAAGAAATTGGAATGGCACGATCCGCAGAGTGCGTTAGCTTCCCAGCCTTATGAAACATCGTCTCATCCAAGCCACGTTTTCTGCGGTCTTCGCCCTCGGTTTGTCCACGCTTCCAGCAGCCGACACCAAGAACATCCTCATGCTTGCGGGCAAACCGTCGCACGGTCCCGGACAGCACGAGCACAACGCGGGACTGCAACTGCTGGCCAAATGCCTCAAGGAAAGCAGCCTGCCGCTTGAGATTAAGGTGTTACTGAATGCCGAGTGGCCGTCGGCCGAGGGCATGGCCAAGGCGAACACGATCGTGATGTATGCCGACGGAGGGCCAAGTCATCCAGCCTTGCAGGGCGATCACCTGGCTCAGCTCGGCAAGGAAATGAAACGCGGCGCGGGATTTGTCTGCCTGCACTACGCCGTGGAGACACCGGTGACACCGGGCGGACCCGAGTTCATCGACTGGCTGGGCGGCGTCTTCGAGCCGAACTGGAGCGTGAATCCGCATTGGGAGGCGGATTACAAGGAGCTGCCGCAGCATTCGATCAGCAGCGGCGTAAAACCGTTTTCTACGAATGATGAATGGTATTTTCACATGCGTTTCCGCGAAGGCATGAAGGGCGTGTCGCCCATACTTACCACCATCGCGCCGGACAGTACGATGAGCCGCAAGGACGGCCCGCACTCGGGCAATCCAACCGTTCGTGAGGCGGTGAAAAACAAGGTGCCGCAGCACACCGCTTGGGCTGTTCAGCGTGAAGACGGTGGACGCGGCTTCGGTTTCACCGGCGGTCATTTTCACAAGAGCTGGGGCCAGGATGATCAGCGCAAGCTCGTCCTCAACGCGATCGTCTGGAGCGCCGGGGGCGAGGTGCCCGCAGATGGCGTGAAGTCTTCTGTGACTGAGGCTGATCTCAATGCCAATCTCGATCCGAAACCTGGCAAGGGAGCTCCGAAAAAGTAGCAACTTCAATCCCCTGGTTCCGCATCACGCCGCGAGCACGTGACGCGGGTTCTCCCAGGAAGGAAGGATCACGACACAACAGGCGGCGTAGCAGGGGCAGAAATTCACGCGCTCGCAGAACCAGTTTGATTTTTTGAAGACTGGCTCGGCGTGCCCGGAGGTAGTGAAGCGCACCGTGAGATCGTGCGGTGAGCCGTCGATCCCGCTGCCCATAGCCTTGAGCGTCGCCTCCTTGATGGTCCATGCCTCCGTAAATGCCCGGAGGCGCTGCTCAGCCGGAATGGTTCGCCATTGTTCGAGTTCGAATTCGTTGAATGCAATTTCGAGCAATTCATCGGAGGGTTCTTCCGTGACGAGCAATTCGGCATCTACGCCGATGCCGTCAGCTTCGCCCAGCGCGATGATCGCGCAGTCGTCGGCATGAGAGACGCTGAAGTCCAAGCCAGCAGCGCGAGGGTGGGGGCAACGTGGTTTGCCGTGCCCGTCGCACTCGATGGGAACGAACTGCGGAGACAGGCCGATCTCCCGGCCCAGCATCCGGCGCAACTCAGCGCGGGTGCGGAAGGCGAGGGCCCGCTGACGCGGATCGCGCACGCTGCGGTAGCGGATCCGCTCCTCGGGAGAAACGATCACTTCATCCACCAGGCAGACTTCCTCCAGTTCCCGGCCATCGAGCACCCGGCAGAGAATGGAACTGCGATGATGCTGCGGCGAATCGAAGGCGAACATCGCCAGC
Source organism: Verrucomicrobiota bacterium (assembly GCA_031400955.1). GTDB lineage: Bacteria > Verrucomicrobiota > Verrucomicrobiia > Verrucomicrobiales > Verrucomicrobiaceae > VFKE01. The sequence goes on from JANNQW010000369.1 coordinate 3,542, forward strand.
ATCACGTTGAACCGTCCGTCTGCCTCCGTGTGTGCATGAGGGGGAATTGGGAGCATGACGACAGGATTGTTGAGAGTTCCTGGGAACAAAAGCCGGGGCGAGCGACAGCTTCATTAGACAACATTGCAGGCGACTTGGCTGTAAAAAATCCTAATATAATTTTCGATTATTAATATTAGATTATTCATAAGTTTTAACAGGAAGGCATTTGCACGGCGGTTCCACTTGCTGAAATTGAGGAACAAAGTGCTGCGGTTACATCGAGCCAAAATTCAGAAATGGAACAGGCGACATGATAGCGAAGGAGAAACGCAGTCTGCCAGTGATCTCTGCGTAAGAGGGCGTGATTTGGTAAGGTGTGGATGCCATGAACACACCATTCATACCCATGATCGAGGCTGATGGCTTCATTGGCACGACTTTCACAAACGCTTAAGAGCGCGCTAAAAATCTGCGGTTACGTGGGCCTGTGCCCGAGCACCGCAGCAACGGTGGCAAAATCTACAACGGCAATCTCCAGCGCCAATGCAACAAGTGGCTGTGCTGGGCTTTCGTGGAGGCCTCGTGAATCGCAATCGGCGGCTGGCCTAATTTTGGATGAGGCCTATCCGAAGCTAACGCCCTGGGGGCGGGGGCTGAATGTAAAAGATTACTTCACCGCTGAATAGACGAACGCTGGCGGAAAATTAGGCCACACCGTGTGCGACGTTTCGAGCCGTGAGCAGCGATCGCGCAGCAGTGAGCGGAAGCGTTGACCATTCGGCAGCAGATGAAATCCGCTGTAGGCGAACGTCGCCAGCACACCGCCATCGCGCAGCAGCGGCATGACTTGATCAAGGATCGCGACCTGCAGCGTCTCGGAAAATGCGGTCCATGGCAGGCCGCTCACGATGGCGTCAAAACTGCCTTCTGGACCGAGGAATTCCGAATAGTCAAAATCCTGAGCAGGCGCGGTCTCGAAACGCAAATGGGGAAACCGGGCGCGCAGTGTGGCGACGAATGCCGGATTCATATCCAGCCCCAGGTAGCGCGCGCCGACCGGCATCGCGGAGCAAATTTGCGAGGTGAAAGGTCCGGTGCCGGGTCCGAGTTCGAGGATGCATTGCGCGGTTTCAACCCCCGCAGTCCGGATCATCTGGCGCGCCAGCTTCGTGGACGAAGGTGCGATGGCCCCGGTGTCCCTCCAGTTTACAAAAGCTTCGCGAAAAAATATCCATGACATTCGGACACACTATCAAGGTTGCGGCGCAGGGCAAATCGTTTTAAAAGAGGCTCGACCTCCGATGCCCATGTTTAACATTATTTTCCGCATTCTCATTCTGCTGCCGGTCTTGTTTTTGTGCGCGTGCAATCACACCCATTATCTGATCAATCTGCGCAGCGGCGACACCATCATCACTGCCAGCAAGCCGGAGTTCATCCAAAAGACCGGCTATTACCGCTATCGTGCGATCAACGGCAAGGATGCGTTGGTTCGCGCGGACGAAGTGCTGCAGCTGCAGGAGCAGTGATGGGAGATGAACAATAAAAATACCGGCAGGGCGGCATTGATCCTCGCATCCGCATCGCCACGGCGAGCAGAGCTGATGCAGGAGGCGGGCTATGAATTTGAAATTGTCGCGCCTGATGTTGAGGAGGCACATGACGAGTCCTTGAGCTGTGAAGACTTGACCGTGGAAAATGCCAGGCTCAAGGCGCTTGCGGTTGCCCGCCTGCGGATTGAGTCCGTCGTCATCGGCTCAGACACCCTGGTCTATTTGGACGGCAAACCCATAGGAAAGCCGCGCGACCTCGATGAGGCTGCCGACATGCTTCGACGCTTGAGCGGGCGCACGCACGAAGTGTGCACCGGCGTGGCCATCGCCGCGCACGGCGGAGCGGATGTGCGCAGCTTTCACGTCATCAGCTACGTCACCTTCAGGACGTTGAGCGACGCCGTGATTCGCGATTATCACTCACGCATTCAGCCGCTGGACAAGGCTGGCGCCTATGCCGTGCAGGATGAGAGCGCGATGATTATTGAGCGCGTTGCAGGCTCGTGGTCCAATGTGAAGGGATTGCCGATGGAACGGCTGCGAGAGGAGCTCGATCAAATATCGGAATAGGGTCTCTGGCAGACTTTCTAATGAGAAAGTGGTAATTTGCTTGCGTTCCTTGCACTGAACGTGCGACATTTCTAGCGGTCAAACTTTCTCCGTAACCCAATGGCTCGCGCCTCCAATCTCACCATCTGCTCCTTCTGCGGCAAAAGCCATGCGGAAGTCAAAAAGCTCATCGCGGGCCCAGGCGTTTATATCTGCGACAACTGCATCGGCGTCTGCAAGACGATCCTCGACAAGGAGACGTCTACTGAGCTGGACGCTCATCCGCCGCTCGTGGTGCCGAAGCCCGCGGACATCATGGCCTCGCTGGAGCAGCACGTCATCGGCCAGCAACACGCGAAGAAGGTTCTCAGCGTCGCCGTGCACAATCATTACAAACGGGTGCTCAGTCTTCAGGCGAACATGGAGCGCAAGACAACTTCGCTTCATGAATACAGCGACGTCGAAATCGAGAAGAGCAATGTCATGCTGCTCGGTCCGACGGGCTGTGGCAAAACTCTTCTGGCCAAGTCACTGGCCCGCATCCTGAACGTGCCCTTCAGCATCGCCGATGCCACCACGCTGACGGAAGCCGGCTACGTCGGCGAGGACGTGGAGAACATCATCCTGCGCCTGCTCCAGGCGGCGGACTACGACGTGGCCCGCGCGGAGATCGGCATCGTCTATATCGACGAGATCGACAAGATCGGCCGCAAGACCGAGAACGTCAGCATCACTCGGGATGTCAGCGGTGAAGGCGTGCAGCAGGCGCTGTTGAAAATTCTCGAAGGCACCGTGTGCAATGTTCCACCGCAGGGCGGTCGGAAGCATCCGCAGCAGGAATATATTCAGGTCAACACGGAGAACATCCTCTTCATTTGCGGCGGCGCTTTTGTTGGACTGGAACAGATCATCAAGCGCCGTCGCGGGCACAAGACCATGGGCTTCGCCTCCGACATCCAGACTCGCGGGCTGAAAGAAGATGAGTTGAAGAGAGATGTGCAACCCGAAGATCTGCTGGCCTTTGGTTTGATCCCCGAATTCATCGGTCGCCTTCCCGTTACCGTATCCATGGATTCGCTGACCGAGGAGGAACTGGTGCGCGTGCTGACGGAGCCCAAGAGCGCGCTTATTAAGCAGTATCAGAAGTTGCTGGGCATGGACAACGTGGACTTGCAGGTCAACAAAGAGGCCCTCGTCGCCATGGCGCGCGAGGCGCTCAAGCGCGGAACCGGTGCCCGCGGCCTGCGCAGCATTCTGGAGCGCATCATGCTCGACGTGATGTATGATATCCCCAGCCGTCGCGATGTGCGCAGCGTGACTTTGACCGAAGCGGTCGTTAAGGGTGATCGTCCGCCGCTGGTGCGCAAGCGGGTGGACAAGAGTGCGGCGTGAGGGGATTAAAATTAGTCTGGAATGGAATCTGGGGTGCTATAATAATATAATTCCTACTTGCCACATAGGGTAAGGTGGTTTAAGCTTCCTGCCCGATGAATCCAGCCCAAATCGAAGAGCTTAACGCCTCAGTGCGAGGACTTTCCCCACAGGAACTGACCCGCTGGGCTGTCGAGCGGGGCGCGGGGCGGGCCATCGTCACCACCAATTTTCGGCCCTACGAATCAGTTATTTTACATTTGTCGGTGAGGGCACAGGCGGACATCCCGGTGCTTTGGGTGGACCACGGTTCGAATCTGTCGGAGACCTACCAATTCGCAGAAAAATGCCGCACGCAACTCGGGCTCAACTTGAAGCCCTATTTGCCTAAGACGACTGCCGCCCACTGGCTCGCACTCAATGGTGGAAATGTGCCGATGCCCGATGAAATCGAGCGAGTGGAAATCTTCAGCCGTATTATGAAGCTGGAGCCCTTTGAGCGCGGGATGCGGGAACTGACGCCGGCGGTCTGGATCACGGCGTTGCGCAAAGAACAGAATCCCCAACGCGCCGCATCACTGCAGCCGGTGATGTGGGACGAGAAATTCCAGTGCATCAAGGTGAACCCTATTCTAGATTGGACTCAGGTCGAAATGGACGACTATCTCGCGGAGTTCTCGCTGCCGAATGAACGCACCTATTATGATCCTGCGAAAGGCGATGAGAAACATGAGTGCGGGCTTCATGCGAAACTTGTGACTTACAATATTTAAACACCATGCCGGAAATCACACATCTTCAATTCCTCGAAAGCGAAGCTATTTATGTGCTTCGCGAAACTGCGGCGCAGTTCACCAAGCCTGCGCTGCTCTTTTCCGGTGGTAAGGATTCCATCATCATGGCCTGGATGGCGCGCAAGGCGTTCCATCCCGCGCGGCTGCCGTTCGCGCTGCTCCATGTGGACACAGGACACAACTTTCCCGAAGCGATGGAGTATCGCGACTGGTTCGTGAAGGAGATAAAGGCTGAGTTGGTGGTCGGCTCCGTGCAGCAGAGCATCGATGAAGGACGCGTTCAGGAGGAGAAGGGTCACAACGCCAGTCGCAACAAATTGCAGACCGTCACGCTGTTGGACACCATCGAGCAGCACCAGTTTGACGCGTGCCTCGGCGGTGGCCGGCGCGACGAGGAAAAGGCGCGCGCGAAAGAGCGCTTTTTCTCGCATCGCGATGAGTTCGGTCAGTGGGATCCGAAGAACCAGCGCCCCGAACTTTGGAACATATTCAACGGTCGCAAGCATTTTGGCGAGCACTTCCGGGTGTTCCCGCTAAGCAACTGGACGGAGATGGACGTGTGGCAATACATTCGCCAGGAAAATATCCCGTTGCCCAGCCTGTATTTCAGCCACCAGCGCAAAATCATTGAGCGCCATGGCCAGCTCCTTGATGCGAGCACGGGCCTCATCCCGCTGCTCGATGAAGAAAAGCCGCGCGTGAAGGAGATGACCATCCGCTTCCGCACGGTCGGCGACGCCACATGCACCGGGGCGGTGCTATCCACCGCGAAGAATCTCGACGAAGTCGTGGCCGAGGTCGCCGCTGCGCGTCAGACCGAGCGTGGCACCCGCGCCGACGACAAGCGCAGCGAAACCGCGATGGAAGACCGGAAAAAAGAGGGTTACTTCTGATCAAACCTTGAAGTTAACCGCATGCCATGTCGGCTATTCCACAAATAATGAGTGTCTTTGTTCCAAAAACTTTTCGGAAGCATTTTTTTCAGGTGACGGCAATTCTAATTGCAAATGTGGCCTTGGTTTCTTGTGCAATTCAAAAAGATTCCCAGGCATTCCTTCCCGACCCCTTTAACACGAAGGTTTCTTACCACAACATGCATGGTCTGTTTGGCGGTTATGAGCTTGAAGTCGACAAACGAGGCCATGCATTGTGTCGCCACGTAAACAACAAACGAGTCGAAACCCGCGTCATCACTCAACTCTCATCCGAGCAGCTCACTGGTCTCGATAATCAGATTCTAACTTCAGGCATCTTGGAGTTCCGTCCAGTGCCTCGGGAACAAGCGGGCTGTAGAGTTCTTATCCGCATTCACGTCGAAACAGAAACTGGTGCTGCAAAAGATGCGGAGCTTCTCGATCCTTTTGATCAGTGGGACAAGTTTCCCAAATTTCAGCGCTTTAACCATTATATAACCGAACTGTGCGAACAGCTCATCGCGAAACGTGGACCTCACACCACGACCACGCGCCGCCGTATTTAAGCGCCAAGCAAGATTTCTCGTTAATAACCATGGAAACTCTCGTCAATCCCACCGAATCCTCCCTCCTTCGTTTCACGACCGCCGGCTCTGTCGATGACGGCAAGAGCACGCTCATCGGCCGTCTGCTCTATGATTCCAAATCTATCTTCGAGGACCAACTTCTCGCGGTTGAGGAATCATCGAAACGTCGCGGCGACGAGCATGTGAATCTCGCTTTGCTGACCGACGGCCTGCGCGCCGAGCGCGAACAGGGGATCACGATCGACGTGGCCTACCGTTATTTCGCCACGCCGAAGCGCAAATTCATCATCGCCGACACGCCGGGGCATATTCAATACACCCGCAATATGGTCACCGGCGCGTCCACGGCCGATCTGGCGATTGTCCTGGTGGATGCGCGGCACGGCGTGCTCGAACAGACGCGTCGTCATGCGTTCATCGCCTCGCTGCTTCGCATCCAGCACATCGTTCTGGCGGTGAACAAAATGGACATGATGCATTACAGTGAGGATGTGTTTCGCAAGATCGTCACTGATTTCACTGAACTGGCAAAGAAGCTCCATAATCCCGTGAAATTCACACCGATTCCATTGAGCGCGCTTAATGGAGACAATGTTGTGACCAAGTCGCCGCACATGCAGTGGTATGAGGGTCCGGCGCTGTTGGAGCATTTGGAAACGGTGCAGGTTAGCGCAGGTGAATCCGACACTGCGGCGCGATATCCTGTGCAGTGGGTCATTCGTCCGCAGTCGGAAGACTATCACGACTTTCGCGGGTTTGCCGGTCGTGTGGCCAGCGGATCATTCCATGTCGGCGACGAGGTCATCGCGTATCCGGCCGGCATGAAGAGCCGGATCACACATATCCACACCTCGGGGGGGCCCCAGCGCGAGACGCTTCCGACCTTGAGCTACGCTATTACTTTGGCGGACGAGATTGACATCAGCCGGGGCGACTTGATCGCCAAACCGGATCAGCCGCCACAATGCGGCCATTTGATTGACGCAATGATTTGTTGGTTCACCGACAAGAAACTCAAACCCCGGTCGAGGTTTCATCTGCGCCATATGACCAATGATGTGCGCGCCAGCGTGACGGATTTGCTCTACAAAGTGGACGTCACCACTTTTGAGAAGAAGCAGGAACAATCGGAGTTCGTCTTGAACGACATCGGGTGCATCCGCTTGCGCACGGCGACGCCGCTGCACTTTGATCCTTATGCGCAGAACCGCATCACCGGTAGTTTTGTGCTCGTAGACGAGCAGACGAATAACACCGTGGCCGCGGGAATGATCTTGGGTGCGGTGGAAGACGAGACGTTGGTGAGCGTCGATGAGGGAGTTGCCATCTGACCGTGATCAGTGCGACTGGAACGGCATCCCGCCGCCGGTGCGGTCACCTGGCATCTGGCAGTTCCAAGGGAGGCCGCTGACGTCGTCAGCAGGGCCACGCGGCTGGGTCTCAGTTTCGCAAGAAGACATGATAAACCCGAGTGAGGTCAACAGTATGATCGCGAACAGACGGGAGGCGCGGTGCATGGGGAACTACTGGTAGAGGTTTTCGAGGATGACGCGGTCGCCGGGGGCGACGGACATTCCGCGGCGGACTGATTTCAAATCGATTTGGGCGACTGTTTTACTGTTTTCCACGGACACGATGTTAAGCTTGCCGATGGTTTCGCTGCCGCGGGTGATGAGCAGCTTGGTGTCGCCGGTGATTTCCTTGTTTTTTCCGGCATCGATGACGACGAAGCCCCAGTCGTTGTTGACGGCCACGATGGTGGCACTGAGCGAGTTCCGATCGTAGAGTTTCTTGCGATCTTCCAGGCGTTTTTGGATTTCGGCGAGGTCGTCATTAGCCTTCTTGAGTTCTTTTTCCTTGGCCACCACAGATTCCTGGATCTGTTTGGCTTTGTTTTCGTTTTCCGCGACCAAGATCTTTTGCTTGTTAATACTTTCGCCTACGTTCTCGATGGTGACACCCTCTGGGAGTTTCTCCATTTTGGTTTTGATGTCGGCGATCTGCTTGTCTACGAGTTCCTTGTCCGCAATGGTGCGATCTTCATCGCTCTTAACATTACGCAGCTTGATTTGGGCCTGTTCCAGACGGGTCTTGACCGATTCCAGTTCACCGGCGCGGGTGGAAACTTCACCTTTGAGGGTGACGACTTCGTTCGCCGCGACTTCCGCTTTCTGGTATTCGTCTCCGATGGTGCGGTCGATTTTCTGACGGGTCAGACGAGTGTCAACGAACGTCTGGCGGTTTTGCCAACTGAAGAAGCAGGCTACCGCCATCACTACAGCGCTGAGGAGGAATAATACTTTGGTCATGGGAAAATAGTTGATGTCGTCGGTTGGGAGTCAATCTGCGCGGTGCAGCGGTGTTACTTGGCAAAGGGGTCTTCCACGCCGGGTTGCTTCGGCGTGACATCGGCTGGGGGCGGGGCGAACGGATCGGGACTTGCCGGAGGTGGCGCTCCGCCTGCTGGAGGAGTCCCGCCCGTCACGGGAGCTACCATGCCGCCGGGAGGGCCTCCCACAGGGAGAGTATTGGCTGGCGCCGGTTCGACGGGCGTCTGTGGCACTGGGGCGGGCACCACGAGGTCTCCTGAACGGATGGACTCACCTTTGGCGAGGGAGCCTGGAATCATGTCAGCCACGGACATGCCCTGCTCGACATCCCGGACCTTCAGTCGTGCGATGATATTTTTACCGCGTTTCACATCGAGCATGGCATTGGCGTAGACGCCGCCGAGGTTGCCCTTGTTGAGGACGACAAATCCAAATTCAGGAAAAGGCTGCGCCACACGCGCATTGAATGTGGGCTCCACTTGGCCGCGTTTCTGGCGGCTATCCACTTCCTTGAGTTTGACGACGTGGCCGGACACGCCAGTGAACTTTTCCTGGGCCAAAGCCAGTTGCTGTTCCTGATTGGCGATGGCAGCCTCGGAGTCCTTGACCTGTTTTGCGAGTTCCTCGACTTGGGCAAGAAGTTTTTTAATGTCGCCTGCAATGAGGATTTCTTTGTTCATCTTGTCGAGTTGCTTCTGCGCTTCAGCAAGCTCGATTTTCTTCATCTCAACCTCTTTTTGCTTCTGCTCGATGTTGCTGTTGGTTTTGTTGACCTCTTCCGTTGTGTCATCGCGCTGTTTGGTGAGATCCGCCAGCTCCTTGGTTTTCTTGTCTTTGACCTCGGCTGCCTTGTCTTGTGCCTGCTTCACAGACTTGAGGTTTTGCTCAGCCCGGCCTTTCTGGGCGAGCTCCTCTTTGAGTGCGCCTTGATCCTGATACGAGAACCACAAGCCGACGCCCAAGGCGACGACAGAGAGACTAGAGAGAATTTTCCAAAGCATGGCAGAATAGGTTTGTTCGATGAAAGGTAGCGGAACACTTATTAACGGAATTATTCAGCAAACTCAATAGAATAATGTCATTTGTGGCACTGGAGTGCTATTTTAGCCTTTTAGCTTTTTTGCCGCTTGGGCCGACTTCTCATTTGCCAGCATCGCCTGCCTGTGCATCCTGCGGGCGGTCAGGGGCTGCGGAGATCGAGCCGGCCAATCCCGCCAGGTCCGGAAGGAAGCAACGGTCCCCGGTCTCGGCCTGTCGCGGTTCCCTGGCCTTTTTTTGCCGGCATCATTCAATGTTGGCGCAAGTTCGCAAGGGTGGAGTAAACGACGCTGATCATCATCCAGGCCATGGTGCCGACCATGCCCGCCATAGCGAGGATGATGATGGGCTGGAGTGCCGCCGTAGCACGTTCCATTACCTTGGTCAGTTGACGGTCGAAGCGCTCGGCCGCTTTGCGCAGGGCTTCCGCCATTTCACCGGTCTGTTCGCCCACGCGGATCATGTCCACCACCAGCGGCCGGGCCACGCCGGATTTTTCCAGCGTGCGCGAGAGCGAGGCACCGTCGGCCACTTGCGACTCCACCTCGCCGAGCCGCTCGCGCAGAAAGAGATTCATCGTCGTCTTGCGCACCAGTTCCAGGGCGCGGTGCAAGGGCAGGCCGTTGGACAGCAGATTGCTCAAGGTCTCCAGAAATTGTACCTCGAAGCGCGTGCGCAGCAGCGGTCCATAGACCGGCAGATTCAGCATGATGCGGTGCCAGCTTTTCATCTTTTCGGGATCGCTCAGCAGGACTTTCACCACCGCCACAGCCACGACAATCATAATGATGATGACCCACCACCAGGTCGTGAGAAAATTGCTGATGGCCAGGAGCACTTCCGCAATCGCCGGCATCTTGCCGCCTGTGTTCTTAATGAGAACGATCAGTTTTGGCAACAGATAGGTGAAAAACATGATTCCCAGCGCGATGCCGGATCCCACGATGAATGCGGGATAAATCAGAGCAGCCACCACCTTGCTGCGCAGTGCTTCCATGGAATTCAAATACTGTCCCTGCCGGTTCAATATGGAAGTCAGCGATCCGCTTGCCTCGCCCGCTGCAACGAGGTTGGCATAGAGTTCGCCAAAGCTGGGCGACACCGAAAGCAGCGCGCTGGAGAAGGGCACGCCATCGCGCACTCGCTCACGAAGCCGCCGGCTCAGGTCCTGAAGCACTGATGAACTGCGGTTTTCCATTGCATGAAGCGCCTGTTCGAGTTGGAGCCCAGCAGTGAGCAAGTCGGTCAGTTCTTCCGTGAATTGAATGACCTGGGAGCGGGTGAGCACGAGACGACCGGTTGCCGTTGTCCCAGCGTCCTTGGTTTTTACTCTGTCAGGTTTTGCGGAGGCTTCCTTTTTGGTGGCCAGCGCCGCACCCTCGCGCACGGCGCTGGGTTGCAGTCCGCGTCGCGACAGTTTACGGATGGCATCGCCGCGATCCGTCGCATCCACCTCGCCGCTGCTGCGTTGGCCTGAAGTGCTGACGGCGTCATATTGAAAGAGCGGCATGAACGCAGAAATTAGCACGGCAGAATAAATTTGCATGGGAGATTCATGCAACAGTGAGGATGACCGAAAAACCCGCCTTGCGACTTCTCGTCACGCACGCTAATAACTGGACACCTTATGACCTTCGCATCCCGTCGCCCCAATTTGTTCAAAGCACTTGTGCTCATTCTGTTTTTACTGGGTATATCGCCTGCCCTGCAAGCTGCGGGCGGCGGTGAATACGTCATCGTCAGCGGCGGTCCCGCATTGCGAAAGTGGGAAAATCTCCGACGGCCCGGTGAACAACACGACCGCTGGTGGGGCAACTTCATCCGGCCCGCGCGCATGAGGATCCAGGAAATCCAGGCGCAAGATCCCGGTGCCGTAATTACCTGGCTGGTCTATCGCAAGGCCTTCGTCACCCGCGGCGCCGAGGAGAAGCGGGCGCTCACCGCACTCGTGACCAGCGTGCGCGATAAATTTCACGTCCGGCTCGTCTGGTTCAGCTCCGGGAACGACGTCATCGCCTATCTCAACAACGGTCAGCCCCGTGGACGCATGCCCGTCTGCAATTTTGAGTTTTTCGGCCACAGCAACAAATACTGCTTCATGTTCGACTACAGCAATACCATCTACGGCTGCTCCGAAGCTTGTCTGCATGAAGATGACCTCGGTAAGATCCGTGGCGGCGTTTTCACCCGTGACGCCTTCTGCAAAAGCTGGGGCTGTCACACCGGCGAAAGCATGAGCAAAGCGTGGCGCAAGGCCACTGGCATCCCCATGATCGGCGCGTATGGAAAGACCGACTACGCCAACCCGCTCAAAGTGGAGCTGTCACGGGGCGGACATTGGACGAAGGGGTGAGCCGGTGGCCAATATCCGGGAACTTCTGAATGAATCGGGGTATTGTCATCTGGTTCGCAACTGTAGCTCTGCTCGGTGAAGCCGTGGCCGTTGAATACAGCGAGGCCCTAATTGCCGGCAAACGCATCACCGTGTGTCGCGTCAATGTGCGCAAGGAACCCCTGCAACTCTTTCTTCGCGACGACAAGGGGCAGCCCTTCAAACGCTTCGAGCGACTTTCGAGTTCGCTCGATTCCAAAGGAAAAAAGCTCGTCTTCGCAATGAATGCCGGAATGTATCACGGTGATTTTACTCCGGTAGGACTCTTCGTTTCCGACAGTCAGCAGCTTGCGCCACTCAACCTCGCTAACGCCGAAGGTAATTTCTTTCTCAAGCCCAACGGAGTTTTTCTCGTCTCCGACAAGGGCGCGCGAATCATTGAATCATCTGAGTATCCGAACTTGCGTGAGCGCGTCCTGCTGGCCACCCAATCAGGACCGCTGCTCTTGCGTGCCGGGAAAATTCATCCCGCCTTCAATCAAGATTCCAAGTCTCGCCTCTATCGCAATGGCGTAGGTGTTCCCTCGCCCGACACCGCACTCTTCGCCATCTCGGAAGCTCCTGTGAACTTCCATGAATTCGCCACGTTTTTCCGTGATGTTCTGCATTGTTCTGATGCCTTGTTCCTCGACGGAACGATTTCCAGTTTGCACTCCACGAAGCTCAAACGCAGCGATTTCAGGATGGACTTGGGACCGATCATCGGGGTCGTGGAACCCAAATAAACGAGTGTCATCACCGCCAAACTGAAGCCATCAAGTCAAGGTTGTCTCAGTGGCCTGAAGGGGTGCGAGAATTGTCCGTATAAACCGAAATTTTCATGCCACGGTTCACGTATCCATTGTCTGTCCAAATTCATCATTTTTCCAAAACTCTGTGATTGTAAAAAGCGCCATTGCCCTGTGTGTTCTGCTCTCGCTGCCGCTGTTCAGCAGCGCGGTGGACTTTAACCGTGACGTGCGGCCAATCCTGTCGGACCGGTGCTTTGCGTGTCATGGGCCGGACGGAGAGAAGCGTAAGGCGGGCTTGCGGCTCGATACGGCGGAAGGCGCGAGAGCGGTTTTGAAAAGCGGCGAGCGGGCCATCGTGCCGGGCAAATCGAAAGATAGCGCGCTGTTTGAGCGCATTCACAGCACCGATCCTGACGAGATCATGCCGCCCGCGAAACTGAACCGTCCGCTGTCCGAAGCAGAGCGCGGATTCCTGGAGCGCTGGATTGACGAGGGCGCGGTCTATACGCGGCACTGGGCGTTTTCCCCGCCCGAGAAACACCCGGCGCCGGCGGTGAAAGGCGGGGCTTGGGCGAAGGACGACATCGATCGTTTCATCCTGCACGCGCTGGAGGAGCAGGGGCTCGCGCCCAATGCGGAGGCCGATCGCGCGGCGCTGCTGCGTCGCGTGTCGTTCGTGATCGCGGGGCTGCCGCCCACGCCGGAGCAACTCGCGGCATTTATCAGCGACGCTGCACCGGATGCCTATGAAAAGCAGGTGGACGCGCTGCTGGCTTCGCCGCGCTTTGGCGAGCGGATGGCGCTCGATTGGATGGATGTTGCGCGGTTTGCGGACACATATGGGTATCAGTCGGACAAAGCCTGTTTCGTCTGGCCGTGGCGCGACTGGGTGATCGGCGCGTTCAACAAAAACCTGCCCTACGACCAGTTCGTGACCTGGCAAACCGCAGGCGATCTTTTGCCCAACGCCACGCAGGAGCAGCGGCTGGCGACGACCTTTAACCGGCTGCACCGGCAGACTGAGGAAGGCGGCTCCATCGAGCAGGAGTTTCGCCAGGAGTATGTGTCCGACCGCGTGCATACCGCGGGCACGGCGTTTCTCGGGCTGACGATGGAGTGCTCGAAATGCCACGACCATAAGTATGACCCGCTGCCGCAAACGGATTATTACAGCATGGCCGCGATGTTCGGGCGGGTGGATGAGTCCGGGTTGTATCCCTACTCGCTTTCCACGACGGCGCCGGAACCTTCTATGCGCCTGGCCAAGCCGGAGCACGCGGGGGAAATTGAGAAGCGTCAGACCGCGCTGAACGCGGCAGTGGCAGCGGCGAAGGCGGTGCCGGCGGCTCGCGGCGCGGCGTTTGAGCAGTGGCTCGCGGCGGCGACCTCAATCGCTGCGCCCGCGCCCTCGGACCATTTTCCGCTCGACGCTCTGGCCGGCGGGAAAATGCCGAACGCGGTGGCGAAGACTACGACGGCGTCCATCACCGGCGGCCAGCTCACGGCGGTGCCGGGGGCGGTGGGCGGCGCGATGAAGTTCGACGGCGACACGTTGCTGCAGCTCGATGGAGTCAAAGGCATCACGCGGCATCAGGAGCTGAGCATTTCACTGCGGTTGTTCTCGCCGGAGCGGAAGGAGCGGGCGGTCATCTTGCACACGGGCCCGGGAATGTTCTCGCAGATGGCAGATGCATCGGGTTTCGAGTTGCTGATGGAAAATGGCAAGCTGCGCTGGAGTTGTATCCACCTGTGGCCGGGCTGTGCGGTGTCGGTGGAGACGCTGGATGATTTTCCAGTGGGGAAATGGGTGGATGTGACGGTGACTTATGACGGCTCTTCATCCGCTGCAGGGCTGAAAATTTACTACGACGGCCAGCCCGTGGCTGCACCGGTGCGGCATGATTCTCTGGACAAGAACATCTCGACCGACCCGATGCGGCTTGGTGCGAGACCGCGCGACGACCGGGGTTTTGCTGACGGTCTCATGGACGAGCTGAAGATTTTCCGCCAGGCGCTCTCGCCGCTGGAGGTGGCGGATCTGCATCAGCCCGCGCTCGCCGCGACGCTCAAGGCGGCGCAGGCCGCCGACACAGCGGCGAAGACGGCGGTGCGTGCATACTGGCTGGCCCGCGTGGATGAAGAGTGCGCGAAGGCCAGGCAGGCGGTGATCGCGGCGCGCAAGAATCTGGAGGACGATTATCTCGGAAAGCTTCCGCTGATCATGGTCATGAAAGAGTCTCCCAATCCCCGCCCGTTCTACGTCCTGACGCGCGGCGATTACGCCTCGCCGGACCTGAAGCGTCCGGTGGAGCCCGCGCCGCCCACGGCCATCATGCCGTTCGATGCCAAGGCTCCGAAGAATCGCCTCGGCCTCGCGCAGTGGATGACGGACGCGAACAATCCGCTCGTCGCGCGCGTCGCCGTGAACCGGCTGTGGATGCAGTGTTTTGGCAGCGGCATCGTGGCCACGCAGGAAAACTTCGGCCAGCAGGGCGACGCACCGTCGCACCAGGAATTACTCGATACGCTGGCGCACGATTTTTCGCACACCGGCTGGGATGTGAAGCGGATGCTCAAGCGCATCATGCTCAGCGCGGCGTTCCGGCAATCGTCGGCGAGCACGAAGGAAAAGCGGGAGAAAGATCCGAAGAACGCGCTGCTCTCGCGCGGGCCGTCGTATCGGCTGGCGGGGGAGGCGATCCGTGACCAGGCGCTGCTCGCTGCGGGGTTGCTGGTGGAAAAAATCGGCGGTCCCAGCGTGAAGCCGTGGCAGCCGGCGGGCGTGTGGTCGGAGGCGGGCGCGTCGGGTGGTGACTACAAGCCTGACACGGGCGAGGGCCTGCACCGGCGCAGCCTCTACACCTACCGCAAACGCACCGCGCCGCCGCCGAGCATGCTCATGCTCGATGCCGGCAGCCGCGAGATTTGCCAGCCGCGCCGGCTGACGACCAACACGCCGCTGCAGCCGCTGATTTTCCTCAACGACCAGAGCTTCTTTGAATGTGCGCGGCAGCTCGCCAAGCGCGCGATCAAGGAACAGCCGGACGGTGTGGAGGCGCAAATGCAGCGCGTTTTTCTGCTGCTCACCTCGCGTCCCGCAGCCCCGCCGGAGATGGCCGCCCTCCGCACTCTGCACGCGAAACAGCTTGCGCACTACACCGCCGACCAGCCCGCGGCCAAAGCCGTGTGCGGCGAGGAAAATCCCGCGCTCGCGGCCCTGACCATCGTCTGCTCGACCCTGCTCACTTCCGACGCCGCCATCACCAATCGCTGAACGCTTATGAAACCCACTTACGACGACCTCATGCGCTCCACGCGCCGACACTTTCTCGGTAATGTCGGCCTCGGTCTCGGCTCCCTCGCCATGGCGAAACTGCTCGGCCCGCAGGCCCACGCTGCGGCCCAGCCCGGCGTGCTCGGCGCGCTGCACCACGCACCGAAAGCCAAGCGGGTGATTTACCTTTTCCAAGCGGGCGGGCCCTCGCACCTCGAGACTTTCGATTTCAAACCCGTGCTCCGCGCGGGCCACGGCAAGGCGCTTCCGAAGGAAATCATCGGCAACCAGCGGCTCTCCACGATGAGCGGAAACCAGAGCCTACTGCCGATGGCCGGGTCGTTCGCGAACTTCACCAAGAGCGGCCGCTGCGGCATGGAGATTTGCGACACGTTGCCCTACACGCAGAAAATCGCCGACGACATCTGCCTCATCCGCACCATGCACACCGAGGCGATCAACCACGACCCGGCGATCACTTTTTTCTGCTCCGGAAATCAGGTGCCGGGGCGGCCCTCAATGGGTGCGTGGGCTTCGTATGGCCTCGGCACGCTCAATAGCAATCTGCCGGCGTTCATCGTGCTCGTGTCAAAGAATGCGTCACGCGACCAGCCGCTCTACTCGCGGCTGTGGGGCGCGGGTTTTCTCCCCAGCGAACATCAGGGCGTGCAGTTTCGCGCGGGCAAGGACCCGGTGCTTTACCTCACCAATCCCGAAGGCGTCTCGCCGCACGTGCGCCGCGACATGCTCGATGCGCTCGGCAAGCTCAACGGCTATCAGGCCGAGCAGCAGCTCGACCCGGAAATCGACGCTCGCGTGGCCCAGGCCGAGATGGCTTTCCGCATGCAGACCAGCGTGCCCGATGCCACTGATCTTTCCAGCGAGACCGAGGAAACCTTCCAGCTCTACGGCCCCGACAGCAAGACGCCCGGCACCTACGCCGCGAACTGCCTGCTCGCGCGGCGGCTCATCGAACGCGATGTCCGTTTCATCCAGCTTTTTCACCAAGGCTGGGATCAGCATGGCGATGTCGTCGGCGGAATCACGCGCCAGTGCAAACAGACCGATCAAGCCTCCGCCGCGCTCATCACTGATCTCAAACGCCGAGGCTTGCTCGACGACACGCTCGTCGTGTGGGGCGGCGAATTCGGGCGCACCGCCTACAGCCAGGGAAAAATCACGGCGAACAACTACGGGCGCGATCATCACCCCCGCTGCTTCAGCCTGTGGCTCGCCGGCGGAGGCGTGAAAGGCGGCACTGTCGTCGGCGCGACCGATGATTACGGCTACAACATTATCGAGGGCGGCGTCCACGTTCACGACCTTCACGCCACCATGCTCCACCTGCTTGGCGTCGATCACGAAAAGTTGATCTACAAATTCCAGGGCCGCTATTTTCGCCTCACCGACGTGCATGGCAAAGTCGTCACACAGATTCTCGGATGAATTTTTCGCTTTCTGATTTTCCAGTATTCCATCCTTCTCCTGCGCTCTCTACCCCTGCAACTTCTCCTCCTGAAAACTGAGCTTCACCAGTTCCGCGTAATACTCGCATGATGTCATCAGTTCCGCGTGGGAACCGTGTGCCAGCACCCTGCCTTCGCGCATCACATAAATCTGATCCGCGTGCCGGACGGTGCTGAGCCGGTGGGCGATGACCAGACAAG
The DNA here is from genome assembly GCA_031400955.1 of Verrucomicrobiota bacterium. Lineage (GTDB taxonomy): Bacteria > Verrucomicrobiota > Verrucomicrobiia > Verrucomicrobiales > Verrucomicrobiaceae > VFKE01. The sequence goes on from JANNQW010000369.1 coordinate 20,724, forward strand.
TGCGGTTCGCACGCAAATGATCGATGGCCTGCTGAATGAGTCGCTCGCTTTTGTTGTCCACCGCGCTGGTGGCTTCGTCGAGCAATAGAATCGGCGCGTTCTTGAGAAAAGCCCGGGCGATGGAGATGCGCTGTTTCTCACCGCCGCTCAGCCTGGACCCGCGTTCGCCGACGGTCGCATCGAGCCGGCCGTCCATGCGCTCCACAAAATCTTTCGCGCAGGCCTGTTCCAGCGCGCGCCACAATTCCTCATCGGTCGCGTCCGGCTTTCCGAGCCGCAGGTTCTCGCGGATGGTCTGGTTGAACAAGTAGCTCTCCTGGGTGACAAAGCCGATCGCATCACGCAGGCTGGCCTTGTTCAAATCATGAATGGATTTTCCATCGAGCGTGATGGTGCCGCTCTCGCACTCGTATAGACGAGTCATAAGCTGGAAGACGGTGGACTTGCCCGCACCGGTCGCACCGACGAAAGCGACCGTCTGCCGCGGCAGAACGGTGATGTTCAAATCGCTCACGGTGGGCCGCGATCCATCGTAACAAAAGCTGACGTTCTCGAAGCGAATCTCGCCACGCACAACATGTAGTTTTTCTCCGCGCTTTAGATCCTCCGCATTGTCCAATTCGAGGATGTCGAAGATGCGTCGCGCACAGGCCAGGCCGGTGACGAAGGTTTGATTGATGCCGTGCATCCGCCCGATCGGTTCATACAACATGCCGATGAGCAGCAGAAACTGCCCGAGTTGACCGATGGTGATCTCGCCTTGAATGGCCCACCAGGCGCCAAAGCCCATGAGCAGAATTACGCCAGTGTCACCCATCAAACCCATGCCCGGTGCATAAACGGCCCACGCCCGCTGTAGCTTTGTCTGCTGCGCGCGATAGTGGCCGCTGCTCTCATTGAAGTCCTGCTGCGTCTGCTCCTCCAGCGTGTAGCTCTTGATCTGGCGAATGCCGGCGATGTTGTCATGCAGGAGCGTGTTCAATCCGCTCGCCGCCTCCCGCGCCTCGCGGGCCCGGGGTGAAACCCATCGGGCGTAAATCCATCCACCCGCGGCGATGAGCGGCATCGGCAGCATGATCACCAGTGCCAGCTTCCAGTGCAGGTAAAACATCACGCTGGCTGTCAACAGCACCTGCAACACCGCGGGCGCACCCTGATCCACGCCATCGAGAATAACACGCTGCGTTGCTGGAACATCGTCCGACATGCGGGTGAGAATATCGCCCGTGCTCTGCCGGTCGAACCACTTGAGCGGCAGATGCTGGATCCGGTCATGGAGCTGCGAACGGAGATCGTAAGTCATGCGCAGTTCGAAGGCGTTGTTGGCCAGTGTGCGCAGCGAATAAAAAATCTGCCGCAGAACAAACGCACCCCACGCCAGCAATGCGGCAGGCAGAATCTGGTCGAGCCTTTTGTGCGGGATGATGTCGTCAAGAAACCACTGGGCCACGCCGGGAAAGACAAATCCCAGCAGTGTGCCCGCAATCGCCATCACCAGTCCGAGCGCGATGCGCTGCGGATAGCGCGCCATGAAGCGCAGGAGCAGGCGGGAGGTGGAGGTCGTCTGCATGGAAATATTATTTTACCATCAGCTTTCCGGTTAATCCCAGCAAGGTGACGCCGTAGCAGAGAACGATCCAGCCGCCGATAATCGCCAGTGAATCCAGGGTGAGATGGTTGATGAGATAAGGCTTGTCAGCCGCGTCCATGAGCCGTTGGACGCAATAACCCGGCATAAACTCACTCGCCGCGCGCACGCTTGCGGATATTTCTGAACGTGTGATCGCGATCCAGCCGAAAAAAATCTGCGGGATGAAGACCAGTGCCGTCCATATCGCCGCCTGTATCTTCGTTCGCACCATCGCGGAAATAGCCAGGCCGATTGCGACTCCCGCCCATGCAGTTCCAAGAATCACCGCCAGGCGCAAGTTGATCGCGCTGTTGAACACCGTGGACGCGCTGACGAGCAGCAGCAGTGCCTGCAGTGAGGTGACCAAGGTGAGAAATCCGTATTTGCTCTGGAGATAGGTGTTCAAGCCCAGGCCGCATGCGCGCTCGCGACGGAACACGGCGATCTCGCGCACGATTTGCGGCGCGCCATTGCTGCAGCCGAACCAGAGCGTGGCGATCACGCAAAGAAACATTTGCAGGACCGCATCCTTCAAAACCAAGCGGATGAGCAGGCCGATGATCAACGGCTGTGCGAAAAGGAAAAGCAAGATGCGCGGCTGAGCCTTGAGGATGCTCCCCTGGCGTCGCAGCAGAATGCCAAGCTGCCTGAGATAGCCCGTCCTTTTTGTTCGCTGCTTTACGGCGGCACCATTATCGTTAGACGCGATGCAGGCGTGCGGTCTGGTTCCAGTGCGCGAGCTTTCGAATTCCCGCCGCCAGTCAGCACTGGATTTTGTATTGGCAGCACCAATCTTGCGATAGATTTCCTCGACCCCGTTCTCAGCCCCGAACCACTTGATTGCTTCATCGGGAGTGCCGTTGAAAATCAACTGGCTGTCATGCACGAAGCAAAGCTGATCGAAAAGATACGCGCATTCGGGCACGCGGGTGGCGCATATCACGGTGCAGTCCGTGCTCGTGAGGCCGCGTAACAGGCTCATCAAATCGAACTCGGACTTCGGGTCGAGTCCACTCGAGGGCTCATCGAGAAACAGGACGCTGGGTTTGGCGAGAAGCTCCACGGCGATGGAGACGCGCTTGCGCTGGTCGCCGGTGAGCTTGCTGATCCGCTCGTTTTTGTATTCTGACAAACCAAGGCGCTCGATGGTTTCCTTCACGAGATCAGCAATGGCCGCCCGCGGCATGCTGGCGGGAAGTTTCAATCGTGCGCTGTAAGTGATGGCCACGGATACCGTGAGTTCGCGTTGCACGATGTCTTCCTGCGGCACGCAGCCGATGCCCGCACTGGCCATCGCTCGCGGATCGTCCAAACGCGCGCCATTAATATAAACCTCGCCACTGGTTGCTGGATTTACACCGCACAACGCCTTCAGTAGCGCATTCTTGCCCTGACCGGAGCCGCTGAGGATGCCGACAAACGAGCACGGCACGATGTCGAGCGAAACGTCGTCAAGGATGTGGCGTCCGTCGCGCAACCGCAGCGAAAGGTTGCGCGCCTCCACCTTGGCCCCACCATGACTGGCCACGAGACGCAGCGCGATGCCGGTGAATTCAAAGTTGTAGCCGCCTAGGCGGAGACGATCGCCCACGATGAGTTGACGGCGGTCAAAGCGCTGGCCGTTGAGCAGAGTTCCAGTGGTGCTTTTGTCGGTAGCGAAAATAACGCCGGGCGTGGATTGCTCCAGTTCCAGATGAATGCGCGAGATGCGCGCGTCCTCAGGGTCGAGCTGCACCTTGCCTGAGTCGCCCCAGGCGTCGCCGCTGGCCCGGCCGATGATGATTTTTGAGATTCCACGTAGGGGGATTTCGCGCGTTTCCTTGTCGCCAAAACGCGGCAGTGATGGCGCGAGACCGAAACGCATGATGACTCCGCCGGGAAACTCGATGAGATCGCCATCCTCGAGCACGGCATCGGAAGGGCAGGCGCGGTCGTTGAGCAGCAGCGAGTGCGCCGCGCTAAGCAGCCAGGTGGAGGCGCGCGGCTCCCAAGTCAGCGCGGCGTGGATCGGCTCTATACCCGGTGCGGCGATCATGAGATCGGCGGCTGGTCCGGAGCCGATACTGCTGGTATTTTTTTCTAATGCGAAAGCGCGAAGCTCTCCTTGGTTCCGGATGACAATGTTGCCGTTCATGCTGATGGAGCTTTTGTTCGTCTCTCGCGGCCAAGATTGCAAGCCGCGCGCGAGTTTGAAAATAAGCTTTGGACGGAATGCAATTGTTTGGTTAATATGCGCGCTAGCCAAGGTCGCATCAATGGCATGGCACACTAAACGATCATCTCTGACACTATGAAGAATACTGTATTTAAAACCAGCGCCGTATTTGCGGCGGCAGCATTGCTTGCCAATTGCACCAATATCAAGGATGACCAGACCCGCACCCGTGCGGAAGGCGCTGGAGCCGGGGCGTTCCTTGGTGCCGGTCTTGGCGCCATCATCGGCAATCAATCCGGCCGCGCTTGGGAGGGCGCCTTGATCGGCGGAGCGGCGGGAGCTCTCGGTGGTCTGGCGGTGGGTGATCACGTCGCCCGCAAGAAGGCCGCTTACAAGAACCAGGAAGCCTGGTTGAACGCTTGCATCGCGCAGGCGGAAAAGACTAACGCCCACGCGCGCTCCTACAACGCTTCGCTCAGCAACAAAATCTCCAGCCTCGAGCAGAAGATCAAGGCCGCGAAGGCCAGCGGCAACAAAAGCGAACTGCAGAGCCTCAAGCGTTCGGCGCTCGCACTCCAGAACGAAACCAAGCAGGAAATCAACACAGTGAATAGCGAGATATCCGAGCAGAATCGCGCGCTCGGCCAGGCCGGAAGCGGCGGCAGCAGCATGACCTTGCGCACTCAGGTGAGCGAACTCCGCAGCACTCAATCATCGCTCAATCAAAACGAGACCAAGATCGCCGATTTGCTCCGCAGTATGGATGTCTGATCGTTGAATTAAAGACGAAGAACCTTTTTTGGAATCATCGCCATGCACCGCCTGACTTATCTCTTACTTGCCGCCACTCTGACTCTCACTTCCTGTGAAACCACCGGTGATCCGTCTCAGGGCGGACTCTTCGGCTGGTCATCGGGCAAGGCGGATCAACGCAGTGCGGCGCTCCAGCAGCATCTTCAGGCTGTCGATAGCGACACCGCCTATCAGAAAGGCCGCGCTGCTGCGCTCGAGCAGAAGAAAGCGCAGAAGCAGGGCGAGCTGAACGCCGTGCAATAATGATGTGCGTCCGCCGACCAGCGAGGTTGCGCCTCCTGGCGGCGCTAGTGGCGTTTTGCATCACGGTTCCACGTATCTTCTCGCAAGACGCGTCTCAGGATGCGAAATCAGCATTCGATATTTTTTACGAGGCTGCACAAAAGGTTGCCGCTAGGGCATATAAACCTGAGCCCTTGCCCGTGATTTGCACGAAAGCGCTGCACGGACTTGTCCAGCAACTCGGTGAAACCGCAAAACCAAACGACCGGGATTTCAGCGCACTATCCGACAGCGCAGCGCGGATCCAATTTGAAAAAGAGATGCTCGCCCTCGCGGCTCTTCCGGGCCAACGTCAGGGATTGCGCGACCTGGTGGAGAGCGCCCTGCAAGCTTGGGGCCAGCAGCATGACGCGCACACTCGTTACATTCGGGGCTCTGACTATACCCAGATCCGGCGGCTGGCCGCAACCTCGGGAAGTGGAGTTGGCATGAGTGTGGAGGAGAAAAACGGCGGCATTTTTTGCTATCCGGCACCGGGTTCGCCTGCCGAGGTGGCTGGCATCAAGAGCGGCGACCAGCTTCTTGCCGTGGAGGGGGTCGATACTGCGGGAAAACCGTTTCAGCTTGTTGGCGCATTCATCCGCGGCGCACCCGGCACTGCGGTGCAATTGCGCGTGCGCCACGCATTCGGTCGCGAGCAGACGATGAAGATCGTGCGCGAGCCATTGACCACACCCAACGTCCGAGTCGAGACGCTCACCACCAGCCTGCGCATCTCCATCCGGAAATTCAACGCCAGCGTCGTGAAGGAAGTGCGCGCCGCAATGGCGCAAGCCGCACCTGGTCTTACCCTGACGCTCGATCTCCGGGGAAACAATGGCGGCGAACTCGAGCCCGCGATCGAACTGGCGTCACTCTTTATGGAACCCAGCGAGACCATCGTCACGTTGCGCGAGCGCGACAAGCCCGACGACGTGCGCACGGCGCAAAAGCCCCGCGAGTTCAAAGTTCCCGCCATCATTTTGAACCAGGACGAGGGCACCGCCAGCGCTGCGGAAATGTTCATCGCCGCACTCATCGGCAGCGGGAGCAACCGCGCAGCAAGTCGCGGACCCAAAACTTACGGCAAGGGCGTTTTTCAATCCATCATGGAACTCAACCATGGTGGCGCGCTCATTCTCACCACGGGCGAGTTGATTGCTCCCCAGGGGCGGTCTTGGGAAGGAACGGGTCTCCTGCCTTCGCTGGAGAATCAGCAGCGGATTTTCCCGAAGGAATAGCGCTCAGTTTTTTTCGGTAGCGGGGAGACGTTCAAATCGTTCCGGTTTTCCGAAGCGCGCGTCCCAGCTGTCGGTGCTCGCCTCAAGCGATTGACGTGCCGTAGCACTGTCGGGAGGATTAATCCCCGGCGCAAGGGGCAGGGCGCGCACCTCCATCGCGTCGTTCCCTTTGCTCTCGAGCCACAGCAGCGTCCAAGCACGGCCTGCGGGCTGGGGCACGCCTTCCTTGAACATCGCCGCGAGACGAAGCTGAAGCAGCTTGCGCCCGTGCAGAGTGAGCTGTCGGGCCTCGTAATAGATGCCTCCGTCTCCGGAGCCCGGTCCCGCAGGGTGATGGATCATCAGGTAATCGCCCATTGGAACGCACACGGCGAACTCCGCCTTGCGTGGATCCTTGCGCGTCTCGGCTTTGACCCAAACGCCTGCCAACGACGGATCAGGTTTTTCGAAGCCCTTGTCAAAAACCGGCTCGGTAAAGAGGCATGAATTCAACAAACAGGCCAGGGCAGTCAGAAGAGCAAGGCGGTGTTTCATGGGAGTCGGTCTTACGATAACATTTAGCATGACAGATTCAGAGGCCAGCGCAAGACCACCGTCGAAAGCCGCACTACAAAAACCGTGCTCGCCGGTCCGCTAGCTCCAACAGCAGCGTCCGCAGCACGCGGTGCATAGGGTCTTCATTGTGCATCGTGATGCGTTCGGATATCTCCTCTGGCGGTTCATACGAGGCACTGAGCCCGGCGAAGTTTTCTAAGCGCGCATCGGAAACAACCGCTTGTGCCAATTCGCGTTCGCGCAGTCTTCTCTGTGCGACGGCATCACTGACAACCGCTTCGATCCAGATCACATGAAAACCATTTTTACATGCCAGATCACTGAAGGCATCACGGTCGCTGCGCCTGGAAAATGTCGCATCAAGGATGACGCCATGTTGTGTATGGATGGCACTCGCTGCTTCGGCAAACAGCGCGCCATAAGTTCGTGCGCTCA
>JANNQW010000370.1:0-4524 GCA_031400955.1 Verrucomicrobiota bacterium
GTCGGAGCGTTCCGTCGAGGTGCGTCGGAGCTTTCTGTCAAGGTGCGTTGGAGAGTCGGAGCCGGAGTCATCGCCCAAGGCTGGACGGTTGAGGTGCGAAGTTACATTGAGCGCGTCGTGTTTGATACTCTCAAACAAGCCCGGGCCCAGGGTGTGAATCTGCGCGAGGCACAGCTCGATTGTGATTGCCCCACGCGACTGCTGGTCGAATACGCGGATTTTCTTAAATCGCTCCGGAAACACGATGGAGGTGTCTCGTGGACTTTTACTGCGCTGCCTTCATGGCTGCACAGTTCCGGATTTGAAAAACTCGCGAGTGCTGGCGACGGTTTTGTGTTGCAAGTGCACTGGCTCCGGCCCGATCTATTCGAGCAGGGAAAAGCCACACTGATGATTTCAAATGAGGCGCGGGAAGCGGTGGCGCGGGCGTCGCGATTTGGAGTTCCGTTCCGGGTCGCGTTGCCCACGTATGGTTCCGCAGTCATCGTGGATGCTGCGTGGCGCTGGCTTGATGTATTATCTGAAGAGCAGAGTGACCCGCCGGGAGGAATGCAACTGATTGAAGCCCAATCATCGCCGGAAGAATGTCTGGCGCTGGTTGCGGAGTGGAAAAACGAGCGCCCCGCGTGGCTGACGGGGATCGCATGGTATCGGCTCCCGGTGGCCGCAGACCGGCGCAACTGGAGCTGGCCACAGTTTGAAGCTGTGGTGCGCGGCCGAAAGCCGGTCGTGAGATTCGAGGTGGTTCTCAAAACCAACGCAGAGGGCTGGGAGAGTGTGCTGGTGAACAACGTGGGCGACGGCGATGCGCTGGTTCCACGAAGTTTTCGCATTGAATCTGCAGGCGCTCTTGCAGCGGATGGCGCGAACGGTTATCATGCGAACGAAATCGCGGGCGGCACGTTTCGATTCTCGACAGTAAAAGCATTACAACTGAAAGCGGGGCAGACACTGCCTGCAGGCTGGTTGCGGCGCGGGGATTCGGGTGCGCCGTTCACGGTGAAAATAGAGCCATGAAGAAATTATTTTTACCTTTTGTTTCCGCCCTCGCCGTTCTGTCATCGGTGGTCATTGCGTGTGGCCCTAACCTGACCTCTGCATTTCTTAGTCTGGCAGGATCGCTGCTAGATGGGCCGGAAGCATGGAAGAGATTCGGGTTAGCCGACGTTCGTCACGTGCCGGCATCGCCCAAGTCACTGGAACCGGTGGTGAAATCCACAAATCAATGGGAGAAGCGCTTGCCCAGCACCTTGGAAGTGGATGTGGCGGAATTCGAGCGTGTGATGAAAGAGAAGAATTTGCCGGACCAATCTTTGCAGGAGCTGGTGGCAAATTATCAACAGATCAGGCACTCTCAGCTTTCCCAATGGGAGGACGCGGAAATGCTCAGCCTCCCCAAGGACAACAAAATGACGGCACTCGCGGCGGCTGATTTGCCTTGGATAAAAAATCAGGACTGGCCGGAAAATATCCCCGCCGAGTTTAAACTATATGTGAAGGGCGTCGCCCGATTTCATGACGAGGGAGCCAAGGGCGCGCGTGAAGTCTGGATGGAATTGCTCCGCCTGCCCCAGGAGCAGCGCCTCTACCGGTCGGCTTGGGCGGCATGGATGCTCTACAAAACTGCGGCTAGCGACGAGGACGCCCAGCACTGGCTGGAGGAGGTTTGCCGCTTGATCGAAAAAGAAAAATGCACGGATTCCCTGCGAATGCAGCCTGCGGCACTGGCGTTGCTGGAACTGAAAGCGTCCACGAGATCGCCCGCCAGCCTTGCCCTGCATTTTCACAATGCCAAGGCCAATCCGCGCAGCGCCTATTTCGCCGCCCTTCTGGAGGCAGCGAGATCCATCGCCGGAAGTCCCAATGCGGTCATCCGCGCTGAGGCCGCAAAGGATGCCGCCACCCGCGAGATCATCACTGCGGTGCTCGCGCAGGATGCTGATATTAAAGATTCATCTGATCAAACCAATGACCCATTTAAAAAGCGGCTTACCGACTGGTGCGCAGAACTTGAGTCAGCAAAAGTTAAAGATGATGCTGTCATGAGTGACGTCGGCATCGCCCTGTATCGCGTGGCCGAGTATGAACTGGCGCGGAAATTTCTGGCGCTCGGGGCGAAGACTTGGGAAGCGCTCTGGATTCAGGGAAAGCTGGAGCTTCAGCGAGGGAAGCCTGAGCTGGCCGCTGCAAAATATTCCGAGGCACTGCGCCTGTTTCCCAAAGAGGAAAGCTCAACCATCACCTCCGTGACGGAGAGCATCTACGATTACAGCGATATCGTGGAGCCGCCCGAGTCTGGGTGGTTGCATGGCGTGCGGAACTCACGCTTTCTGGCCGAATGCGGAACCGTGCGACTTTCCCGTTCTGACTTCGCCGGGGCGCTCAAGTTGTTTCTGGAAGCGAAGTGCCCGCATGATGCCGCGTATATTGTTGATCACCTGATGAGGGCTGATGAGATATTGGATTTTGTAAAAAAATACCAACTGAAAACAGTCCCCGAGAAGCCGGTGGAGAATCAAGAGGCGCAGACCAACTGGTGGGCCGGCGGGTTCCGCGAGACGGTAATTTATAAGCCTATGAACAGCTTTCTTTACGTGGTGGCCCGCAGGCTCGCGCGAGAAGCCTACTTCACCCGCGCGCGGGAATTCTATCCGCCTGAGCTGGTTCCATTTTTTGATCGCTATGTTTCACTCTACCGCCGGGCGCAAAGTCGCGCTGTTAGCCGGGAAGTTCGTGCGCGGTGTCTGATGGAGGCTGCGCGCTATCATCGCTGGTATGGGATGGAGTTATTCGGAGCCGAGGGTGACCCTGATGCCGCGTGTTGGAATGGAAGCTTTCCTGCCGAGGATATGCAGTTGATGCGCTGCTATAATTACAAAGGGAAAGTAGGCTCTTGGAATTGGAGTGAATCGGGAGAAAAGATATGGAAGGAAGAAGTTCCGACCACCCCCATTTCCCTCCGCCCGGCTGCATTTGAAATCATGCGGTTGAAACAGAACATGCTCTGGGGCCGTCCGCGTTTTCATTATCGTGAAGTGGCGGCGAAGATGGCGAGGGAGGCATCACATATGCTGCCGCGCGATTCGGAGGAGGCGGCGATGATGCTCGCGGAAGCCGGATGCTGGGTGCGAACAGTGGAGAATGGAATCGATCCGATGTTCGAGGAGCTGATCTCGCGCTTTGCGAAAACGAAGTTCGCAAAAGATGCGGACGAGCGACGCTGGTATCCGGACGAGTTTCGCTCGCGGGTGTTGGATTGGAATCCAGAAGAGTCGTTGACGCAACCCATGCCCGGCGACACATCTGGGAAAGAATGATCCCGCTCCTATTCGTTATTTCCGCCGGATGACGACCAAGGTAATGTCGTCATTCTGCGGTTCTCCGGCCAGGAACTCGTGCACGGACTTGCAAAGGGTGTCGATGACGGCTTGCGCGCCTAGTGGCGCGGTTTGGGCGAGGATTTCGTTGATGCGTTCTTCGCCGAACAGCAGTTCCTTTTGATCGCTGGCTTCGTTCACGCCATCGGTGTAGAGCAGCAGCACGTCGCCGCTCTCGAGCGAGAGGGTGACATCGCGCGTGACGCGTTCGAAGACATCGCCCTTGTCGATGCCAACGGCCAGGCCGGGCGATGCGACTTCTTCCACCTTGCCGGTGCGTTGACGCCAGATCAGCGGCGTGGTGTGACCCGCGCGCGCGAGGGTGAGACTGCTGCCATCCGATGCGGCGACGATATAGGCGGCGGTGATGAACATATCCTCGCGGATGTCGGGAAAGAGGTTGCGGTTCACTGCGCCGAGCACGCTGGCGGGGCTGAGCAGGCCGCGGGCATGGGAGCGCAGGACGCTGCGGCACATGGCGGTGATGAGCGCGGCGGCGATGCCTTTGCCACAGACGTCCGCGATCACGATTCCGATATGTGCGTTGCCTATGGGAAAAAAGTCGTAGTAATCTCCGGAGACGAGTCGGGCGGGGATATTGTGTCCGATGATCTCCAGGCCCGGCGTGTCCGGTGATTTTTGCGGAAGAAGAATACGTTGGATTTCGCTGGCGCTGCGCAACTCGGCTTCGATCGAGTCCTTGGCGCTGGCTTCGTGATGCGCCTGGGCATTGCCGAGAGCGAAGCCGATCTGCTCGGCAAGCGAGGCGAACATTTCCAGCGCGTGCTGGGAGAAGGGCGGGGCCTCGGGCGATGCGGCGGCGAGGACGCCGAGGCTGCGTGAACCGTGGAGCAGCGGCGCAATCATGGCGGCGATGTGCTGCTGGAAGGGATTGGTCGCGCCGTTAAAGTTTGGATGAAGCCGGAGGTCATCGACCTTCTGTGCGCGCTGTGAGGTGAATACTTCGCCCAGAACGCCTTCGTGCGTTGGGATGCTGTGCAGGCTCAGAAAGCTGGAGAGGGTTCCGTCGTTGACCTGAGCCTGGCTGATGATGCGTTCCGGCAGCGCAATGAGCGGAGGGCAGTCCGTGGTGTTGTGCCGGGGCACGAGCAGTTGACGTTTTTCATCGAGAAGGTACAGGACCGCG
>JANNQW010000371.1:0-5973 GCA_031400955.1 Verrucomicrobiota bacterium
CCAGATAAGCGCAGCGGTCAGCAACGAGATGGCGTGGATCCGCCAGCGCCACCACGTTGGGGTCGTCGGTGCAAAATCGGTCGGTGGCGTGTGGGACCAAGGGACAAGTGTTTTACCCCATACGAGGAAAGCATCCGCGACGACGATGCGGCCAAACCCGAAACTTTTCTCTCCGTCTGCTGTCCATGGTGCGCCTATTGTCTCGCTCAAAATAACGGAACGTTCCGCTAGTTCAAAGTCGCCGTTCGCCCGCCCTGCCGCGATGGAAACCACAGTCGCCGAGGGGCTGATGCCGAGGATGAGCGGCCCGGTGTCCACATCTCCCTTTCCGTGGATGCCTTTCGGATATTCGCGCACTGGCAAATAGCCGAGCCAATTTTCCACGAAGATCCTCCGGAATTTTTCATACTGGTCGCGGGCGAAATCCGGGCTGAGTTCTGGCAGGAACGAGAGAATATAGACCTGCGACGAGGCCCGTGCTGCTATGAGCATTTCGCCAGTCCGACTGTTGATGCGATGAACGACGAGCGCCGTGTTTGGATCGAGATGCTGCTTGGTAAACGAGAGCCATGCCTCGATGATGTCGCCATACTTGGCCCCGAAAAGATGGTCATGCAGACGGAGCGACGCTAGGGCGATCACATTGTCGCATGGCCACGATTGATCCGGATAGGCATCAAGATGCAGCGTGGGCGTCGCACGAAATGCCGCTGCGAGCAGCTCGCTGTCTCTGTGAAAGTCGGCAACTTCATCTGCGTTGCGAGCTGACTCAGGCAGCAGCGCGAGCAATCCCCCAAGCAGGCGATTCTTCCAGCCGAGGTAAAAAACTCCGTGCTCGACCTGGGTGGCCTTTAGAAACGGCGCCAATCCCTCGGGGGTCGCCATCTGCTGCAACACCCAGCGCGCTTCCGTCGCGGCCCGCTTCTTCAAGGTTTCGTCGGTTGTTTGCAACCCGACATTTATCCACGCATAGCCATAGAGCGCGTGGCTGAAAAACCAGCCTTCAGGGAATATCCCCTGCATCATTGAGCCTTCACCTGCTCGCAATCGCTGTCCGATATTGGCAAGTTGTGCCGTGGCATCTTCGGCGATGACCCCGCGCATGGCAGCGCCGCGTGGCACCGAATAGATCCGCGCGTTCAACCATATGAGCCCAAGAATGAGAATGATGCCGATGATCGTGACACCGAACCGAAGTGCGCGTTTCATGAGAAGGATCAATTGTCGTTACAGTAACACGTTTCCGAGATTCACTGAGCCGTCATGAATTCATGCACCGCAGCCCGCGCCTGATGAAAATCCAAGAGGGCGAGATCGCCGGAAGGCTCGGCAAGAACCTGCACCTCCGCGCCGCGCGGCGCCCAGACAGCAGGATCGGTGGGGCCGAAAAACAACAGGCAGGGCAGGCCGCACGCAGCGGCGAGATGAGAGATGCCGCTGTCATGTCCGACGAAGGACTGGCACGAGGACAACTTGGACACGAGTTCCACCAAGGGAAGTTGATCCCAATGGTGAAAAGAAACGGCTTTCCAGCCTTCGACGACTTTTCGTGTGAGCCCTCTTTCTGCTTCCGCTTCGCCGGTGACGAGTGCAAACTCGCGTTCTGGAAATGCTGAGGCCAGATCAATCCCCAGCGATATCCAATTCTCCACCGGCCAGTTTTTCTTGAGTGATCCGCTGCCGGGATGCAGGGCAATGATTGGCTTTTTTTCGATGGCCGTCGCGGGCACCGCGATGCGCGGCGAGGGGTCATCAAGAAACATCGCCAGGCGTTCGAGCGGTTTTGCAAGCTGTTCTGCGGCGTGCCCGCCATCCGACATAACTTCATGCGAGGCCTCCAGAAATGTCTTCACGCCCAGCGCCTCCATATTTCCCCGCAGGATGCTGTCGGGATCATACAGATAGCTCACGACCAGGTTGAATGACCGGAAGTAGTCGCGCAACGCAGCATCCAAGACCGCGTCCGGAATGAACAATCGCGCCATGGCTGCGTGTTCCAAATTGCGGGTCGAGTCCGCGATGCCGGCGGCGACGGCCAGTTCGATGATTGGCTGGTAGCCGAGGATTTCGATGTGCGCGTCCGGGATGTTGTCGCGCAGCAGACGGATGGCGGGCAGTGTTAGGATGAAATCTCCGATGGCGCCGCCGCGGATGACCAGCACGCGCGGGCGCTTTGCTAGCTGTTCCATGCGCGTTCTTTCCGTTTAATAATGCACCAGCGCTAGCACGATCATGGCCGCGCCATATGCTGCACCGCCCAGCGCGGCCATCTTCCAGCGCGTCGGATTTTGCGTGAGCCAGGTGATCCAGTCACGCAATAAGTAGGGCATGCCGACAAAAAACATACCAACGATGATCCATGCATAAGCGAGGATGGGCAGCAGGAGGCGGCTTGTTTGAGGTTGCAGGAATGCGGCTTGCAGGACCGGTGCTGAGGCCAGCAGCAGCACCGCACCCAGTGCGCGCACCGCGAGAAATTCAGTGACGTAAACCACTACGAGGACAAAGGTCACTGGCACGATGATGAGGATGCGCTGGCGCCAGGTGAAAAACTCGCCCATGTCCATGTGCATTACAAGAAACAGGCTCCACACGGTGGCGACCGCCAGCAACGCGATGCCCCACGCGCGGTTTCGCGGGAAGGTCTTGGCTGCACTCATCAGTTTGTCCGCTGCCACCCACGCCACGACGTGACCAGCGAGCAGCAGTAGGCCCAGCGCCAGACCGGCGGTCTTGAGTGTGAGGCCGGATCCATCAGCATTCTGATGGAAGATCCAGTCGTAGAGGGGCTGCAGGTTCATGGTGGGGGCGGACTTAGTTCGCCAGAACCAAGCCTCCGTAAAGCGTGAAGTTCTGAAACCCGCTCATTGCACCCGTTTCTGCACAGGGGATCCGTCCTTCACGGTGTCCGGCGGATGCAGGAGCACTTCCGCGCCGACGGTGAGTCCTTTGATGACTTCTGTCATCCGTCCGTCCGAATGACCCGCTTGCAGCGTTCGCTTGCGCGCCGAGTTGCCTTCGAACACAAAAGTCTTCCACTCGCTGCCTTCCCGAAACAACGCACCCGCGGGCACCAGCACCACGTCGTCGCCATGCCAGACGGCGACTCGCACTTCGACCCGGTAGCGGTCACCCAGTTTCTGGGCTTCTGGCGGCGGATTAAGCAGATCGCTCAGGACAATAACACGCTGCTCTTCTACGCCGAGCGCGCTAATCTTGGTGAACGCGGCAGGTTCCACCAGTCGCACCCGGCCATCAAGCGGCTTTTCACCACCCCATTGCTCGATGCTCACCGATGCTCCGGGCTTGATCGCAACGGCATCGCGGGAAAGAATTTCTGCTTCGATCTCGATGTCGGATTTGTCACCGACTTCCAGAATTTGCACGCCCGGCGTGACGATGGTCGCGCTTTCCTGCATGACGCGTAGCACGAATCCGCTCACGGGCGATCGCACTTCGATAGTGGTGCTGTTCCCGGGAGTCTCAATCTGCATCAGCGCGGCCTTGGCCTGCGCGAGTTCGTATTCCGCGATCTTCAAAGCAAACTCGGCGGCGCGCGTTTCCCTGGCGCTCATTTCGTAATCGCGCTCGGCTTTGTCACGGTCGGTATCAGAGATGCTTTTTGTCTGAACGAGTTTTTTCGAGCGCTCCCAGTTTTGCAGCGTGAATTTCTCTGACGTATGCGCCATTTCGAGTGACTGCGCGGCTTTAAGTTTGCCGGCATCGGTGCCCTGCAGCCGAGCCTCAGCCTCGGCTTTGGCGCGCGGATCGAGCAGCGGTGAAATCGCGGGCTCGATGCGCGCGATAATGGTTTCACCTGCTTTCACGAGATCGCCATTTTTCAAAGGCACGCGCCGCATCTGTCCGGCGACAGGCGCGGACACAATGTAGCGGTTGCGGATGCGCGTCTTGCCTTCTTCCACGACATGCACGGTGAGCGGACCGCGCGCGACCATGCCGATCTCCACCTCGACCGGTCGGGGTCGCAGTCCGTAACCGATGAATCCCAGCAGGCCGAGGCTGAGCGTCCAGGTTATCACGCGTCGCAGCAACCCCAGCGCGCTGCGATTGCGTCGGCCTTCCCAGGGCGGGGTGGATGTTTCACGCGTAGGCTCTGACATGAGCGGCAAAGGTAAGCATAAATCCCGATAGTTGCTGAATCATTTCAATCCCGCGCCTTCAACACACCCACCAGATCCAGCTTGCGCAGCATGCGGCTAACCACGGCGAATGAAGTAACCGCGGCGCTGAGCACGACGGTCAACGCCACGGAGTATGTGACCAACTCGATCCTCACCGGCATCCGGACGGCTTCGGTGCTGACGGCAGAGAGAATGTAGCCGACCAGGCCGCGCCCGAAGAGCAGTCCGAAGGGCAGAGCCGCGAGCACCAGGATCGTTAATTCGCCCAGCAGCACAGCGGCGACTTCACGCTGGCTGAAACCGACGACGCGCAGCGTGGCCAGATCGCGATTGCGTTCGGACAAGGCGATGCGGGCGCTGTTGTAAACCACACCGAAGGCCACGATCACGGCCAGCACAAAATAGAATGCACGAAGGGTGTTCACCATCTGGCCCGTGGTTTTGCGGAAGGCGGCGAGCTGTTCTTTCTTGATGAGGACGATGGATGCGCGCGGTGTGTCCTTGATCTTGCGCATGAAGTCAGACCAGCGCGCGCTGTCCACAGTGAGATAGGCGCCATTGATTGTGGAGTCTTCCCGGAGGAGCCGCCGGATCGCACGCAAGTCCATATAGGCGGCGATACCGGCGAAGTCCTCGATAAGGCCGCTGATGGTCGCGCTGCGTTTCGCACGCTGACCTTCGAGAACTTCAATTTGAACTTCATCTCCCAGTTTCGCGCCGATAACTTCGGCAAGTTTCGCGGACATAACAATGCCTTCGTCGGGCGGCACGATGGCATTTCCTTTGGAATCAAGCAGGCGGTTCAAATCACCACCGCGTGGCGTGCCGGTGATCGGAATTTTTCGCATGTTCGGGCCGAAGCGGATGCGGGCTTGCACACTGCGGACAGGTTCTGCGGTGATGACGCCGGGGAGATGTTCCAGATCGTGGAAGGCCTTGCCCGAACCGGGTTCGGTGAGAAACACTACCACGTCCTGCCGTTGCGCCATGTTCCATTGATAGGTCAGCAGGTAGTTCAAGCTGTCGCTCATCGCCCCCGGCAGCACCATGAGTCCGGTGGCGAGCGCCAGTCCTGCGATGGTGAACACCGCCTGCCACGGACGGCGTTCGATGTTGCGCAGCGCCATGCGAAACTGCGGGCTGAACCAACGGGTGAATCCCGCTCGCTCCAGCCACGAGGGTTTGAAATCCGCTGGTGGCTCAGGGCGCATAGCTTCGGCCGGTGGAAGATTCACCGCCTGTCGCACCACGCTGATCACGCCGACGGTGGCGGCGGCGGAGCTGACGAGTAATGCCAGACCCAGCGCGCTCCAGTCCATGCGGAATGTAAGAACCGGAAAGCGGAAAAAAATTGTATAAAGATTCACGAACCATTCGCCCATGAATCGTCCAGCGATGCTGCCGATGATCGTGCCGATAATCACGATAACGAGGGCAAACTTCAAGTAGTGCCAGCCCACGTCGCGCGATGAATACCCGAGCGCCTTAAGCTGGGCGATCTGCTCGCGCTGCAAGCGGATGAGCCTCGCGAGCACGGCGTTGACCATGAAGGCGGCGACGCTGAGGAAGATGATCGGATACGCGACCGACAGGGCGTGCAGCACGCGCAGTTCATCATTGAGCCGCGCGGCGGAGGCATGATCCTTGCGGGTGTAGGCACCGGCTGCGCCATAGCGCGCGAGCAGACGGTCGGCTTCTTCGATCACGTTCGCCGCATCCGCACCCGGCGCGAGGTCAAGACAGAAATCGTTGAACGCACCGTCGAGGTTGTAGGCGATGGCGACGGCGTGGTAGTTCATCCAAATCACGCCGAAGCGTTTGTTGTCTGGCA
>JANNQW010000372.1:0-7843 GCA_031400955.1 Verrucomicrobiota bacterium
CGCGAGCAGCCATCTCATGCCGCGCCGCCGATGGTCAGCGGAATTTTGCAGAATTTTCGATGGCTTTGCGCAACTCATCGGCGGAATCAAATCGTTGGTTGCCGGGCATGCGCCACAGGGTTTTCACTTCTTCAAGATGATTCTCATAAACATCACGCGGTTTGCAATCGCGGATTCTGCAGATCGCCGCCGCCCTGCCCACCGCGACCCCCATCATGCCGATGGTTTTCATCACCCGGATGGTTCCCAAGGCTTCGCGGTTCACGCTGATGTTTCGTCCGGCCATGAAGAGGTTCGGCACATTGCGTGAATAAAAACAACGGTAGGGAATCGGGTAGCCCACTTTTTTATCCACAGCAAAGCGGTGGATCGCTTTCGAGATGAACGGACGTTCGGGATTTTCCTTGGTGTAAACGGGATGCGGAACGTGGAGATCAATCGACCAGGTGGTCAGCACGCAACCGTCGGGAAATTGTTTTTTGGAATCAATGTCGGCCTCAGTCAGGATCACGTCGCCCAACAATTGCTGGGTTTCGCGGGTGCCGCCGACGTAGGCCATCCAATCGAGGCTGGCGCGGGCATGCTGATCCGGATCGCGGGCGGCATAGGCACCGTGGTTCTTGATGGCGTTCCAAGCGCTGAAGGATGCGAGCAGATTCCAGTCGCGTGTCTGCTCGAGTTCCTTGATTGGATGATTGTTGAAACCGCCTTCCCAGAACCATTCGGCATGGTTGCGCTGGGGATAGGGAAACCCGCTCTCGGCCAGCGTGATCATCCAGGGTTCCTCGCGGAAGGTTTGGGGCGTGCCAGTGTTTTTCCACATCCACATGTTGCTCATGCCCATGCGACCCTTCTCCTCCATCGTGCGATCCGCATTCGCCCACTGGCCGATGAAGCCGTGGCCGGTGCAATCGGCAAACAGCCTACCGGACACCTTCTTGATCTTTCCAGTCGCCACTTCGAGCAAATTGACGGCGGCGATTTCCGCGCCCTTCATTTCAAGACCATACGCATGATGACCTAGCAGAAGTGTGATGTTCTTCTCCGCCTGGACGACCGCGAGTTTTTTGTCATCCACAAACTCTTCGCCGGGAGCCGGGGAGGATTTTGCCTTGTCCTCGATCTCGCGGATGATATCCGCCATGAGATATTCGCTGGGCGGCAGATCGCCCTTGGCCCAAACCCGGATTTCCGATGATCCATTGCCGCCGAGAACCTCGCGATTCTGAATCAACGCGACCTTGCTGCCCATCCTCGCCGCCGAGATGGCCGCGCCGAGTCCGCCATAGCCGCCGCCGATTACGACCAGATCATAATTCCCAGCATCCTGGACCGCGTCAGGAGCACCCGGGATTTTCCATGTGATGCGGTCTTTCAGAAGGCAGTTCACCGGAGGAATCAAGCCTGGCTTCCGGCTTAGGAGCACCGCATCCACGCGACCGTTAAACCCTGTCAGATCTTTGAGAACCAGCGAGGACCTGCATTTGACGAGATCGACGGTTCCCACTTCTTCCCAATGCCAGCTCGCCGCACCATTTCCGAGTTCGCCGCCGAGTTGCTTGCCATTGATACGCAGGGTGAATCGTCCCGCACCGCCCGGCCGGCCGAGCGATTCTGACCAGTCGAGCGTGCGGACCCAGACCTTGTAGTTTCCTGCTTCGCTGATTTCGATTTCCGTGCCGGCATCCGCAACCGGATTGCCCAGTCCGTGGGCGATGAGATAGGGCGATCCCATGGTCTCGATGAACTGCGTGTCAACGGTCCAGCCTCCCTTGCGGGAAAATTGTTCCGCCTCGATGAGCAGCGACTCCGTTGCCGCATGTCCGAACCCAGCCCCGAGCGAGGCGGCAAAAAGCAGTAGTTTAAAATGATTCATCACGTTGGAGCAGATTGGAACGGGTTAAATCTCACATTATGTCCCTATGCATACTTTTCAACAAGTCGTGCTACGCTTTCAGCCTGCTTGCTCAAACTGGGCCGCAGTCATAAGATCTGACTACTCCACAAGTATGAACGACAAATCGAACTTCGGCTATCTGCTCCGCTCGCTCTTTGGTGCAGTCGGCTTCTACGTCCTAAGCGTTGGACCAGCACTGAAGCTTAGTGGCAGTGGAACCTATTTTACGAAAGAACCTGTGCGAACAATTTGGAGTCCTGTGCTGGCACTTGATCACACTGCTGCGGGGCCAGCTTACCGTGCTTATTTGAGGCTCTGGAATGTTCGAGAGCCCGGTTGTATTTGGTGAAATGCGCACCCGTGGCCTAACGAAAATGGTTATCATTGCGCGAAGCCGCAATGATAACGCTTTCCAGTGATTACCTCGCCGCATAAACAGCCTTCACCTCATCCGCCAAAATCTCCAAGCCTTCGCGCACAATGTGCTCCGGCTGCGAAAAGGTGAGACGCAGACATTGATCGGCATGGGGCCAGGGGGCGTCGAGTCCGAAAGAAAAATAATGGCCGGGGATGACGAGCACCTTTTTCTTTTTGAGCCGCTGATAAAGTTCCGCTGCGGGGATCGGCAGATTTTTCAGCCAGAGCCAGAGGAAGAACGCACCTTCGCGCGAGTGCACGGCCCATGGAACTTTGTCGCCCAGTTCATGTTGCAAGATGGAGAGCGCGTGATCCGACCGGTGGCGGTAGAAGGGCGCGATGACATCGCGTGAAAGGCGGATGAGCCGGTCGTCCGCCAGCATTGGCTGGAGGATGGCCTGGCCGAGGTTGCCGTTGGCCAGGGAGACGATGGCGTTCATGTTGCCGAGCGCCTTGATGATGGGCGGCGCGGCGACGATCATGCTGGTGCGCACGCCGGGCAGGCCGACCTTGCTCATGCTGATGGAGAAGATCATGCCTTCATCCCACTGCGGGCGGAAGCCGTTGTAGATCACTCCGGGAAAGGGATGGCCGTAGGCGTTGTCGATGATGAGGGGGACGCGGTGCTGCCCGGCGAGTTCCCGGAGGCGTGTGAACTCATCGGCGCTGATGACATTGCCGGTTGGATTCGTGGGACAGGAGACGCAGATAGCCGCGATGTCCGGCGTGATGCGCAGACGCTCGAAGTCGATGTGATATTTGAATTCATGCGCGCCACGCTCCTCGATCTGCGGCAGGCAGGCGGTGAAGAAGTCTGCGCATGAACCTTGATTCGCATAGCCGATGTATTCCGGCACCAGCGGCAGGAGGATGCGTTTCTTTCCGGCGCCGGACTCTCCGGCCAGCAGATTAAAGAGCAGGAAGAAAGCCGTCTGGCTGCTGGGCAGGACGCAGATGTTTTCCTGGGTCACGTTCCAGCCGCAGTCGCGCTTGAGAAACGCGGCGAAGGTTTCGCGGAACAATGGATTTCCTGAAGGTGGATCGTAATTCAGCAGCGCGCGATCGATCTTGCCGGAGTCATCCAGCAGTTCCCGCATCCGTTCGCGCCAGAGCGCCTGCATCTGCGGGATCGCGGCCGGGTTGCCGCCACCGAGCATGCGCATGTCCGGCGCGGTGGACAGGGCCTCGCCGAGATCGGCCATCAGCTCCTGGATGCCGCTGGGACCGGAGAGAAGATTGCCTATGTTGGAGAAAGCGGACATGAGATCGCGGGATTGACGCTCCGCGTTCATTGCCAGCGGAAATTTTATTCCAGGCCGCGCGTATCAACCAGGGAAGCGCCATCGAGGATGATGCCGTCCTGCTTGGCGCCGTTGAGATTCGCACCGTCGAGATCGGCTCCGGTGAAGTCGGTGTGGGAGAGGTCGGCGTTTTTCAGGTCCGCCCCGGGCAGCTTGGCACCGGTGAGTCGGGCGTTGCTGAGATTGGCCTCGATGAATTCTGCGCCGTCCAGACAGGTGTCGCTCAGATTGGCATTGCTCAGATTGGTGTTGTCGAAGAGCGCGCCGTTGGCGTTGGCACCCTGGAGATTGGCACCGGACAAATCGGCCTCGGTCAGGTCCACGCCGATAAGTTTGCTGTTGGTGAAGTCCGCACCCGCGAACATGGCCTGGGCGAGATTTTCACCGGTAAAGTCGAGTCCGGAGCATTTGGCGTTGCGTTTGTCGAGGCGACGGCCCTTTTTGCCATTGGACTCAAGCCAGTCGTGGTGTGAGCGCAATTCGGCGGCAGTGGGGGCGGATGGAGTAGAAGGAGCGGGCATTGCTGACGAAATGCAGGTGTCTGTCATGGAGTCAAGGCAGTTTTGCGACAAATCTTTGGCTGGCGAGCGATTTGGAATCGGATACGGGCGCGGATTTCACATCTCACAAGAGGTGGGAAGTGGAATAGCATCAGCCAAAACAGTGATCGGCTGGCTGGCTTTGCCCATCAACTTTCCCGGGCCGTTGGGGCTGCCGGCTTACTTCGATCCATCCTGCGGCGGCTCATTCTTGTGCTCCGGTTCCGGCGGGCTCAGTCCGAGTTCCCTTTGCGCGCGATCCATCAGCGGCTTGTTGTCCGGCTTCAAATCCAGCACGCGCTTCCAATATTCCTCAGCCTTCGCCCGCTGCTTCAGCCTGTCATGCGCCTGGGCGATGTGATCGAGAATTTCGGCGTCTTCCGCAGTGATCTCCTTCATAAGAGATTCCGCGCGCCGCAATTCGGCGAGTGACTCGGCGAATTTTCCGCGTTTGAAGAGCACCCAGCCGAGGCTGTCCACGTAGGCGGGGTTGTCTGGCTCCAGATCATTGGCCTTGCGGATGAACTGCTCGGATTGATCAAGATGCTCGCCGCGTTCCAGCCACATGTAGCCCAGGTAGTTCAGTGTGCCCGCAGCTCGAGACGGATCATCCGGCGGCGTGAGCAGAATGCTTTTTTCAAACTGCCTGGCAGCATCTTCAAAACGGCCGCTGCGCTCGAGCGCCACGCCGTGATTGAAATGAAACATGTCGTCGAGCAGTTCCGGCGCCTTGGTCGCCGCCTGCCTGGTGGTTTGGTCGAAAAGCTTTGCGGCCTCGGCAAATTGCTTCGCGCGGCTGCGTGCCAGCGCACTGAAATAAGTCACGCGAGGCTCGCGCGGAAACAACTGCGCCGCGCGCCGGGTGAAGCGGAGGAATCTGTCCGGCTCCTTGCTGAAGCGCAGCAGATTGCAAAGCTGGAGGTAGTCCTGCAACTCGCCGCCGCCTTCCTGAAGCGCGGCTTCAAGCTGCTGCCCGGCTTTCTCGACCTCGCGCTTCTGCAGATATTGGCTGGCCAGGAGACGTCGGTGTTCCACGCTGTTGGGGAATGCCTTCACTAAATTTTCCAGTGCCAGCATGAAATCGGCTGGCTTTTCCATCGCTTCGTAAAGTCGCACCAGCCTGCTGCGGGCCTCCAGTCCGCCGCCCTGCTTCACGACCTTCTCACAAATATCCGTGGCCGTGGATAGCTGGTTGCTGAAGAGAAAATAATCCGCTGCTGTGATCGCGGCATCCTGGTCCTTCGCTGCCAGTGCCAGATTGCGCGCTTTCTCGAAGAACGGATTGATCTTCTGCAAGTGCGCGGCGCGTTTGTCGGCCACAGCAATGGGCCAGACCTCCTGGGCCAGGCGGCCCGTGCGCAGCCAGAAGCCGGGATCCTTCACGGATTGCTTGGCGGCTTCCGTCATCACCAGAATGGCGTCGTTGCGTTTGTCCCGCGCCAGATGCACGGCCACGGCATTTTCATAGGTTGCGGCGTCCTTGGGGAACTTACCCAGCATTTTCTTCACAGCGGCGTCGGCTTTGGCTGGGAGAGATTCATGCGCATCCGAGTGTTTCAGTGCGAAGAGCGTGAGATGAACATAAGGCTGTGGAGAATCCGGATGCGCCTGAATCTGCGCCTCCAGCAATTTCAGCGCGGCATCCATGTTCTGATAGGCCAGCACCATGTCCGCGATATGCGCGACCAGAGCCGTGTCAGCATCGACGTTCTCGATGAACGCAAGATAATGGCTCAATGCTTCGCGGGGCTTACCTGATTCCTCGAGCAGCCGCGCCGTGACTAGATGCGCGTTCGCCGTCGCAAGCTTTTCATTTTTTGCAGAGAGCTGAAGATCTGCCGGTGGTGGCATCATCCCGACACCAAGTCCCGCAGGGCTGCTATACGCCAGCGAGACCGTGATGAAGGCAAGCAGATAGTTTGGCAGCTTCGGCATGGCGGGATTCTACGCGTCGTTGCGAAATTGGAAAGAAAACTTCAAATTCGTCGGCTGAACTCAGGCCAAATCGATGATGTGGCTAAGACGAGACTGTTGCGCGATCACGGAATTCTTCGTCCCTGCGCCGCTTCCCAGAGCGCATACCAGTCCTCGCGCTCCAAGGCAATATCGCAGGATTTGGCGGCGCTGGTGATGCGCTCGATTTTGCTGGTGCCGATCACCGGAAGCGGATGCGCGGGATGGGCCATGATCCAAGCATAAGCAAACTGCTCCAGCGTGGCTCCATCGTATTTCGCGGATATTTTCTCCGCGCAGATTTTCATACGCTGCGCAGCCTCGTTCTTGGGATCGAACAAGCGGCCCTGGGCCAGCGGGCTCCAGGCCATCGGATTGATGCCTAGTTTTTCGCACTGATTGAATGTGCCGTCATATAATGGATCCATGTGCAGCAGGTGGAACTCGAGCTGGTTGGCCACCAGCGGCTGTTCCATGCGCGCGCTCAGCAGATCGAACTGATGCACGTTGTAATTGGAAACACCCGGACTGCGGATCTTTCCGCTGCGCAGGAGTTGATTCAATCCATTTGCGGTGTCGTCAGCACTCGTGAACCAGTCCGGACGATGCACCAGGAATAAATCGACATGATCGGTGCCAATGAGTCGGAGGGATTTTTCCAGACTTTTCACCAGTCGCGCGGCTGTTGCATTGTAGTGCGCGACTTCGCGCTGCGGATGGTATTGGCAGGGCACATAGATGCCGGCCTTGGTCACGATTTCCAGCTTGCCTCGCAATCCCGGTGACAGCGCCAGAGCCTTGCCCAGCGCCTCCTCGACTTCGTAGACTCCGTAAATCTCCGCAGTGTCGATCGTGGTCATGCCGGCGTCCACGCAAGCATTCAAGCGGCGGTTGATATCCTGCGGGCTCAACGGGGGCGCATCGAGCAGCCGCCAGGTGCCGAAGACCATTTGGGAAAATTCGGGACCGTTGGGGGCGATTCGATGGCGGGGGATCATGGCGGCAGAGGAATGGAGTGATGGGTGGCGGCACGAAATGCTCAAGGTTTTTCGTCCGTCCAGGGCACTTCGAGGCAGCGGCAGATTTTCCGCGCGAGCAGATCAGGTATCTCAGAATGCCTCGGCACCGGCTCTCGACGTCCTGTTTTCGGATTCCAATAAATTGTGTGCGCGCCGCCCTCACGCTTCATGGCGCAACCATGCTCCTCCAGACGACGAATCAACTCGCGCCGCTTCATGCTTTATGCGAAGGCGAGGTCACGCGTGATGCCGCCGCTCGGAAGGGTCTTCGCGGCATCGGCTCGACGGTCTTCGATCAGAAGCTCGATGGCATCATGGAGGCTTTTCACTGCCTCATCTTCTGTTTGTCCCTGGCCGTTCGCCTCGGGCATCTCGGGACAGAATGCGACAAACCATTCGCCATCGCGATAAACACGGGCGGTGAAGCGCGGTGTGGCTTGCGTGCTCATGTGTGAAGCTAACATGGCTTCCATCTCTGGCAATGATCAACACAGGCGCAGTTCATCGCGGACTCGCGCCGGTGTCCAGCCCAATTCCCGCAGCGCGCGCAACGACCGCGCGTCATCGCGCTTGGCGAGGCGCTTTCCGTTTTCGTCCATGATGATGCGATGATGTTTCCAAAGCGGAACTGGCAGGACAAGGAGTTGCTGGAGCACTCGATGCAGATGGGTCGCGGACAATAAATCTTCGCCTCGCGTGACAAGCGTGATGCCCTGC
>JANNQW010000373.1:0-4419 GCA_031400955.1 Verrucomicrobiota bacterium
CCTTGGTCATCGCGGCGCACAGTGGCGACCACGCCATCTATCCCGATTGTCGCGAGCCGTTCATGCAGGCGATGGCCGATGCGATGAAGCACGGCACATACGCAGAAGTTGCCTTACTGCGTCCGTTCATTGACTGCGACAAAATGGAGATCGTGCGTCGCGGCATGGCGCTTGGAGTAAATTACGCGCAGACCTGGAGCTGCTACAAAGGCGGCGAGATTCACTGTGGCAGATGCGGCACCTGCGTCGAGCGTCGCGAAGCGTTTATTGAGGCGGACGTTGCTGATCCCACGCCCTACGAAGACACCGGTCCGCTGCCCGCGAGGCCTGTATAGTGGGACGGCAGCCCTCTGCCGATGCAGGGGTCGCAGAACGTCGGCAGAGGGCTGCCGACCCACTGACCCTGACAATCTTCTTACAATCTTCTGACGGCGCGCTGACACATGCGGCGCGAATATATGCACAATGGGACTGTGATTAAACCACCAACCCATACTGCCATGAAAACTATTCTGTCATTCGTCTTCACATTAGCTGCGCTCGCGTTGAACGCCGCCGACCAGAAAATCCCGAACCGCCTCATCGACTATGATGGCTTCATGAAAAACGCCGCCGAAGTCGCCAAACTGCGCGAACAGCGCCGTGTGACCGAGGAGGAGTTCATTCGCATGGCGGCCGAGCCCGGCACCATCGTGTTCGACGCGCGGAGCGCCGCCATGTTTGCCCGGCTGCATGTGAAAGGGGCGAAGCACCTCAGCCTCCCGGACGTGACTGCGGAGGAACTCGCGAGGATCATCCCGGACAAGGCCGCGCGCATCCTCATCTACTGCAACAACAACTTCCTTAACCAACCCGAAGCCTTTCCGGGCAAGTTCGCGCCAGCTTCGCTGAACATCTACACCTTCAACACGCTTCACAGCTACGGCTACACCAACATCTATGAGCTGGGACCGCTCATCGACTACGGAAAGACGAAGCTTCCATTCGAAGGAACCACGCTGCCAATGTCAAAATAAAATCACCCATCAGAATTCCAAAACCTAAAACATCTACACCTATGAAAACTAAATCGATCATCCTCGCGCTGGTTGCGCTCGCCACCTCAGTCATCGCAGAATCCACTGCACCAAAAGTCCGGCTCTCCGCCGATCTCGCGCATCCGCGCATCATTGCCGGAAAGAAAATGACCACCTATCTCAAGGTCGGTCTCACCGGTTTCGATCTCGAAGCCGCCACCAAACGCGCGCCGGTCAACGTCGCTATCGTCATCGACAAATCTGGTTCGATGCAGGGTGACAAGATCAAACACGCCAAGGAGGCCGCCAAGCAGGCGCTGGATCGTCTGGGTCCTGGCGATACCGTTTCCGTCATCGCATTCTCCGACAAGGTGGAGGTCGTCGCCCCCGCTTCAAGTCTCAACGAACGCGAAGCTGTGAAATCGGCGATCGACCGCATCACGGCGAATGGTTCCACCGGGCTTTTTGCCGGTGTTAGCAAGGGTTCCGAAGAGCTGCGCAAGAACAAGCAGCAAAACCAGGTCAGCCGCATCATCTTGCTCTCCGATGGCATCGCCAACGTGGGCCCGTCATCGCCGCAGGATCTCGGCCGTCTGGGCACTGCGCTCTCAAAGGAGGGCATCACTGTCACCACGCTCGGTCTTGGTCTCGGCTACAACGAGGATCTGATGACTGAACTCGCACTGCGCAGCGACGGCAACCACGCCTTTATCAAAAACAGCGAAGAACTCGCCGTCATCTTCCAGCGTGAGTTCGGCGACATCCTCTCAGTCGTCGCCCAGCGGATCAACGTGCGCATTCGTTGCGGGGACGGCATTCGTCCGGTTCGCGTGCTAGGTCGCGAGTCCGATATTCGCGGCCAGGATGTGACGGTCACCATGAACCAGCTCTACGCAAGGCAGGAAAAATACGTGCTGCTTGAAGTGGAGATTCCCGAAGGTGCTGTAGAGACAGATGTTACTGTCGCCGATGTGCAGCTCACCTGCATCAACGCTGTTTCCAAAACCGAGGACACGATCACGACTCGCGCCGTAGCCCGCCGCGTTTCAGACGCCAGCCTGGTCGCGGCCAGCACCAATAAAGCGGTGCTTGTGGATGTGGCGAAGCTCATCGGCACCGAGAAAGAAGCAATCGCCGTGAAGCTGAATGACGAGGGCAAACATGAAGAGGCCATGAAGGCCTACACCACTGCCGCCGCATGGTGTGTCGAACAGGGCAAGACGCTCAAAGCGCCGGAGTTGGAGAAGTTGGGCTATGACCAGGCCCTTCGTCAGGAGCAATTCAAGCAGGGTGGGAGTGAGGCCATCTCTGCGCGGAAAATGTCGAAGGAAGATTATAACTGGAATATCAACCAGAACGACGGCCTTCGAAAGAAATGATGATGGCGGGGACACGGAATGCTGGCGCATGGCCAGCTTCCGTGTTTCATATTCCCGGCTTCCAAGAACCATGCGCCTCCGATTCACATTCCTTTTTCTTTTGCTGGTCGCGGTGCCGCTGGCATTGATGGCATGGATCGGTGTCATGCTGCTGCGCCAGCAGCAGGCACAGGCGATGGAAACGTGGCATGCGGTGATCGATGGGAAGCTGAGTTCGGCGGACGTTTTGCTTTCACAGGAAATGAACCGGCTGGAGAATGACTTCGATTTGCTGTTGCAAGACACGACGCTGGATGAGGTGTCGCTCCATGAACTTCCCCGCGAACAGCCGCTGGTGCGACACGCGTTCCTGCTTGATCTCCGAGGCAAAATGATCTTTCCGTCCAATCATGCTGTGGCTCACGGTGAGGTGGCGGCATTTATCAAGCGCACGGAATCCATCTGGGAGTCAGGGGTGCGTTTTGGTTCCGCAGCCATGCTGGCGAATAAAGAGTCTCAGTCTCCTGTTCAGTCGATCGTGCAAAACCAACGATATCAGAGCGGAGCAGCCCAACAGGATTATCAGATTCAGTTAGGTGCACAAAACACCTACAGCAAGAAAGTGGATGTGCGCCCCAATGTAAAAAACCCTTCAAAGACTAGAGTGCCGGAACCGGTCAATCTCGCCAGTGGCTGGCATGTCTGGTTCTATGGCAGCGGACCGCAGATGATCTTCTGGCAGGAGCGCGCTGATCGGCGCATCGCGGGCATTGAAGTTGAGATGACCGCGCTGCTGTCGCTGCTGGTGAATCGCCTTTCCAGCGACGATGCTCCGAGAGCGTCAGGCTTGATGCAGCTCACATCCGCCGATGGAAAAACGATTCTGCATCAGTGGGGAGATTCTGGTGCTGATGGTCTGGCGGCACCGGTGGCGCAGCGAAACTGCGCGGTTCCGCTGGGCATGTGGCGGCTGGCGTATCGGCCCGGACGGAATGAAGCGCCGCAGACTCAGCGCACACCGGTGTTGCTCGGTCTCGGTGGCGCGGGATTCGCCTTGATGGCGGTCGCGTTTTTATTTCTTCGGGAGAGCACGCGTGATATGCGTGAGGCCAGACGGCGCGTGTCCTTCGTGAATCAGGTTTCACACGAACTAAAAACGCCGCTCACCAACATCCGGCTTTACGCGGAGATGGCGCAGCAGCGCGTGCAGGAGTCGGACGATGCCGTGGCCTCACGGCATCTCGAAGTCGTGGCCGCAGAGACATCACGCTTGAGCCGGTTGATCCACAATGTGCTTACGTTTGGCCGGCAGCAACGCGACCAACTTACAGTTCATCCACGCGCCGCTACCCTCGATGAAGTGACGCAGCGCGTCGCGGGCGTGTGGCGACCAGGACTGGAAGCGAAAGGTTTCACTGTCGAATGCTCGTTGCATGCGCCGCAGTTGTTCAGATTCGATCCGGACGCGGTGGAACAAATCATCGGCAATCTCCTTTCCAACGTGGAGAAATATGCGGAATGCGGACACTTCGTGCGAATCGCGACGCAGGCAGACCAGAAGAATGCGCGACTGACCATTGAGGATCATGGCCCCGGCATCCCGGTGCGGATGCGTGCGACTGTGTTCGCGCCGTTCGTGCGGGTGCGAAATGACGTGACCGAAGGTGTGAGCGGCACGGGCATCGGGCTGTCGATATCTCGTAACCTAGCGGAACTGCATGGCGGAACGCTATTGCTCGAAGAAGTGGCGGACGGCGGATCACGTTTCGTTCTCACTTTGCCAATTAAACAAGATGTCGGCGGAGGGCCGCCGATCCACTGATTATGAAAATACTCGTTGCTGAAGATGATGACCACACGCGGGCGGCGCTTTGCGAAGTGCTGGGCTCCGAAGGGTTTCACGCGATCGCCGCTGCCGATGGTCGGGCGGCGTTGACCCTGTTCGAGAAGCACAGTCCGGACTTTGTGTGCCTGGATGTGATGATGCCGCAGATGGACGGTTATGAAGTATGCCGTCGCATCCGCCAGCGCAACGAAAGTGTCCC
>JANNQW010000374.1:0-7217 GCA_031400955.1 Verrucomicrobiota bacterium
TTATTGTTCTGCCAAGTAAACGGCGTCATCGACTGATGATCAGTTTTTGACGATATTCCCATCCTTGATGGAAAAGGTGAAGGTCTTATCACGGGTTGTTTTGACAGTGACAGTTTCGGAATCACTTTTCGCTTCGCGATACCATGTGCGCCAGAAGTCGCCGATAGGACCCGGTCCTAAATCTTGAGTTTTGGGCGGGTCTGCGCAGATTTCTGAGAATGGGTATGATTTGAACACACCCTTTGCGCTCCTGAACGTCACACACTCCTGATTGAGGTTATCCTCCTTCACATGACGCCAGGCGAGATGGCATACGCTTTTGCCGTCGTTGGCGAGGTAGATGGGAAAGTGCCAAAGATCGAGCTCAAACGACCAAAGGGGCTCTTTAAGGTTATCGCTGGAATACACCTTGTGGTTTTTTGTTGTTGGATCAGTGACCAATGTGTATTTGCCGTTGGTCGATGTAATGGTCTCAGATTGCGGATTGGCGTATTTTGTCGCGTGGCTGCTCAACTGGAGGACCAGCGTCAGGACCAGGATAAGTAAACTGCTCCAGGCTATTGATGTCATTGTTTTCATTTTCATTTTTGTTTTTGTTTTTGCTTTTTTTGTTTTCATCACTTGTTGTGACACTTGTTATGACGCTTGAACGCGGGAATCCTTGGATTTTTTTGCAGAACGTTTGATGTGCGCCCATTGGCGCGGTTGAGTTGAAGGTATTAGAGCGGTCGATGCCGGCGATCACGCCGGGAGCGGTGAAATCGGGCGGGGCAGCCTGGACCGATGAGGTCAAGGCTAACAGCAGGGCAAGACAGAGCCCGCCGTGGGAAGGACGGCCAAATAATATTGGCTTTTTCATAACCTAGGATTTTTTGAAACGATGGAAACGTCGCCCTATTATTTTTGCCACCAAGCAAATTGTTGTTTGACAACTGGCTCCCATTTCGGACAGATTTCGCATCTGGAATCAATACCATGTCCGTTTTCAAAGTGCTATCCGGCAGCCAACAAGTGGCCAGCCACCTTCGGGAACTGCTGGCATCGGGACGCTGGAGCGGTGTCATGCCGGGGCGGACGCGGCTGGCTGCCGAACTGGGCGTGAGCGGCAAGTTGATCGATGCCGCGTTGGTTGAATTGGAGCTGGAGGGCGTGCTGGAAGCAGCCGGCCCACGCCGACAGCGGCGCATCCGGATTCCGGCGGAGAGAGCGATCCAAAGATCCCTGCGCTTGGCAATCCTGCTGAACGAACCGGCGGACCGGCAACTGGCATACATGGTGGAACTCCGGCACGAGCTGGAGGAGGACGGCCACTCGGTCACAAACTTGCCAAAGACCTTGGTCGAACTTGGCATGAATGTGAAACGCATCGCCCGCATGGTGGAGCAAACCGAGGCGGATGCATGGATCGTTATGGCGGGATCGCGCCCGGTGCTGGAATGGTTCAGCTCGCAGCCGTTTCCGGCCTTCGCTTTGTTCGGACGGAGGGGCGGTCTGCCGATCGCAGCGGTGGGTCCTGACAAGCGGTCTGCTTATTTGAATGTCGTGCGGGAGTTGGTGAAGATGGGCCATCGCCGGATCGTGCTGATGGCGCGTCCGCGACGTCGCTTGCCGAAACCCGGCGCGGCTGAGCAGGCCTTTCTGGATGAACTGGCGGCACAGGGATTGGCGGTCAGCGATTATAATCTGCCGGCCTGGCAGGAAACGTCCCATGGCTTTCACTCACACTTGGATGCATTGTTTCAAGTGACTCCGCCCACGGCGCTGCTTATTGATGAAGTCGGGCTTTTCACAGCCGCGCAACAATTCCTGGCTCAACGGAGACTGCGGGTGCCGCAGGAGATCTCGCTGATCTGCACGGACTACGATCCCTCCTTTGAATGGTGCGAGCCTCCGATTTCCCACTTCCGATGGGACAGCCGGCCGATTGTGCGGCGGATTGTCCGCTGGGCGGGAAATGTAAACCGTGGCAAAAAGGATCTGCGCCAGACGTTGACGCCGGTTGCATTTGTGACCGGCGGAACGACCGGCTTTATTCGGGTCAGTCCCCACAATCGCACAAATATTTGCCGCGAGTGAATTTTCCTGCGGTGACGGGGCGGGAAAATTCTTGATCTGATGTGCTTTTCATTTGAAGCCGGTTCAAAAAATCTGATTCAAGCTCGCCGGTTGAAGGTCACGCAGTCTTCGTAGCTTGCGCCGCCCCCGAAGATGTCCAGGGCGCTGCCGATGGTGACATCCACTTTGCCTTCGCTCAGTTGTTGCACGCGATTCAAGTCATTCAAATCACGCGCGCCGCCGGCGTAAGTCACGGGCTTGTCACACCAGACTCCAAGACAGCGCACCAGCGCTTCGTCGATTCCCTGGCAATTGCCCTCCACATCAACGGCATGGATGAGAAACTCGGCGCAGAACGGAGCGAGCCGGTTCAAGAGTTCTTTGTCCACGATGAGATCGGTCAGCGTCTGCCAGCGATTCATGGCGACCACCCAGCCGTCCTGCGTGGCCTTGCAACTCAAGTCAATGACCAGTCGCTCCACGCCCACCGCTTTCACCATGGCATCGAGCTTTGACTGATGAAATTTCGCGTGCTGGTCGAAGAGCCATGAGGTGACAATGACGTGAGTGGCACCGTCATTGAGCCAGAGCTTGGCGTTGCCGGGATTGATCCCGCCGCCAACTTGCAGCCCGCCGGGATAAGCTGCCAAGGCCTCGCGCGCGGCGGCATCGTTTCCATTCCCTAGCATGATGATGTGACCGCCGCTGAGAGCGTCCCGCTTATAGAGTTCTGCAAACCAGCGCGCTGGCTTATCGCTGACGAAATTGGTTTTAAGATGAGGCACGGGCGAGACGCCCCCGCTCCCTTCACTGAGCGTGGAGCCGACAAGCTGCTTCACTTTGCCTTCGTGAAGATCGATGCAGGGGCGGAAGCGGGTCATAGGGAAGGGATAAGTGAAAAGGGATAAGTGAAAAGGGATAAGTGACTGCCTGGCGATTTTCCCACTGAAAAAAACTCACCCTTTCCCGCTACTTCCCCAATCCCTTTTTACTTTTCACTTGTCCCTTTTCACCCCCCCCTACGCCACCGCCCTGGAGAGCGGCTGTGTGAGCGGAGGATTGGTGCGCTCGCGCCAGGTGAGGATCTCGGGATCGCCAGTGGTGATGAGGACAACATGCTCGTAATGCGCACTGGGCTTGCGATCCAGAGTGACAACAGTCCAGCCATCTGCAAGAATCCGGGTCTGCTCGACGCCCATGTTTATCATGGGCTCGATGGCGATGGTCATTCCGGCGCGCAGGCGGGGCTTGGCACCCTTGGTGCCGTAGTTTGGCACCTGCGGTTCCTCGTGAAGTTTCCGACCCACGCCGTGCCCGACAAAATCACGCACAACCGTGAGTCCGAAGCGGCGGACGTAGTTTTCCACGGAGTGACAGAGATCGCCGAGCATGAGTCCGTCGCGTGCCCAGTCGATGGCGATATGAAGCGCATCCTCAGTGGCTGAGAGCAATTTCTGCACATCAGGCGCAATAGGCGGAACGGGAATGGTCAGCGCGTTGTCGCCGATCCAGCCGTCTTTGCTGAGGCCGACGTCGATCTTCACGATGTCGCCGGGTTTGATTTCGCGGGTGCTGCCAATGCCGTGGACGACTTCTTCATTGAGCCCGATGCAGATGTTGCCGGGGAACTGTTTGTTGCCGACTTTATAATTCAGGAACGCGCTGGTGGCACCCGCGGCTTTGAGTTCAGCTGCGACGAAGCGGTCGATCTCGCCGGTCGTGATGCCGGGCTGAACGAGTGCTGCGGCCTTCAAGAGAATATCGCGGGCCAATCCGCCGGCGCGGCGCAGGCCATCAATCGCCTTGCCGTGGCGGGTGGGGATGCGGTCAAACGAGAGTGACATTGAATGTGGAAGTCGGAAGTCGGATTGCGGAACTGCTGAAGCCGGGCTGTGGGTCGAAGATTGCGATTAATGCGACTGAAGAGGTAAAAGCTCACCCATCTGTCAATTAGCAGACGACTGTGATTTTTATTCCGACTTCCGACTTCTTGATTCCGGGCCGTCGGCCCTCAATGTCCGTGCATCAATGCGTAGACGAGACCGATGAGCGCCACCACGGAAATGGTGATCCAAAGCATGACGACAAGTTTGGGATTCGCAGCCAGTCCGCCTGCAGTGGCGCGATCGAAGCGGCCGCGGATTTTGCCCTTGCGCAAGAAACCGTCGTAGTGACGCTGGAGAAGATGGGTCTCCACCTGGCGCATGACATCGAGCACGACGCCGACGAGAATCAGGATGCTGGTGCCGCCAAAGAACTGGCTGACGCTCGGGCTGAGATCAAGCCAGCGCTGAAGCAGAAGCGGCAGCACGTAGATCAGCGTGAGGAAGGCCGCACCGGCGAAGGTGAGCCGGCTCATGGTGTAGTCGAGGAAATCAGCGGTGGGTTTGCCAGGACGGACGCCGGGGACGTAGCCGCCGCCTTTTTTCAGGTCTTCGGAAATCTGGTTCGGCTGGAACATGGTGGCGACCCAGAAGTAGCTGAAGAAGAAGATAAGACCCGTGGAGATAATCACGTAGGGCCAGCCTGCAGTGAGCCATTGCGACCAGATGACCACGTTGCGATTATCCGGGAACATGAAGCTGACGATCTGCGAGGGAAATAGAAGGATGGCTTGGGCGAAAATGATGGGCATGACGCCGGCATAGTTCACTTTGAGCGGCATGTATTGCGTCTGTCCGCCATAGACCTTGCGACCGACGACGCGTTTTGCGTATTGAATGGCAATGCGGCGCTGAGCTTGGGTGAGGGCGATGATGCCGGCGATCACGGTGACAAGCACGACGAGAAGCATCAAGACGGTGAGAGCGTCGTTCGCTCCAGCACCGGGCTTGCCAATGTAAGTCCGCCAGACGCTGACCAGGGCATTAGGCAGGTCGGAGACGATATTGATGGCGATGAGCAGCGAGATGCCATTGCCGATGCCGCGCTCGGTGATCTGCTCGCCGAGCCACATGATGAAGAGACTGCCCGCAGTGATGGTGGCGACACCGGTGAAGAGGAAGCCGAAGCCGAAATCCGGCACCAGCGGACCATGTGTTTTCATGATGGCCTCGAGACCGTTGAGGAAGATGTTTTGCCCAGGATTCTTCAGAGACGCGACGAGCAAATAGCCTTGGAACAAGCAAAGAAAAACGGTGGCGTAACGGGTCCACTGATTGATTTTCTGACGACCGCCGTCTTCGCGCGCCAGCTTGCTGAAAGAGGGCACGACCGCCGTAAGAAGCTGCATCATGATGGACGCGCTGATGTAGGGCATGATGCCCAGGGCGAAGATGGCACACTTGGCGAGACCACCGCCACTGAAGACGTTCATGAGCGCGGCAATGGCGGCTGCAGGCGAGTTGTCCGCGACGCGACTGTCCACCCAGGCTTGAAGCACATGCGGGTTCACCCCAGGAATGGTGATGGCGTAGCCAGCACGCACGACAACGATCATGGCCAGCGTAAACAGGATGCGCTGGCGAAGATCGGGAATCTTGAAGCTATTGACGAATGCGGAAATCATCTAATTAAGAAAGGATGAGGGCGGAAGGATGAAGGATGAACTCGTTACAGGGTGAAAGATCAGGCTTTCATCCATGGTCCCAGATCCTTTACGCCTGTGTTTTTGCCGCGTAGGCGGCTGATTTGGCTGCGGTTTCCACGGCAGCTTTGGCATCGGCAGCGTCTTTGAGCGTGCGGAAGATGAGGGTGACGGAACCTCCGGCGGCCTCGATTTTCTGGCGGGCTGTGGTGCTGATCTTATCAACTTCGACCGTCCATTTTTTGGCCAGTTCACCTTCGCCGAGGATCTTGATGCCATCCCACTTGTGGCGCCAGCGGCCCTTGAGGATATTTTTCTCGCGCAGGCTGGCTTCGTTGATGGTCGCGCCGTCATCGAAATGATCGGCGAGACGGTCAAGGTTATAGACGGCGTAGATGGTCTTGAACGCGTTGTTATTGAAACCCTTTTTCGGCAGCCGGCGATAGAGCGGCATCTGGCCGCCTTCGAAGCCGGGACGAATGGCGCTGCCGGAACGGGCCTTCTGTCCCTTGTGTCCGCGGGTGGAAGTCTTGCCGTGTCCGGAGCTTTCACCACGTCCGACGCGCTTTTTGCGCTTGGTGGAGCCGGGGGCTGGTTTGAGTGTGTGAAGCCTCATGATAGATGCAAATGGGTGCGTAGGGTTGGATCAGATCGCCTTTTTTTCAGGCGTTTTCTTGCCGCGACTGCGGAAGACTTCATCAGGCATCCGCAACATGCTCATGGCATGGAGGGTGGCCTTGACGACATTGGCGTGATTGCTGGAGCCGAGTGATTTGGAGAGAACGTCCTTCAATCCGACGGCTTCGCACACGGCACGGACGCCGCCGCCCGCGATGACGCCCGTTCCAGGGGAGGCAGGCTTGAGCAGGATGTGTCCGCCACCGTGGATGCCGACAACTTCATGCGGGATGGTGTTGTTGAGCAAGTTGACGTGAACAAGATTGCGACGGGAGTGCTCGCTGCCTTTCTTGATAGCATCGGCGACTTCCTTGGCCTTGCCGAAGCCCAGACCGACGCGGCCCTGCTGGTCGCCTACTACCACGAGGGCGCTGAAGCTGAAGCGACGGCCGCCTTTGACGACCTTGGCGCAACGGTTGATGAAGACGACCTTCTCCACGAATTCAGGACGGGAGGATTCTCCGCCGTTCTGAGCTGGTTCGGAGGGTCTGTAGCTGGAAGATTTGGTTTCGACGATGGCCATAATGCGTGGGTGCGTGATTTAGAATTTAAGGCCCTTCGCGCGGGCGGCATCGGCGAGCGCCTTGACTTTACCGTGAAACTTGAATCCACCGCGGTCGAAGACAACGGAGGTGATGCCGGCGGCGAGAGCGCGCT
Source organism: Verrucomicrobiota bacterium (assembly GCA_031400955.1). Taxonomy (GTDB): domain Bacteria; phylum Verrucomicrobiota; class Verrucomicrobiia; order Verrucomicrobiales; family Verrucomicrobiaceae; genus VFKE01. The sequence continues at coordinate 6,917 of JANNQW010000374.1, forward strand.
CGGCGATGGCTTCGCCAATCTTGGCGGCGGTTTCCTTGGTGGCCTTGTCAGCCAGAAGCAATTTTTCCATCGTGGAAGCGGCGCACAAGGTGTGCTGCTTCACATCGTCGATGATCTGGGAGTAGACCCTGCGATTGGAAAAATGAACGGCCAGACGCGGACGTTCCGCAGTGCCCTGCACATTCTTGCGAACGCGCTTGTGAATGGCGCGGTGGCGCTCTTTGCGATTGATAACAGCCATGGTCGTAATTCTATATTATTTGACGGTCTTGCCTTCTTTGCGACGGACGTGCTCGTCCTT
>JANNQW010000375.1:0-10464 GCA_031400955.1 Verrucomicrobiota bacterium
CAACCTCCGCTTCGATCTCACGGAGAAAAAGCTCTACACGCTTTCCGAAGGCACCAAGCACATCCTCACCGGGCTCGATAAACCGGTCTCGATCCGCTTCTACGCCACGCGTGACAGCCGCCTCATGCCGCAGTGGGTTCAGGGCTATGCCACCACGGTGGAAGATCTACTTCTGGAATTCGAAAAAGCTTCCAATGGCAAGCTCACCCTGGAAAGGATCGATCCCCGCCCCGACTCGGAATCCGAGGACAAGGCGCGCGCTGATGACATCGCCGGCCACGTCGTGAACGCGGAGGAAGACAAAGTCTATTTCGGCCTCGCTGTCCAATCGCTCGACAAGAAAGAGGTCATCCCCGTGCTCAGTCCCAACGAGGAATCAAGCCTTGAATACATCCTCGCGCGCGCCATCGCCAAGGTTACGAAACCCAACCAGACCGTCATCGGCGTGATGACCCCCCTCCCGGTCGCGGAAGAGGCGATGTCGCAGCAGATGCTGATGATGATGCAGAAGCAGCAGCAACCACCATGGGCCGTCTTCACCCAGCTTCGGATGGATTACAAAGTGCGCCCGCTGACGGTCAGCGTGAGTTCGATTGATGCCGATATTGGCATCCTCATCGTGCTCCATCCGGCGGACCTCCCGCCGCAGGCAGAGTTCGCCATTGACCAGTTCGTGCTCCGTGGCGGCAAAGTTGTCGCCTTCGTTGATCCACAGTGTGCCATCGTGCAGAACTACAGCAGCCAGGGCAATCCCATGATGGGACAGCCGCCCAGCGGCACCAGCCCCAGTTCTAACCTCAAGGATCTTTTTAAAGCTTGGGGCATCGGCTATGACGCCAGCCAGGTCGTTGCCGACATGACCTTGCGCACCCCCTGGCAGCGCGGAGCACTGCCGACCTTCCTCACCATCACCCACGATTACATCAACCAAAACGAACAGATCACCGCCCCGCTCGAAGTTGTGCAAATGTTCTCCCCCGGCTCCTTCTCCATCGAAAAGAAAGATGGCATCAAGACCACCGTCTTATTGGAAAGCTCCGAAAACCAAATGCACATCGATAGCGCCACCGCCGAGCGAGCCCGTCGCGAGCCATTGAACAACTTCCAGCCTGCAGGACGCAGACTCATCCTCGGCCTGCAACTCAGCGGCAAATTTAAAACAGCCTTTCCCGATGGCCCGCCAAAAGTCGCCGAGCCACCGAAGGGCCCCGCCCATCCCGGCGGCTTTCCCGGCGGTTTCCCTGGTGGATTCCCCGGCGGTCTTCCCGGAGGCACCGGCGGCGCACAGGATGATGTCGGGGCACCAAAACCCTCCTCGATAAAAAACGAAGCCACAGCGACCACTACGCCAGCAGCGCCCGTGACCATCACCACCGAACCTCAACCCATTTCAGCTCCCACAGAAGCAACAGCAACCGCTCCTGCGGTTGCGCCGAAACTTGTCGGCCCGGCACCGGTTGCAGTCTCACCCGTCAAACCCGGTGACGGCAAAAAGGAAGAGCCAAAGCCAAACTATCTCAAGGAAGCGCTCAACGATCAGGGCGTCGTCTATCTCTTTGCCGATGCCGACATGCTCTTCGACGGTTTTTGCTTCCAGCAGGATCCAATGGGCCGTCTCGCGTTAGTAAACCACAACGTCCCGCTCTTACTAAACATTGTGGAACAACTCAACGGCGGCGCAGACCTCATCAATGTCCGCAGCCGGGGCTCCACGAAACGCGGCTTCACGAAACTCCAGGAAATCCGGGACGCCGTGGAAAAGGATTACCGCCCAAAAATCGAGCAGCTCGATCACAAGCTGAACGAAACCGTCCAGAAGATAAGCAGCCTGAAAGTCACGACGGACAAACGAGGCAACCAGAGCATCATCCTTGGTCCGAATGAAAAGAGGACTCTCGACGTGCTGATGGCCACTCAAGCGAGCATCAACAAAGAACTGCGGAACATCAAAAAAGAACAAAACAAGGGCAAGGACCTCTTGGAGACTTGGATCATTGCACTGAACCTCGTCGCCGTTCCCCTGCTCGTTATTGCTTTCGGCGTCACCCTCGCCCTGCGCCGACGCTCGCTCCAAGCCGCAAAATAATAATCTGACCTGCATTTCTGCCCCGATATGAAACGCAATACTCTTCTTCTCATCGTCCTCGCTGCACTCGTCGGCGTCGCCTACTTTGCCCAGCAGGGCAAAACCGCCCGCCTGACCACCGCCACCGCCAGTGTGAAAAAGCGCGCCCTGCTACTGCCCGATCTCGCGGTGAATGACATCAAAAAAATCCGCATCCGCGAAGGCGACAAACAGGTCAACCTCGGCCTCGCCGACGGCAAATGGTCCGTTGCCGAGCGCAACAACTACCCGGCCTCCTTTGATAAAATCCGCCGGGCGCTGACAAGCCTGCAAGATTTGAAGATTGCTGGTGGCCAGCCCATCTCGAAGGATAGCCTCGCGAGTCTCAAACTGCTCAGCCTCGATGACGGTTCTGCGGAGAACACCGGCCTTCAGTTTGACCTCATGAACGAGAAAGGCGAGACCCTCGCCAGCTTCATCGTCGGAAAAGGAATCGAATCCAGCGGCGGTGCCTCCGCCGACTCCTTCAGCGGACCCGAAGAGCAACGCTTTATTCGCGTCGCCAAAGAAGATGGCACAGCATGGCTGGTGAGCGAAGGATTTTCCGAACTCAAGCCCAATCCCCAGGACTGGATCGACAAGAGCTTTATTGACGTGCGTAAACTCAAGTCCGTCCAGATCGCCAGCTTCTGGGGTGCGGAACGCAAGGACGAGAACTCCGAGTTCACCCTCATGGAGCCGAAGAACAGTGATGAACTCGACACCGCCAAGGCCGGTGGCCTCGCCAATCTGCTCTCCAATCCCACCTTCAATGACATCCTGCCAAAAGATAAAGGCACCCCTGAATTCATGAAGGGTGCCATCACCGCCAAGCTCACCACCTTCGAAGACTTTAATTACGAAGTGCGCCTGCTTGATGTCAAAGAACCCGGCAAAGAAGGCGAGTCCAAAGACTTTCTCACCTTCAGCGTTTCCGCCAACATTCCCAGCGAGCGCACGCCTGAGAAGGATGAGAAAGAGGAAGACAAGAAAAAGAAGGACGAGGCGTTCACTAGCAGAAAAAAGGAACTCGAGGAAAAACTGGCCAAAGAAAAATCCCTAGAAGGCTGGGTCTTTGAAGTCTCCAACTACACGGTGAACACCCTTCTTAAAAAGCGCAGTGAAATCTTGCGTGATAAAACTCCAGCCCCGCCAGTCCCGGAAATCAAAGACACCGCTCCCACCGGTGCGGTGCCCGCTTCGGCGCCGTCGCCCGAACCCGAACCAATACAGGCCCCGCCGTCCGCCGTCAAAAAACCCGCTGACAACAAAAAGCCCGCCCCCGCCAAACCCGCCGGCAGCAAGCCTACGGTCGACAAGAAGAAGAAGAGGTAAGCGCGCAGTTCCCATTGCCGCGAGAGGAGCGCGGACACTCTTGTCCGCCTCGTCGTGATTTCACGCCTCTTGCAGCAGGATCGAATCCACGACCAGATCATCGTGCAACACGTCGCTGAGAATGACAATGGGATCACCGGCGACAACCAGTCCGCGACTGCGCAAAATCTGCAACGCAGCCTCAATGGTGGCACCGGGCTTGTCCCCAAAGTCCATGACAAAAGGAAACACACCACGGGCGGTCATGAGCGTCCGGCTAACATGCAGGCCGGGAGTGAAGGCAAAAATGGGCGCGAACTCAGGACGCTGATGAGCCAGAAGGTGCGCGGTGACTCCGCCTTTGGTGAAGACAAGCAGCTTCGATCCGGGAATGCTGTTGGCAAGCACGACGGCTGATTTCACCACCTTTTTCTTGTTCGTCGTCAACGGCGCATCTGAGGCAAAACGACCCGAGGGATACCGCTGTTCCGTGCGGCGGATGACGCGGTTCAGCACGTCAACACAGCGGTCAGGATACTTGCCGACACTGGTCTCGCCGCTCAGCATGACGCAGTCCACCTGCTCAGTCACCGCGTTGAAGATGTCGGTGACCTCCGCGCGTGTGGGCACGGGATTCTCGATCATGCTTTCCAGCATCTGCGTGGCCACGATGACCTTGCGACCATGATAAGAACAGCGTTCGATAATGTCGCGCTGAATAATCGGCAAATCCTCCACCGGACACTCGCTGCCAAGATCGCCACGCGCGACCATGATGCCCTTCGAGGCTTGAACGAGCGCATCTAGATTATGCAGCGCCTGTTGATTCTCGATCTTGGCAATAACTCGCGCCGGACATTTCTTTTGCTCAAGAAGCAGCTCGAGGTGTTGAATGTGCGCAGGCTCTCGGGCGAAACTCAGCGCAAAAAAATCCACTTGAAGTTCAATCCCGAGATCCAGGTCTGCATAATCCTTGTTCGTCAGCGGAGGAAGGTTCACATTCACTCCCGGGAGGTTGATGTGGCGACGGGATTTCATTTCACCGCCAGTCATCACCTCAGCGAGAATACGCTTTCCGTTCACCACGTTGGCCCGAAGCTGGATCAACCCGCCATCGATTGAAATGGGATCACCAACCTTTAGATCCTTGGTAATGCCCGGATAATTTACGGTGGTGGAAAGTTCGATCGTCGGCGCAGATGATTCCTCAGTCCGGAACTCGACCACATCCCCGGTCTTGAGCTGCCAGGGAACCTGCACGTCACCCGTGCGGATTGATGGACCCGTAAGATCCATGAGCACTGCGACATCGGTATCCTGTGCTTCAGCTTCATCGCGCACCCGCGCGTTAACGGTGCGCACCCAGTCGTGCGAGGCATGACTCATGTTGAGCCGGAAAATATTGACTCCGTGTTTGATCAGAGAGCCAATGCGCTCAGCGCTCTCAGTTGCAGGACCGAGCGTGACAAGAATTTTTGTTTTTCGCATAAAAGTAGAACGCGAGTCCCTTCGCGATTCAGTTTAAATCATTCAACGCGATGGGACTCGCTTTTTGCTTTAAGCAGCAAACATGCCACGGAACGCGGTGCCGCTGCATAAATTTTGCGGTCAGATTCCTGCTCCGCTTTTTCCGTAAAACTGACTTCAAGCGAAGTGTCGAACTTCCGCAGCCATGCACCTTCCGACAGTGGAAACTGGACGGCTCCGCCCGTGGCGTTGAAGATCAGCAGCAACGCGCCACGCACGCCAAGATCGAGCGATGCCGCAAAAAACTTCCGGACGGGATCGTGCCATTTATGATGGCTCATAGGTTCACCAAGTTCGTCAAGCCAGTCGATGTCGCGCCGTCCAGTGAAAGGATTGCACGCACCGGAGAAGTGCCGTGAGCGCCGCATTTCCGGATACTCGCGCCGAAAGCGGATCATCTGCCGTGTGAATTCCAGAATCATCGAAGATTCGTCAGACTCGTTCCAGTCCAGCCAGCTCAGTTCACTATCCTGGCAGTAGGCATTGTTGTTGCCCTTCTGGGTGCGCCAGTGTTCATCGCCCATCATCAGGAACGGCACACCCAAGGAGCAGAACATCGTGGCCAGACTGGCCCGCGCAAGTCTGCGGCGCATCGCGTTGACCTCCGCATCTGCCGTCTCACCCTCGATCCCACAGTTCCACGAGTGGTTTTGATTATCACCGTCGCGCCCTCCCTCCAGGTTATCCTCGTTATGCTTGTGGTTGTAGCTCCAGAGATCCCGCAAGGTAAACCCGTCATGGGATGTAAGAAAATTTATGCCGGCATGCGGTGGGCGACCCTGCGAACCGAAAATTTCATCACTGCCGCAGACACGCTTGGCAAAGGAGGCGGCCGCTGTATCATCACCTCTCCAAAAACAGCGCACGCGGTCACGATAACGTCCGTTCAACTCCCGCCAGGGTGCGGGAAATCCACCGACCTGATATCCATGCGGTCCAAGATCCCAAGGTTCCGCGATCATTTTCACACGCGAGAGCACCGGGTCATTGGCAATAGCCTGGAAGAATGCTGCATCGGGGTCAAAATGTGCCCCTCGCCTCCCAAGCGTAGCTGCCAGATCAAAGCGGAAGCCATCGACGTGCATGTGTTGCACCCAATACCGCAGACTATCCAGGATGATTCGCAGCGCAGGCGGTGAGGCCGCGTTCACGGTGTTGCCACAGCCCGTGTAATTGAGCGTGCGCGCATCGTGATTGAGCATGTAGTATCCGTGATTATCCAGTCCGCGCAGCGAAAGAAACGGCCCGTTCTCGTCGCCCTCAGCCGTGTGATTGTAAACGACATCAAGAATGACCTCGATCCCCGCACGATGCAGTTCACGGACCATCGTCTTGAACTCGTCCACTTGCTCCTGCGGATCGTGCGCTGCGGCATATTCCGGATGCGGGGCCAAAAATCCGAGGGTGTTGTATCCCCAGTAGTTAGTCAGTCCGCGCGCGATCAGAAATCCATCATTCAAGTGCAGATGCACCGGGAGCAGTTGCACGGCGGTCACGCCCAGTTCCCTGAGATAAGCGATGGTCACGTGATGAGCGAGTCCCGCGTATGTTCCGCGCAATTTCTTCGGCACCTTTGGATGCAACTTCGTGAAGCCACGCACATGCGCTTCATAGATGACGGTGTCCGGCCACGGTGTGCGCGGCGGCGCATCGTCGCCCCATTCAAATTCATCGCGAATCACAACGGATTTCAATGCAGAATGGGCGTTGTCGCGGGAATCCCGCGAACCATCCGCCGTCAGATTTTGCATCAACGGATTCCATTCCGGCACACCCACGACCGCCTTCGCATAAGGATCCAGCAGCAGCTTCGCTGGGTTAAACCAGTGCCCCTCCGCCGGATCCCACGGCCCATGCGTGCGAAAGCCGTAAAGCACGCCAGCCTTGAGGCCAGGGACAAAGCCGCGCCAGACATAATCCTCCCCACGCTCCAGCCTCATGCGAAGTTTTTCGCGCGAAGCTTCGTGCTCGTCGAACAAACAAAGATCAACCGCGTGTGCCGCACGGGAATGCACCGCGAACACTACGCCTTCGTGGCAAAGGGTCGCGCCCAGCGCAGCCGGACTCCAGAAATTGTCGGTCTTGAACGTAAAATGCACCTGCCGCACATAGCAGCTTGGAGAAAGCGTGCAAGCTAAGGTCATGTTCACCGCACGCGATAATGGAGTAAAGCCGAATGCGGAAGCTCACGCCTCGAAAGGAGAAATCCAAACTTGCGCATCATTAGACTCGAAGCCATCACTGCTGATCATGATTAAACTCACTGGCATTGCAGATGAAGCAGGCGCGTCGCTCGACGTTCAGATTAAAGCCCACCAGGAACTCGGCTGGGACAGCATTGAGGCGCGCGGCGTGGAAATAGACGGCGTGAAGGGCAATTTGCATGAAATTCCCGATGCAGTTTTCGACAAGGTTTGCGAGAAGCTCGCCGCCTCGAGCATGAAGGTCAGCGGCTTCGGCTCGTTGATTGGCAACTGGGCGAAGACAATCACCGACGATTTCTCCATCACCGAAGCTGAGATCAATCGCGCCATTCCGCGAATGCAAAAACTCGGTGCGAAGCTGATCCGCGTGATGAGCTACGCGATCTGCAAGAATGAAGACGGCAGTGATGCTGTGGAGCAATACGTCGATGAGCGCATCCGGCGCATGAACGAGATCAACAGGAGCTTTGCCGATGCGGGCCTCACGGTGGTGCATGAGAACTGCATGAACTGGGGCGGGATGAGCCCGACGCATGTGAATCGCATGATGGATGCCGTCCCGGACATGAAGTGGGTCTTCGACACTGGCAATCCTGTCTTCAACGCCGATCGCGATCATCCCGGCAAAATGCAGGACTCTTGGGAAATGTATCTGGCGATCAAACCGCACCTGGCGCACGTCCATGTGAAAGACGGTCGCTGGAACCCGGCGAAAAAGGACGCCGACTACACTTATCCCGGTGAAGGCGAAGGCCAGATCGAGCGCATCATGGCTGACCTCATAAGAACGGGCTACAACGGATATATCAGCATCGAACCCCATGTGGCCGTCGTCTTTCATGGAGCTGGAAGCGCTGACAATCTCTCACCGGAGCAGAAGGCGAAGGAGCAATACGACAGCTATGTGAAATACGGGCGGATGCTCGAAACGATGCTTGCGAGGATGAGTTGATGTTTGGTTGTATTTAGCGGTGCGCTGTGAGCGGAAGCAATTTCCTGTAGTCAAAGTGGACGATCCGAATTCCGGTGCGAGCTGTGCGTATGTCTGAGGATGTTGACAACTTGAATAGCCGACTGGAACGCGCGTTGGCACGGGGCAATATTGAAGAATGCCGTCAATTGATGTCCGAGGGGGCGGGTTCTCCTGCGACACTCTCGCAGTGCAAACAAGCCTCTTGGTTAAAGTCTGCGATCAGTGCGCCCAGAGCCAACCATGAACTGCTGGACATGCTCCTAAATGCTGGCTTCGACCCCAGCAGTGTTTATGATCAGCTTGGAGAGGATTATCAAAGCACTCCATTGATCACTGCAGCGAAGGCGGGCCGTTTAGACCTTGTTGAAAAACTTGCATCCGCTGGTGCAAACATTCATTGGCACAGTCCAACAGGCACCAATGCCGCGAGTGAAATTTTACCAAGCTTGTCACCTCAAGCACCACGTCCTGACACACCAGAACTCGCAACCGTGAGGGAGTGGCTGACACAACGCGGCGTTAAAATTGACCCACTCTGCTCAGACAGCAGACGGAAGCTATATTGGGCGGCATCGAATCCCTGCTCATGGCCAAATGTTCCCCAGTTGCTTAGGTTAGGGATGGACGCTGCAGTGCTCGGATGGACTCCATTCATGATAAAACTTGCCGATGGGAATGCCAACATTGGTGATGTGGACACCATGCCGGCAGAGGAAATACAGCATCGCGACACACATCAGCGGACTCCCTTTCTCATGGCAGTTGCGGCTGGTCGACTCGATCTTTTGCAGACACTGCTAGCTCGCGGCAGTGACCTCCATGCTAGATCACGGTGTGGGGCCAGTGCGCTGCACCTCGCCGCGCGCTATGAGCATTGTCACATCATCAAATGGTTGGTGTCGCTCGGCATTCCCATCGAAATCGAGAATGAGTTTCATAATACGCCACTGCGTGACGCAGTTTCCTATGGCAAGGTTGACGCGACACGTCAGTTATTGGAATACGGTGCCAACTGCCGAGCAAGCGATGACAACGGCTATAGAGTAATTCATGAAGCGAGATCAAGGGAAATGCTGTCCTTGCTTATTCAAGCAGGTGCCGAAGTGAACGATGTTTCTGGCGGCGGGGACTGGCCCTTGAAGGAAGCTTGTTTTGCAGGTGATTTAGACCTTGTTGCATTTCTACTTAAGCAGGGAGTAAACCCAAATCTGACTTCCACAGGCGAGACCGCTTTATTCAGCGCGGTGCGTTCTGACTCTATTGAGTGCGTCACCCTTTTGCTTGATGCAGGTGCTGAGATCAACGCTGTCGACTGCGATGGCTGGACTTGTCTCTGGAATGTGGACTCCTTACCTATGGCACACCTCTTGTTAATGCGAGGGGCAGACCCATCGATCTCTGACCAGTGTGGAGGCTTGCCAGAGGACTGTTATATGCAGCTTGCAGTCTCGAATCTATTTAAAGAAGCCAGAATACAAAAACAAAAGTGTGCGATCTGAGCATGCACAGCGCACCGCAGTAATTTCTTAGCGTCTGCTTGACTCTACCCCTGCCCCGCGCAAGGGAAAAGCATGCCACTCATCAACGAAAACTTCCTCAAGCTCAAAGCCGGTTATCTCTTTCCTGAAATCGCGCGCCGCGTGAAGGCATTCACCGAATCGAACGCCGACGCCGCCAAGCGTCTCATCCGCTGCGGGATCGGCGATGTGACGGAGCCCTTGCCCGAAGCTGCGCGCTACGCGATGCATGAGGCGGTGGATGAACTCGGCGTGCGCGATTCCTTCCACGGCTACGGCCCGGAGCAGGGCTATGAATTCCTCCGCAAAGCCATAGCAACAAATGATTTTCAATCGCGCGGCATCAACATCGAGGCTGATGAGATTTTCATTAGCGACGGCTCGAAGTGCGATACGGGCAACATCCTCGACATTTTCGGCAAAGGTAACAAGATCGCGATCACCGATCCGGTGTATCCCGTCTATGTGGACACCAACGTCATGGCTGGCAATACGCGCGATGCCGATGAAAAGACCGGTGCGTTCGGCGGGCTGGTCTACTTGAAATGCTCCCCACGAAATGGATTTGTGCCTCCCGTGCCGAAGAAGAAGGTTGATCTCGTTTACCTATGTTACCCGAACAACCCCACCGGTGCCGTCGCCACTCGCGAGCAACTCACCGCTTGGGTGAACTACGCTCGCGAACACGGCAGCGTCCTGCTCTTCGACGCCGCTTACGAAGCCTACATCCAGGACCCGGAGATTCCGCATTCCATCTTCGAGATTGAGGGTGCTCGCGATTGCGCCATCGAGTTCCGCAGTTTCTCCAAGAACGGCGGCTTCACC
>JANNQW010000376.1:0-17253 GCA_031400955.1 Verrucomicrobiota bacterium
GATGCGCCGTGGCCTCCAGACAAAATCAATCGATGGGTGGTTGCTGCCCGTGGACGGTAATCGGTTCCCTTGGCCGGGGAGTTTCGTATGCCACCGACGCCCTGCAATTTCACGGTCTCGCCACCCGCGCTGGCGGCCGCGAGCCTGCTCTGGTCTCGGGGCTTCCCGGTCAACGGTTGCAACAGGAGCATTCCATGGTCTCCATCCAGGATGCACCCATCCTGCTGGCAGCGGGAGCGAAGGCCCAGAGCGGATTTTTTGCCTGGTATGAAACCGATCATCAAACGGCCACTTCCGCGGATGACGCGAGGAAGATCGACGCTGTGCTGGCCTTGCCGGAAGCGACTCCGCCCGACTGGCCGATTGCATCTGGAGGCCCGCAACCCGTCCCAAGTTTTTTCACAAGCGCTCCATTGCTGGAATCGCTCCCACTGGATGAAATCGCGATCACCAGAATTTTCGGCAACGACCGCCGTCATTCCGAACACAAGGACGGACAACTTCTGTCATTCTTCACCGGAACGCGCAGTCACGTCGTCTGCAAAGAGAAGGAACTGCAGGTGCTGCGACCACACGGACATCTGTTGCGGTCCGGCGGTTCATTGATTCCCGATGAATCCGCCCTGACCTCCACCGCATGGATGAACGGCGTGTTTCATTCGATGGTCACGCAGGGACATGTGAGCATCAATCGTTTCCTCTCGACCTGCCACAGTTACCTCGGGCTGTTCCGCAGTCACGGACAGCGGGTCTTTGTCGAACTTGATGACGCGTGGCACTTGCTCGATGTGCCATCGGCTTTCGAAATGTCGCCCGGCTCCTGCCGTTGGATCTACCAGCATCGCGGAGGCTTGATTGAAGTGGGTTCCTCCGCGCCTGATGACCGGCATGAGCTTCGCTTGTCGCTGACCGTGCTGGAAGGACCGCCCTCGAGGTTTCTAATTTCGCATCATGTCGCCCTCAATGGCGATGACGGCAGCCCGGCCATCCCGGTGCGCTGGACGAAGGACGGAAACGGCATCTTCGTGCGCGCGATTCCGGATTCCGATGTGGGCCGCCGTTTTCCCGAAGGCGGATTCCTCATCACGCCACCGGTTGATACGAAGTTGGACTCGATCGGCGGCGATGAGCTGTTGTTTGCCGATGGAGTATCCCGCAATCAGCCTTTCCTCTGCGTCATCACCGCGCCTGCCAAATCTGCCGGCCTGGTGATGGAGGGTCGCCTGGTCCATGTCAGCGTCGCGCAGACTGATGGCTTCTGGAATGCCATCCGCGGCGACTTGCGGATTGACGCGCCTGCATCCAGTCCGCTGGCCGCTGCCGCTGACCGCACCACGGAAATTTTTCCGTGGTTCATTCACAATGCGCTGGTGCACTATCTCTCCCCGCGCGGACTCGAACAATATTCCGGCGGCGGCTGGGGCACGCGCGACGTCTGCCAGGGACCGGTGGAACTGCTTCTCGCGCTCGGTCGCTTCGAACCCATCCGAGATCTCCTGTGCCGGGTCTTCCGGCAGCAGAATGCCGATGGCGACTGGCCGCAGTGGTTCATGTTTTTCGACCGCGAGCGCAACATCCGTCCGGGCGATTCTCACGGTGACATCGTCTATTGGCCCCTGCTGGCACTGGCCCAGTATCTTTCCGCCACCGGCGATGCGGCATTGCTGGATGAATCCTTGCCGTTCTTCCACGCTGACGGCGATGATGCCGCCGAAAAGGCAACTCTGTGGCAGCATGTCGAGCGCGCCCTAGACTTGATCCAGCGTCGGGTGATTGCCGGAACTCATCTCGCGGCCTACGGTCATGGCGACTGGAATGATTCCCTCCAGCCGGTTAAACCCGACATGCGCGAGCGTCTTTGCAGCGCGTGGACGGTCACGCTCAATTATCAAACGTTTATCGCACTGTCCGCCGCCCTTCGTCACTTGGGAAACACTGCGCGTGCGACGGAGTTGAAAGCGAGAGCGGCGAAGATCCTTGAAGAGTTCCAGCGAATCCTCATCGTGGATGATGTCATTGCCGGTCTCGCCTATTTCCACGATGGCGGAAAAACCGATTTTCTGCTCCATCCCGGCGACAACACCACGGGCCTGTCCTACAGCGTGCTGCCGATGATCCACGCCATCATCAATGATATGTTCACTCCGCAACAAGTGGAGGCTCACCTAGACCTGATCCGGAAACATCTGCTGGGTCCGGATGGCGCGCGACTGTTCGACCGGCCACTGGCCTACCACGGTGGCCCTCAGAAATTTTTCCAGCGCGCCGAAAGCGCCTGTTATTTCGGGCGCGAGATCGGCATCATGTATACCCATGCTCACCTCCGCTATTGCGAAGCACTCGCGCGATTCGGTGATGCGGAGGGATTTTTCCACGCTCTCTGCCAGGTCAATCCCATCAGCCTTCGTGAAATCGTGCCATCAGCGGCGCTGCGTCAGGCGAACTGCTATTACTCCAGTTCGGACGCTGCATTTTCCGATCGCTACCAAGCCTTCGATGCATACGACAGGGTGAACAAAGGCAAGATCGCATTGGAAGGCGGCTGGCGCGTCTATTCCAGCGGGGCCGGCATCAGCGTGCGGCTGATCGTGCAATGCTTCCTCGGACTCCGGCTGGAAAAATCCTCGCTGATCGTAGATCCCGTGATCCCCAAGGCGCTCGATGGACTGAAAGTAAAACTGCAACTGGCGGGTCACAGCCTCGAAGTAACCTATCAGATCAAGAGCAAAGGCTGCGGCCCGATTTCAGTCACCTTGAACGGCGCGGAAGTCGATTTCATCCGCGAACCCAATCCGTATCGCACCGGCGCGGCCCGGATTTCTCTGGACACCCTGAGTGGCGGACTCAAGGGTGCCGCGTCTCAACTAGCTGTCACAATCGAATAGAATTCATGAGCACCACCCAGATTGATTGGCATTGCGTTGGTCCCGTCGAAGAGTTGAAGCAAGTCGAGCTTCAGCAAATTCAAGTCGGAGGAAAGGCGGTCGCGCTTTCATTTCGTGAAGGAAAATTCGGAGCTGTCGGCGGCCATTGCCTTCATGCGGGCGGCCCGCTGGGCAATGGTCGGCTGGACGGTGATCGCATCGTCTGCCCCTGGCATGGGTGGAAGGTAAATCGCTGTAACGGACTCACAGGATCTGGCACGGCGGGCGTTCCGGTTTATTCTTTCAAAGAGGAGGATGGAATGCTCTGGATCAGCACCGCGCCCGTGACGCCGGGCAAGGCTGTGCAGCGCGAAGCTCATCCGCTGGCGCGACCTGTAAAACGCGAACCAGGCCCCATCCGGGTGGTCGGCATCTCCACCACCGGGATGGACGCCGAGGAGCCACGCTATTCCACTTCGGAGGCTTTGCTTGAGGAGTCGCTGAAGCATGCGGCGGCGCAAGGTTGCGCGACCAGGCTCATCAAGCTCAATGAACTCAAGTTCAAACACTGCGAAGGATACTACTCGAAATCGGCCCACGCCTGCACCTGGCCCTGCACGCTGACGCAGATGGATGATGAGGATAATTTGGAGCCGGTTTACGATGCCTTTGTTCACTGGGCCGATGTCTCGCTGATCGCCACACCGATCCGCTGGGGAGTCGCGAGTTCCCTTTATTTCAAAATGGCGGAGCGCATGAACTGCGTGCAGAACCAGATCACCATCCACGACCGCGTTCTCATTCAGAACAAGGTGGCCTCGTTCATCATCACCGGCGGACAGGATAACGTGCAGGGCGTGGCCGGGCAGATGCTGACCTTCTTCAGCGAACTCGGTTTCACCTTCCCCCAGTTTCCCTACGTCGCCCACAGCCGCGGCTGGTCGGCCGAAGACATGGAGAACAACATCAAGTATGTGCAGCAGAGCGAGCACTTGCGCGAAGGCGCCTGCGAACTGGTGGACCGTGCCGTGGCCAAGGCCCGGTCGCTCATTGAGACTCCGGAGTGCAAAATGAAAGTGGGGCGCGGTGGACGGAAGGCCGGTGGCGCGGCTGATGACCGGTGATGGCGGGCTTTGTTGTGCTTGTCATCGAGACCGAGCTACCATGTTCATCATTCAGTAATTCTCAGTCGCATTCGGCAAGGCATCGCGCAGGTTGCTGGCGAAGCCGTAGGACATCTCGCCCGTCTTTTCATTCACCTTGCCACCGAATCCATACTGGCTGCGGTGCGCTTCATCCGCAATTGCGGCCGAGGTGCCTATTTCAAAATCAAGTAATTCTCTCTCCCGTAATGTGGCACTCGCTGGCGCGGCTGCATTCCAGTCACTTCAAGGCAATCGTTGTCTATCTGCTTCTCAATCCACTGCTTCAAATCGCTTTATGCATTCGACCAAGCCCAGATTTCGAGCGCCTTTGCTGAAAGCGCTTTCGACCGTTCACGAACTGCGGCTAGGTTCCATCGCCCCTGATGGTTCTTTATCTGCCGGGCAAGTGCCGTAATCAGCGAATACGCGGCGCGCTTCGCTTCGAACGGGTCTTGACCAACCGCGCTATTGGCAGGGCCACTGAGCAGGCACAGGTTTCCGAGGGAATGCGTCAACGCGGGCAGGTGTTCGTCTTCCACGTCGCTGCCCAAATACGCTTTCCAAGCATCGTCCAGCGTCTGCGGCATCATGTGCTCAATCGTGTTGACCGTGCTGTAATCGGGAAGCTGACCGTGAGACTGCAACGTCTTGTCGATTTCCATGAGAATCATGCGCGAGAATGCAAGGTCACGGCCCCGATACGTCGGCTTGGCAATCAAAGCAGCCTGAAACTCTTGGTCCGAAACCCAAAGCGTCTGTTTCTTGAACTCGTCATGTAGTGCCCTGATCGTATTCTCTTCATTGACGATCTTCCCGAGCAACTGCGGGAACATCACGTCATACAGTGTCGTCGGCAGTTCGGTCATCTTTCGGCGCACGAGCAGCACCAAAGTCTCGTGGAGAATCGAACGCGCTGCCGCGTCCGTCAGCGTTCCGGCCGCGTGCGCACGCAGGACAGAGAGCACAAACGGAGTGCTTGAATCCATGCGTGTGTTGCCAATCGCAATCAAGAGTCGGTTGATTTGCTCGTCCTTGTAAGGATGGGACAATGGCTCGCCAATTGAGCGGTAAAGAGCCGCCCCGGAAAAGATGTCTGAGAGCTGCTGTTTTGCGGAAGCTGAACTCATGTTTCGGTTCTTCCCTTTGAAGTGGACGTAAACCTTGCGGTGCTTGCCTACAGTTTTCTTCTCTCCGATTGAGAAAAGATTCCGGAGATACTCCTCGAAACGGTCGTCCCCGTCCAAAAGGCGGATGGCCGCGAGCCACTGGCTGTTGTGCAGTTCCTCGTAGCTCTCCTTCGCGTCGATGATTGGCCGAAAGAGATAGTTGCACAGTAGTTCGCTCGCCGTGAGCGGCATCCCCTTGTCGTTCAGACTTTCAAAAATTGCCTGCGGATCATCCTTCGCTTCATCGAGGGGAATCCAAACAATTTTGAGGCAGTTTAGAACCACTTGCGCGAGTTGCCAGAGCGCAGGGACGTCGGGGTAGTTCGCGGCGAGCTTCTTGAGCGCATATTTCCGGAACTCATCCACGCGGTTCTTTCCCGGCACATAAAGCTGAAGGTCAGTCTGTAGCTTTGGAGTCTTCGGATTCACGTCGCTGCCGAAAACAACGCGGTAAGTTGGAAGCCGGTCGCCTTTTGAGGAGAAGACTTTCAGCTTCAAGTAGTCGTCGGCTCCGTCCACGTCGTTCACAAGATAGCGGTTCAACTTCCCGAGGTATTCGAACGCGTCACTGGAGAGGTGTTTCTTGGCGCGAATCAGCTCCTGAATGATGCCGAGCAAGAGGTAAATCGTCGTGATGCGTTGTTGGCCATCAATCACCAAGAATTCCTTCAGTTCCGCCGCACCCGTTTTCTCAAGAACCACGATTGGCCCGAAGAAATGCTCCACTTGGTCAATCGTCGACCCCGTGTTGAGTTCGGAAACAATCTGCTCCTGAATATCGAGGAAGAGCTGGTCCCATTGCTTCTTCTCCCACGCGTATCCGCGCTGGAAAAATGGTATCTCGAATCGGACTGTCCCGTTGAGGGTGTCCTTGAACGTCCGGTTTTTGACTGAGTCTGTTGGCATAAATTAGTTTCGCGTTGGGGTCATTCGGTCGGCGTGAGTTTTCCGGTGAAGGCTTTTGGGAGGATGGACTGGCGGAGGCGGGTGGCGCGCTGGAGGTTGGCGGTCACCACCGCTTCGAACTCCTTGACTGATTATGTCATTCACATTTCGGCATCACGTCTGGATACGGCCCGAGGAAACGCTCGCCGTTGAAGTGGATCATGTGATCGGGGTCCTCGGCGATCCAGACTTCGGATTCCCAGGCGATGTGCGAGACGAAGGTCTGCATGGTGCGGCGGTTCTCGAAGGCGGTGACGAAGACGAGGCCCGCTTTGCAGCCGGCGAAAAGGTCTTTGAGTTCCTTGCGGCGCTTGCCGTCCACCGGGCCGGCGCTGGTGACGGCTTCGATCAGCAGGAGCCAGCTCCTGGCGCGGTGGTGGACTATAACATCGGGAATCTTGGCGGCGGAATCCAAGGTGACGCCGAGCGCGGCCAAGCCGGCGGTTTCCAGATGGACAAATTTGTTTTCGGTGTCGCCGATGTAGAGGACCACGCCGCCGGGGGCGAAGGCGGGGCAGAAGTGTTCGATGATGGCCTTGATGAGCGGATTCTGGCCGCCGGGCGAAAGCGCGACTTGGGTGCCGTCGGGCAAGGTCACGGGCACGCGGGCGAGGTCACGCTTCCGGGCGATCTCGTGCTTGAGCGTTTCGCAACTGGTGAGGTAGCGCCGCAAGGCGGGAGTCCATTCGAGGGTGCTGAACTTGCGGAAGAGCGCGAGGGCGGTCGGTTCGATTTGATAAACCGTCTTGCCGCTGTTGGTCGGGCGGTTGGGGTCGTCTGGATTGCGCAGCAGCAGGCCCTCCTCCACGAAGAACTTCACCGCATCGTCGCGGATGGTTTCGCGCGTGTTGGGCGCGTAGCGGTTGCCGTAGGCGGTCGCGATGAACCCAATGATTGGCGTGATGCCACGCAAAGGAGCCTGCGCGTCGGCCCATGCGGCATCCGGCTGAAGGTCGAGCAGGGCCAGCAACGTGTAGGCGGCGGTTTCATTCCGCTGCTTCGGACCGAACTGCAAAGCCGTGAGCGCTGCGATGGTTTCGGTGAGACGCTTCTTCCGGGCGGCGGCTTTGCGGTTGGGTTTAGCGGCAGGCATGAAGGTGCTTGGTGACGAGTTGGTCGATTTCGTCCTGCGAGAGGTCGAGGGTTTTCATGTCGCGGCCCATCGCTTGGAGGGTGTCGCGGTCGGGATAGGCCAGGGTGCGCAGGTCGGTAGCGTTCACCTGTGTGTGGCCGCTGAAGCGCCGGAAATACTGGTCAACGACGGTTGAGTTCAGGAAGGCGTAGAGGCCGACGGCCAGAGTGCGCTCCAAGCCATGCCCGCTGGCGTGGAAGTAATTCAGGTGGTTCTCGAAGCCGACCCACTCGGCTTTCACTTCATCCGGGTCGAACAGGCAGGCGACAAGGCGGCGGCGCTCCTCCTTCGACGTGAAGCGTTTCGTGAGCAGATACACGCCGGAGGGCACCAGCCACGGGCGCGTCTCGTCATTGTCGAGGATGGCGTTGGGCTTGCGGGCTACGAGTTTGGGCCAGTGAACGGTGCCGCCATTGAAGTGGCAGGGATAGAGCAAGGGCACGGTGCCGTGTTCGGGTTCCTTGCGCAGGGCGTCCTTGAGACGGAAATCCACGACGCGCCCCGTGGAGACGGTCACGCCCAGCGAGGCGAGGCTGGAGGTGAGGCCATCCATCGTTTCCTTGGCTGTGGCGTGGCTGGCCGTGGAGGGGATGTGAATGAACTTCTCGGCGTCATGCGGGTGGACGATCTCAGCGAACGGAAAGACCGTCTCGGTGATGTCGTCGCCATGCTTACCGCTGCTGCTTGAGATGAGCATTTGGTCGGGTTGCTTCCGCCCCTTCACCGCGTGGAAGATGATATTTTCCTGCAACACGCTGTCGTCTCGGAAGGCGGCTTGGCGGGATTCAAAGACGTGGAGTCGGCGCATTTCCAGATGACTCAAGAAATCCTCGCGGAATGGGCGGAAGTAAGGGCCGTTGCAAAAACTCCGAGGCGTGATGCCGACGAGTTGGCCGCCGGGAACCAACAGGCGCTGGATGAGGGCAATGAAGCCGGTGTAAAGATTGCTGGTTTCAACGCCGACGGAACGCAGGGCGCGTCGTTCGGCGGAGTCGGTGCTGATTTTGCGATAGGGCGGATTCGCGATGGCGGCATCGAACGCAGGCGGGAGCGTGGCAAACAAACCACCCGCGAGGCGCGCCGACATTTCTTCGATGAAGTCAGCGGAATGTATGGTGAACGTGAAACGAATGCCTGCGTCGGTGCAGCGATGCTCGCACTCGCGCATTGTCTCGGCCAGTGGGTCCAGGATTCCACCGTCGAGTTCGAAGAGCGTCGCTTCGATGGCACGGACACCGTCGCGATTTTCACAACAACGGGAAACGAATGCGGCAGTGAGTGAGCCAGCACCAGCGCCCGCATCCAGTAGGCGCACAGTTCGCGGGAGCGTCCCAAACATGGAAGCCATAAAGTCAGCCACAGGCGTCGCAGTGAGGAACTGCCCGAGTTCCTCCTGGCGACTTCTGGGGTTTTCTATGGCCACGAGTTTCATTTTGTCATGCTACCACGCTGAGGTTCGTTTCGCCATCGAACAAACACGCAACATTTCGCTGGGATGGGGTCGAATGCATCCCCCCGCTGGAGTCGGGAAGCAAGTTTTTCGCGATAGAGAGAAGCCCAACAAGAAATGACGGCACTCCTGCCGTTCTAAAAATGGAACCAATACGACGGCAGGAGTGCCGTCGCTCCAATACAAGAACCTCAGTCAGATTTTAAACACCAAGCGCCCTGAGCTTTGCCTCCAGTTCAGCGATGCGCTGCTGCAACGGAGTAGTGACCTCTTTGATCTCGGCGGCGGTAAAGCGCGGAGTGATGAACTTGGGGCAGTTCCAGTCGTAACTGAGGATGTTGATGATGAAAACGCGCTCGACTTTGGCTCCGTGACCGCCGGGCGGGGCGACTTTTTCGGCAAGTTCGGGATGCTCGCGGGCGTCATAAACTTTGGCGTGGCCCAGTATTTTGACTCGTTCGCGCTGCGGATAGTCCATCAGGAAGAGGGAAACGCGATCCTGCTTTGAGATGCTGCCCACGCTGATCATCTGCCGGTTTCCGCCGTAGTCGGCGAAGCCGATCTGATGCGGGCCGAGCACGCGGATGAATCCCGCCGGTCCGCCGCGATGCTGCACATAGGGCCAGCCATTCTCAGTGATGGAGGCCAGATAAATACTGTCGCGGCTTTGGATGAAGGCGATCTCCTCGTCACGCAGGGCTTCGGATTCCGGAGCCTCGGCCGTGGTCGGATACACCCGGCCATAGTAGTGGCGTTCTGCCTCAAGCACGGCGGGCGTGAGAACGGTGTGCATGAATCGATCGGCCATGGTTTTGGATGGTTTGATTTTTCGAACGTGCCTTCACGCACTCTCCCAACGGAACTTGCGTTCGGCTTCGGTGATCGGCTGGTCGTTGATGCTGGCGAAGCGGCGGGCCATGTAGCCTAAATCGTCGAACTCCCAGTTTTCATTTCCATGGCTGCGCCACCACTGGCCGGCGTCGTCGTGCCATTCGTATTCAAAACGCACGGCGATGCGATTGCCGGTGAAAGCCCAGAGTGTTTTCTTCAGCCGGTAATCTTGTTCCTTCGCCCATTTGTTTTTCAGGAACTCGACGACCTCCGCGCGGCCATGAAGAAAGACATCGCGATTGCGCCATTCGGTGTCTTCCGTGTAGGCCAGCGAGACGCGTTCGGGATCGCGACTGTTCCAGGCGTCTTCGGCGGCCTGGACTTTCTTGACGGCGGTTTCTTCGGTAAAGGGCGGGAGTGGCGGACGTGGGTTCATATTGGGATGGGGTGCATGAGTTCAGGCTACTTCATTCCGGCTGGTCATGACTCGCACAATGGCACAAAGACACGAAGGGATCTTCCTTGGTGCCTTCGTGCCTTGGTGAGAGATTCCTGCTGCTTATCTCACTATAATTAGCGCTTCCGCCGTCATCCCAAGCTCCTTCATCACCGTGTTGCCTGGTGCGCTGATGCCGAAGCGGTCGATGCCGAGAACTTTGCCTTCGAGGCCGACATATTTCCACCACAATGCGGTAACGCCAGCTTCGATGGCGATGCGATGTTTGCAGGAAGCGGGGAGCACTTCGTCACGATAGCTCTGCGGCTGACGGTCGAAGATTTCCGTGCAGGGCATGGAGACGACACGGACGCCGTCGCCGAGTTGTTTCGCGGCGTTGACGGCGTGCTGGAGTTCGGAGCCAGTGGCGATGATGATGGTCTTCAATTCACCGGATTCTTTCACCAGAACGTAGCCACCCTTGATGGTGCCTTGACGGCGGACGCTGGCGGAAACGAAGCCCTGATGGGGAATGTCCTGACGGGTGAGCGCCAGCAGAGTGGGGCCGTCTTTGCGGCTGAACGCAAGCGCGAATGCAGCGGCGCATTCCTCAGCATCGCCGGGGCGGATGACATCGAGATTCGGAATCACGCGCAGGCCGCTTACGGTCTCGACTGGCTGATGCGTGGGGCCGTCTTCACCGACGCCAACGCTGTCGTGCGTGAAGATGTAGGTCACTGGAAGTTTCGAGAGCGAAGCAAGGCGGATGCTCGGGCGGCAGTAATCGGCGAAGACGAGGAACGTGGCACCGCTGGCACGGAAGAGACCGTCGTAGGCGATTCCATTGCAGATCGCGCCCATGGCGTGCTCGCGAATGCCGAACCAGATGTTGCGACCCAGCGGATTATCCTTGGAGAAATCGCCGCCGTCTTTGATGTAGTTTTTCGTGGAGCCGTAGAGGTCGGCACTGCCGGTGATGATGTGAGGGACGGCCTTCGCGAGATGATTGAAGATTTCGCCGCCGCTGTTGCGGGTCGCGGCCTTGCCATCGGCGGGATATTCCGGGAGGAGCTTCAATAAATCTTCCGCCGTGGCGTTCTGCGCGAGTGCTGTATCGAGTTCGGTTTTGAGCTGCGGATTGGCCTCGCCCCAAGCCTTGAAGTTTTTCTGCCAGCGCTTGTGCTGACGGACGCGCTTTGCTTTGAGGTCGCTGAAATAACCGCGAACCTCGTCGCTGACGAAGAAATGCTTGTCCGCAGGCAATCCGAGGGCGGCCCGGGCCGCGTCCACGAACTTCGCGCCGCCTTCGCCGTGCGCTTTCGCGGTGCCGGCGACTTCGGGGATGCCTTTGCCGATGAGCGTGCGGGCGATGATGAGCTTGGGCTTGCCGTTGTTCTGCTTTTTGGCGCGGTTGACGGCCTTTTGGATGGCGTCGAGATCGTGACCGTCGATCTGCACGACGTCCCAGCCGATGCCCTTGTAAACTTTTGCGGTGTCCTCGCTCTGCGTGAGCCTGGCCATGGCATCGAGCGTCACATCGTTGGAATCATAAATCAAAATCAGGTTATCAAGGGCGTTGTGCGCGGCGAAAGAGACCGCCTCGTGCGACACGCCTTCCTGGAGGCAGCCGTCGCCGGCGAGCACGATGATGTGGTTGTCGAAGATCGCACGGTCCGGCGTGTTGTATTTCGCCGCGGCCATCTTGCCGCTGAGCGCGAAGCCTACGGCGTTGCCGATGCCCTGGCCGAGGGGGCCGGTGGTGCATTCAACGCCCGGAGTTTCGTGGAACTCGGGATGCCCCGGCGTGGTGCTGTGAAGCTGACGGAAGTTGGCGACCTGCTCGATGGGCAGATCATAACCCGCGAGATGGAGCCACGAATAGAGGAACATGGAACCGTGGCCGGCGGAGAGAACGAAGCGGTCGCGATTCAACCAGCGTGGTGCAGTGGGATCGCATTGGAGTGATTCGCCGAAGATCACGGCACCGACTTCCGCTGCGCCGAGCGGCAGGCCGAGATGGCCGGAGTTGCACTTGTGAACGGCGTCCATGGCAAGTCCACGGGCTTCGTTGGCAGCTTTCTGGAGGAGGTCTTTGTTCATAGGGAAAACGAGCGCGCTACATACGAGATTTGGCGTCAGTTGCAAGAAGCAATCCAACGCCACCATTTTGCTATCACTGTTGGATAATCACGGGCACAATGTCAGCTCATGAGTGACGAGACATCCGAAAAGCGTTCATCCAGCACCGGCTGGGTGACGGGGATGGTTGTGGCCTTGATCCTGTATATTCTGGCACCCGGGCCTTTCGGCTTACTCATGAAAAAGGAGCTTATTAGACATGACTCCACGGTCGGTAAGGCAATTTTATTTTGTTTCTGGCCATTGGGGAAACTCAGCGAAAAAGCCAAACCGGTGGAATCGTTCTATGACGCCTATTTCAAGGCGCTTGGAATAGATTTCGGCTGAGCTCGAATTTATTCTGGCGATTGACGGTTGAACCAAGCCGGAATGTGGCCTCGTCACTTGCGTTCAACTTTCCCCTCGCCAAGCCCGACCGCCCGTGTAAGCTGCGCGCCCTTTTTCCACTCCATGCCGGACACCACGAAAAACACGCTGCGACTCGGACTGCCCAAGGGCAGTCTGCAGGAGCCGACGCTTGATCTGTTCAAGCGCGCGGGCTTTAACGTGATCGTGAACTCCCGCTCTTACCGGCCGAGCGTGGACGACGCGGAGCTTGAAATCCGCCTGCTGCGCGCCCAGGAGATCGCGCGTTATGTGGATCATGGTTTCCTTGATTGCGGCATCACAGGCCGGGACTGGGTGGCGGAGAATGAGGCCGTGGTCGAAGTCATCTGCGACCTACGCTACAGCAAGGCCACCTCGCTGCCCACCCGCTGGGTTTTGGTGGTGCCGGAGGATTCGCCGATCAAATCCGTCAAAGATTTGCAGGGCAAACGCATCGCCACCGAGGCTATCGGTCTGACCAAAAAATATCTCGCCAAGCACGGCGTCACTGCGGAAGTTGAATTCTCCTGGGGCGCAACCGAAGTGAAAGTTCCGGAGTTGGTGGATGCCATCGTGGACATCACCGAGACCGGCTCCTCCCTGCGCGCCAATAAATTGCGCATCGTGGATACGCTGATGGAAAGCTACCCGCAGTTTGTCAGCAGCAAGGCTGCGTTCATAGATCCGTGGAAGCGCGAAAAGATGCAGCGGCTGGCTCTGCTGCTGAATGGCGCGCTCGAAGCCCGCTATAAAGTGGGCTTGAAGATGAATCTTCCGGAGCACAAACTGGAGAGCCTGCTCCACGAACTGCCTTCGCTGCGGCGTCCAACTATTTCCCAACTGGCCGGCGGAGGCTGGCTTTCGGTGGAAACGATCATTGACGAATCGGTGGTGCGTGAGATTATCCCGCAGCTCAAAGCGCTCGGTGCCGAGGGCATCATCGAATATCCACTGAACAAGGTCGTGCATTAAGCTCGTCATTTTTCTCTAACCAACCTGCAACACTAAAACATGGGATCGCTCAAGAAGCGTCGGAAGACGAAGATTAACAAGCACAAACGCAAGAAGCGCAAAAAGGCTAATCGCCACAAGAAGCGCTTGCGTTACAAGTCTTAGCGGTAGTGACGGCATCCTGCCGTCATGCTGGTTGTGGATGCAGACGGCAGGGTGCCGTCTTGCTCGTGTGAATGCTGACGGCACGATGCCGTCACTACGACTCACTGTGCGCTGCCATAAAACAGGTCTTTTTCCCCGCGCATACCGGCCAGCATCTCGCCCGCAAGGTAGAGTGATCCAGCTACCAGCACGCGTTCTTCACCCGCCCGGGCCGCTCGCAGTGCAGTCGTCACGTCTTGATGCGTGTGGCATTCCACGTCCGGGCCAAAAACTCCGCTGATCGTCGCCCGCAGTTCATCCGGGTGCGCCGCTCGCGGGTTGTTGAATGCCGTGAAATGCCAGCGCGCCGCGACCGGTTGCAGCGCGCGCATCACCCCGCGCAGATCCTTGCTGGTGACCGCGCCGAAGATAATCGAGGCTTTCTCGCCCGGGAAAGCCTGCTGCCAGGTGCGCACCAAGGTCTCTGCGGCATCAGGATTATGCGCGCCATCGAGAATCACGCGGTCGTTTTCCAGTCGCTGAAACCGCGCTGGCCAGTCCACATCCTTGAGGCCGTGCCGCAAGATGACGTCGCTCGTCTTGAAGCCGGCGGCCTTGAAGGCGGCGATGGCCAGGGCTGCGTTCCAAAGCTGATGCTGCCCGGACAGCCCGATCTGATAGCCGCGGGGCGGCGTGGTGATAATGGAGAGCGGAGCGCCGCGTTCACGCGCGGTGGCAGTGAGCACTTCCATCACCTCGGGATTTTGTCGGAGCGTGATCACCGGGACACCCGGCTTGATGATGCCGGCCTTCTCAGTCGCGATCTCGCGCAGCGTGGCGCCCAGCTGCTGCTGATGATCGAGGCTTATGCTGGTGATGACGCAGACCTCAGGTTTGACGATGTTGGTCGCATCCAGTCGTCCACCAAGCCCGGTCTCCAGCACCACCCACTTGCAGTCGCGCTTGCGGAACCAGTCCATGCCCAGAGCGAAGGCGAGTTCGAAAAACGTCGGATGCGATTCCCCACCCCGGCAGATTTCTTTCAGCGCCTTCACTCCGCGCACAATTTCCGGCCCGGTGATGTTGCGCTCAGCGTTCTTAATGCGTTCGGAAAAATGAATCAGGTGGGGCGAAGTGAACAACCCCGCATTCTCCCCAGCCGCCTTCAGTAGACTGTGCAGGAAGACGCAGACGCTTCCTTTCCCGTTCGTCCCCGCGACGTGAATGAACTTCTGCCCGGCGGGCGGCAGGTTGAGCGCCTCCATGAGCTGGCGCGTGTTGTCCAGCCCCAGCTTGATCCCAAAAAGCTGGGTTCCATAAAGCCAGTCGAGCGCGGCTTTTTCCTCAGGATGTATGGACTGGGACACTGGGCCATGACCATATCGAAGCTCCGCCCCGCGTCATGTATTGATTTTGTTGATTTCGGGCGGGTCAATATCGGGCCGCAGACCCGTATCCCCATGCAATTCATGGTTTAACACGCTAAGAGCGAACAAGGTCGCAGTTTCCACCCGCAATACCAGCGGACCGAGCGTGACGGGGAGAAAGCCGTGAACGCGCGCGGCAGCGTATTCAGCGGGAGTGAAATCACCCTCTGGGCCGATGGCGAGGGAGACGGTTCTTGGTTCTTGGTTCTTCGTTCTTGGTTCGGCGAGAACCGACTTCAACGGCTTCGAGTCCGGCTGGAGGGCGGCAATGATTTTCAAATCCTGTGCGGGCATGGTGTCGAGCACGGATGAGAAAGGGGCAGGCGCATGAATCTGCGGAAGCCAGTTCTGGCCGCATTGCTTGCAGGCTTCGAGTGCGACTCGCTGCCATTTCTCCTGCTTCTTCTCAACTTCTTTCGCATCGAGACGAACCACCGTGCGCTCGGTGAGCACGGGATAGATCGCATTCACGCCGAGCTCGACCGCCTTCTCAATAATCCATTCCATATTAGCGCCTTTCGGAATGGATTGGATCAAGGAAATGGAAACAGCAGGGGCCGGAGTCGTGCGACGTTCGAGAATTTTTAGATCGACACGCTGGGCGGTGATGGCCGTGATCTCGGCGGTCGCTTCATGACCAAATCCATCGAAAATGATAATCTGATCGCCGATTTGCTTGCGCAGGACTTGGGCGCAGTGTTTCGCTTCGTCGCCCGTTAAAGTCGCCGTTGATTCGCGCCCGCTCGCATTCGGAACATGGAAGCGCGACGACGACATGAGATTGATTAACTCCTTTTCAAATCAAGAGATCGGCCCATGAGACGCCGTCGTGTGATCATAGGTGGCGAGCTTGCGCAGGTAGTCGCCGTATTCCGTCTTGCCGAATTTTTCAGCGGACACCAGCAACTCCTCACGTGTGATCCAATGCTTGTTATGGGCGATTTCTTCGAGGCAGGAAATCTTCAAACCCTGCCGACGCTGAATGACTCGGACAAACTCGGCAGCTTCAAACAGGGAGTCGGGCGAACCAGTGTCCAGCCACGCGTTGCCGCGCCCCAGCACTTCGACCTGGAGTTCGCCTGCTTCGAGATAAATACGGTTCAAATCCGTGATCTCATACTCGCCGCGCGGACTTGGCTTGATCGAATGCGCGATTTGGCTGACGCGTTCATCATAAAAATAAATGCCCGGCACTGCGTAGTTCGACTTCGGATGCTTGGGTTTTTCTTCAAGCGAGCTGGCCTTGCCGCTCTTGTCGAACTCAACCACGCCATATTGCTCCGGGTTGGCGGTGTAATAGCCGAAGATGGTCGCACCGCGCTCCTGGGAACTGCCGCGCTCGACCGCTTTGCGAAACTGCGTGCCGTAGAAAAGATTGTCGCCGAGAACCAGCGCGGCTTTGGCGCCATCGAGAAATTTTTCACCGATGATGAAAGCCTGCGCAAGACCATTGGGATTGGGTTGCTCGGCGTATTCGAGCCGCAGACCGAACTGCGATCCGTCGCCCAAAAGTTTTTTGAAGCCGGGCAGATCGTGCGGCGTGGAGATGATGAGGATGTCCCGGATGTCCGCCAGCATGAGGGCGGAAATCGGGTAGTAGATCATCGGCTTGTCATAGACCGGCATGAGTTGTTTACTCACCGCGATGGTGAGGGGAAACAAACGCGTGCCGGAGCCGCCTGCGAGAACGATGCCTTTTCGTGCCATGAGTTGATAGTCGGCAGGCAGAACGGAAGATGCAACCGCGAAGTGGGTCGGCAGCCCTCTGCCGATCTCTGAATTTTATGAATGGTTGGCAGTGGGTTGCCAACCCACTATTCACTCGGCGGCCCGACCTCCTTCACTTCGGCCCCGTTGGATTCGCTCATGATGAGGATCGCGAGTTTTTCCACGGAGTTCAGTTCGCCGGGCTTGAGCATCTGGTAATCGAGTCCGTTGGCCGGCATGTCGGCACCACGCATGGGGGTTGGCGGCTGTGGATTCGCCGGGCTGTTCAGACTGGCGTAATCGAAGCGACCGCGCAGATCGGTGTAGCCGTCCTTGAAGAACCTCACCGTGCCTCCTTGCAGCTTGGCGTAAACTTTGACATAGGTCTTGGGCAGCGCCTTGTCGCTGCCACTGTCGCGCACTTCGAGGCGACCGTAGTTTTCGGCGATGGCGAGCTTGAAGGTGTTCGCGTGGTAGGCCTGCGCCTTGCGCTGTCCGGCACCGAGGATTTCCACGAGCACGTTCGCCTTCGCAAACTCGCCGGGCAGCG
>JANNQW010000377.1:0-3953 GCA_031400955.1 Verrucomicrobiota bacterium
CAAGGGAGCGTGCTGCTGGTGGTTTGTTCGACACAACCATAAGGATAGTGCAGCAGATGCTCCAAGGCATCGCGCGCCTCGCCCATCCGGCTGCGGTTAAAGTCGAGCCGCAGCGTGCCGTCGCTTTCGAGAAGCTGCGGATTGATGCCTTTGAGCAGACTTTCATTCGACTTCGCGCTGGTGAGTTCGAAGTAATGCACCTCACGCAAAGCAGGCGCGGGCTGAGTGACCTCGAACTTGCTCTCCACCGCATCGGCGAGCGCCTTCGCGTCGCTCCACTTCACGGTGTGCGCCCGCCATTGCCAGGCGCAGGTGCCGGTCTTGACAAATTTCACCGGGAACGCCAGCGCCGTGGTCTCGCCAGCCTTCAGCGTAATGCTGCGGCGGTCGAGCTTGCCATCGTTGGTCATGGTGCGATTTTTCATCATCGCGACGAGGGCATAGGGTCGCTCCTCGCTGATGAGCGTGGCGGTGTCATCGAGCTTCAACTCCACTTCAACCTCGCCGCTGAACGCGGTGGTGTTGTGCAGCACGGCTTTGACAAGAATTTCATCACCGACGTGGGCGAAGCGCGGCACGACAGGCTCGACCATGAGCGGCTTGTTCACCGTGAACGAAGATTCGCCGGTGCCGAAGCGATCGGCATCCTTCACGGCGATGGCCATGATGCGATAACGCGTGAGGCTGTCTGGCACTTTGAACGTGGTGCTGACGCGACCATCCTTGTCGGTGATGAGCGATGCATTCCAAGTCGCGGTGGCGACAAAGTTTTTGCGCAAGGCCGCATCCGCGCCGCCCTCCTCCCCGCCGCCGCCGACGATGATGCCTTTGTTGCCACGATCACGCTTGTCCATGTCCTCGGCCAGGAGACTGCTGATGGTGGTGAATGTTCTCACGGCAAGCCCCATTGAGGCATGGAAAAAGGCGAACGGCATTGGCGTTTCGTAAGACATCAGGCTGAGCACGCCTTCATCCACGGCATAGAGCGTGACTTCGCTGCCGGCGACCGGGGTTCCCTTGTTGTCTTTTACAGTCGCATTCACGGTGAGTTCCTCGCCGGGCCGCACAATTGACTGGGTCGGTTTGGCCTCCACGAAGAGTTTCTTCGCCACGGAGGGCACGATGATCTCGCAGTAACCCAGCTTATATTCAGGCATCTTCTCAGCCTGCGGGCTGTCCGCCGCGCCTCGGATGACCATGACTGAGATGAAGGCGTTGGGCGAATCTTCATCGGTGATGGGGACTTTCACCACGGGATTCTCCGGCGTGATGGTTGCGAGGAAGGAGCGATGCACGCGGTTGCGTTCCACCGTGACCAGCGCAGTGCCTGAGATCGGGGACTTCACCACAATCGTGACTTCCTCGCCGGGTTTGGCCGTCGTCTTGTCCGGCTGGAGCGTGATTTTCTCCCCATCTTCCCAGGACCACGGATAGCCGTCGCCGCCGAGAACATAGAAAGGCACCCGCGTAATGACGTTCAGTCCCTTGGCATCCTTCGCGGTTGCCGTGAGGAAATAAGTTCCGCCTTTCTTGGGCGTGAACTGAAGTCCTGTCAGCGCCTTGGTTGCGCCTTTTGCACCTTCGACTTGAAGCGTGGTCTTCAATTCCTGGGTCATCGTCACCTGATTCTTCGTGGTGACATCACCGCCCGCAGCTTGCACACGCACGGTGTTCCATTCCTGGCGCTCGATCTTCACATCGACCGGCACCGGTGCCTGGAAGGGTTTTCCTTCGGGCGTGATGGAAGTGAAATCAAAGTCGAACACCTTCCCAACATTGCCATACCATTTGTTCTTCTTCACTCCGACGAGGAAGTCAGCGCCGGGTATTTGAAATTCGGTGCTGGCGGAAATCGTCTGCTGGTTCACGTCGGTCACGTCGGCATAAACCGTGATCGTCTGCGGCAGCGCTTCCTTGTGGGGCGGTGGAAGCGGCAGTTCGATGCTGGCCGTGCCGTCGTCAGCAAGTTCCATCGTGCCATTGGCACCCCACTGCTGCGCGGGCTCTTCTTCCGTGGCGGTCTCTTCGTCGCGATCCTCTCCGTAGTGCCACCAACGTTCGACATCGCCAAAGGAAAACTCCGCGAAGTCCGCGGGGGCCTGGAAGTTTTGCGCGAGACTGGCGCTCCATGACGTCTTCGCCTGTGAGAGCGCCTTGCCCATGTAATAACGCGCACGCAGCGGCACCGTGATGCGGTCGCGCTCCAGCTTGTGTTTCGCACCGCTGAGCGCGACCTCAAAGGTGTTCGGCTTGTAGTCATCCACCCGGAGGCTGAGATTGGCCCCGCCGTAGCGGTCGTGTTCATCAGACTCCTCACCGCTGTCAGATTCTTTCTTTGGATACGCGATCTGCACGGAATACCAGCCGGTCAAGGTCTCGGGGAATCGAACGTCATCGTTCCAAGTTCCGTTCGCGGAGAACGTGATCTGCTTCGTCAATATGCTGCGGCCGCGGGGATCGCTCACGATCAGTTCCGCCGTGAGCGGCCTCATGCCGAGAGAAAGATCATCACCGCTCCGCAGGCGGGCGATGGCCTTGATGTGCGCGGTGTCGCCCGGCTTGTAAACAGGGCGGTCGGAAAAGATGAAGGTCTGGGGCTGCCGTTTCCACGACATGTCATATGCGTAGTTATGCACGCCGTGACGCCAGAGCGAGATGCCGCCATAGCCGTCACTAAAATCCAGCGCCGTGCAGTCCGCACCGCGCTTCGCCAGCACCCAGCCTTTCGAGCCTTTCGCACTCAGGGTGGCGATGCCCTGGCCGTTGGTCGGAACCGAGCCGAGATAGCCGCGCTCGTTATCTGTGAACGTGACCTGCGTGTCCGGCAGCGGCGCTCCGGTGCGCAGGGAGAAGGCATAAGCCATCGTGTCCGCACCGGAATTTTTCACCATGAGACCGATGTCAGTGAACTCGATGATCGACCGGTTGAAAATGATGCCCTCGGGCGCGCCTTCCTGCGGCGAGCCTTCGATCTCGATAAACACCGGCGCGGCAGGCGTCTTCCCGAGCACCTCGCTCCATTTGAGGTTGATCGTCGTCGCTTTCTCCAGCGGCTTGTCATTGGCGTAGCTCTTGTCAAAAACGACTTTGCCAGGAAAATCCTCGAAGGGCGCGGACTCAAATGCGGCGATATTCTTTCCCTTGCCATCATCCCAGTTGTTGTAGGTCTTCTGGAGAAGCATCCGCGCCTGAATCAGGTCGCCGTCGCCAAGCTGCCTCACCCGGACCCGCAGGTTTTTGTAATTGGCGGCATAGATGTCGAAGAGGCCGTTGCCGCTGGATAGCTGGGTGTTTTGGAACGCGGAAGTGGAGACGTAAGCGTTGCTGGCATGGAAAAAGACGGAATCAGAGAAGCCTGCCGGCATCCCGATTTCATCAGCCGCTGAAACCCCGTTGGAGACGGTGACGGTGTATTTGGTTTCCAGTGCGAAGTCGCCCTCGAGTCTGACCGTGTTCGAGTAACGGTGCTTGCCGCCATTCTCGTCTTGAATCGTGTTTCCTCCGTAAACTGCGCTGATCTTCAACCCGGGCGGTGCGGGTTCCACCTTGATGAACGGGCGGAAATGCGCGTCATCTCCAGCGGCATCTGTCGCACAGACGACAGACTTGTTAAAATGGATGTCGATGGTATGCGGACTGTCGAAATGCGTCTCGGCGGTTGCGCGTGTGACTGCCAAGTTAAAGACGTCGCCCCACATCAGGCGCTTTTCCTCGTCCATCGTTGCCTTCTTGGCCTGGTTGGCAAAGGACTTCGGCATCAGGAGTGCCCAGACCTTTCCGACCGGGAGCGGCTCCTTGCTCTCAACAATCAGGGCGTTGGGCCGCACGTCTTCAGGCTTGGGCTGAATTTTGACGCCGGAGACCAGCTCTTCCCAAGTCGGGGTATACTGAACATAACGACGGCGAAAGTCCTTGCCCGTCGCCAGCCGTGCCTTCACCGCCACCTGGGTGCC
>JANNQW010000378.1:0-13974 GCA_031400955.1 Verrucomicrobiota bacterium
TGAAGGAACGGGCGAGACGCCCGCGCTCCTTTCTTTCACCCGCCAGATTCTGCCGCGGGTCTTGTCGCGATCAGGATGATTCCGCGGGACTTCGTTATGGCTGATGATTTTGTTATACCAGTCCACGATGTAGAGCGCGCCATCGGGTCCGAAGTGAATGCTCACAGGACGGAACATGGGATCGGTGGACTCGATGAAATCTGGCAGCAGTTCGAGAGCGTAACGCGGGCCGTCGCGCTTGATCTTGATAACCTGAATTTTCCGCGTGATCGGATTGGCGACATACATCGTCATGTGGTCTGCGCTCTCCGGGCGCGAACCGCTGTCAAACTTGCTGCCTTGATTTGCGAGGGCCAGTCCGCTCAATCCAGTGCCGCCCATACGGAAGGTTGCCTGGGCAGGAAACTTGGGCGCATAGCTTTTGAAGAGGCTGTTGGCGCAGCCGGGATAGTTCGCGCCGATGTGGAAAGGCATGACGGGATAGCCGTTGTCGTTCGCTTCCTGAATGAACATCTCGCCGGTGCCGCTGACTTCAAAACCCCAGATGTTGCAGGGGCCGGTGCAAAGGATTTCAAATTTCGAGCCGTCCGGTTTGAAGCGCGCCATGCGCGTGTTGGGAAAGTCGATCTCCTCGCCAGTGCTGGTCTTTACTTTCCCTTTGTTAAATGCGCCCTGCGCGCCATAGATCCAGTCGCCGGGCAATCTGCGGAATTCATGCATGAACAGGTGCGAGTCCTGCACTCCGAATCCGGTGAGGATGGGCGTGATCTTGTCCGCCTTACCGTCGCCATTCGTGTCTTCGCGGAATTCAATATTCGGCCCGTGCTGGACATAGACGCCGTTTTTGTGGGGCATCATGCCGAGCGGAATGGCAAGCCCGTCGGTGAAGATATTAAACTTGTGCGGCGCGGGGCCGGTGGTGTCATCGAACACGAGCACCTTGTCCTTGCCGGGGTTCGCATAGAGGGCGAGCGCGCGCTCCATGTTTTCATTTCCGTCCACAGGATATTCCAGCGCGGTTTGCGTCCACAGGCGGCCTTTTTGATCCCAGTCAACCGTGATAAATTTGCCGATGCCATCGCTTTCGGCGACGACGAGTTCGATCTCAAATCCATCGGGCAGCGTGAAAGTCTTCAGCTCTTCCTCTGGGGTTTTGGGCTGCGCGTCCTTCTCGTTGTAGCTGGTGTCCTTTTTAGGTTTTGGATTTGGGGTTGATGCTTTTGAATCAGGCTTGAGTTTCGCACGGGCGCCTACCGCTCCGCCGAGCGACTCCCATGTCGGCGCGTCCTTCGTGGGCGGCAGTTCTTCTATGGTGACGTCCTTTACTTGCACGAGGCAGACGCCGCCTGAATGGACTTGCGGGCCGATCAGTCCGTCGAGCGCGATGTTTGGATCGGCTTCCGTGTAATCGATGCAGAGCACGCCATTGATCCAGGCCTGGATGCGCGCGCCTTCGGCACGGATGCGATATTCGTTCCATCCGAAGATATCGACGACCTTGTTCAGCGCGGCCTGTTGTTCTGGGGTTGGGGACCAGATGACTTTGTTGCGGCGAAACTCATCATAGATTTTCCCGAACCAGCCCGCGCCACAATCTATCTGATAGCCGCTCATGTGCGCACCGCCAGGAACACGCTGGCTGCGGATCTGGATGCCGCTGTTGATGAGGCCCGGCTTTGGATCGCCACTGCACTTGATCTTCAGTTTCAGATCGAAGTTCTGGTAGTTTTTCTTGGTGCAGATGAAGTAGTTCTCTTTGATCTTCTCGGTCGTCGAGCCGCCGGTGATCATGCCGTCTTCAACGCGCCAGATTTTTGGATCGAAATCCCAGCCATCGAGAGTCTTGCCATCGAAGAGGGACACTGGCTGCGCGAAGGTGGCAGTCGTGAGTGTAATGAGTGCGAGCAAGGACAGGAGGTTGCGGAACATGGGAATGGTAGTTGGTGGAAAGTTTTTAGGCAGATTGCAGTTGCAGTAGATCGTTCGTCCTAGCGTTGACTTCATGGAAGCGCGAGGCATTCGCGGGCAGTTTGATGTCCTCGTCGTAAGTGGGGATCATGGTCTTCATACGCGCGTGGCCTTCCGCACCTTGCAGCAGTTGCGGGAAACATTTTTTCACGACTTCGAGCACGATGTTCACGGAGACCGATGCGCCGGGCGATGCTCCGAGCAGGGCGGAAAGCGAGCGATCGGCATTGGTGATGACCTCGGTGCCGTAGTGAACGATGCCCGCCTGACCGTCCGTTTTTTTAATTGCTTGCACGCGGATGCCAGCATCAATCAAGCGCCAGTCTTTGGCTTGTGCAGCAGGATAGAAAACTTGCAGGACTTTCATGCGGTCGGCCATGCTTTGCGTTCCCTGCTGGATGAGATAGCGCACCAGTCCGAGGTTGTGGATGCCGATCTTAATCAGCGTGGCAATATTATCGAGACGGATGGACAGGGGCAGATCGGTGAAGCTGCCTTTCTTGTGGAGGAACTTGGTTGTCCAGGCGGCGAAGGGACCAAAGAGCAGCATCTTCTTGCCATCGAGCATTCGCGTATCGAGATGGGGCACGGCCATGGTCGGCGCGGCATCGAGTGCCTGACCATAGACCTTCGCGCAGTGTTTCTTCACGATCTCTGGGTTGTCGCATACGAGCCACTGACCTCCGATGGGAAAACCGCCGAGACCTTTGGCTTCCGGGATGCCGGACTTTTGCAACAATGTAAGACTGCCGCCGCCCGCACCGATGAAAACAAATTTTGCGCGATTGGTGCGAACTACATTCGTTTTCAAGTCACGCGCCGTAACTTCCCAGCCTTCGCTGGTTTTTCGCAGGCCGACCACGCGATGTCCGGTGACGATACCGCATCCATTTTGCTGACCGAGCCATCGCAGTAACTTGCGCGAGATCACGCCGAAGTTCACATCCGTGCCATTGTCCATCTTCGTTGCCGCAATGGGCTCCTGGCCGCGACCTTCCAGCAGCAGCGGTGCCCATCTCGCGATGGTGGCGCGCTCGGTGCTGTATATCATCGAGGCAAAAAACGGATGCGCCGCCATGCTGGCGTGTCGTGCCCGGAGGAAATCCACCTGCTCTTGCCCGTGCACAAAGCTGATGTGCTGGATCGGGTGGATGAAGTCCCGCGGCTTGTCCACCATGCCGCTGGCCACGGCATGGGCCCAGAACTGTTTTGATTGCTCGAACTGCTCAAAAATTTCGATGACCTTGCTCACTTTCACTGAGCCATCCGCTTCCCGATTCGGCGTGTAGCTCAGCTCACAAATACCCGCGTGGCCTGTGCCCGCATTGTTCCAGCCATCCGAACTTTCCTGTGCGAGCCCATCCGTGACTTCATAAAGCTGGATGCTCAGTCGTGGCTCCAATTGCTTCAGCATCACGCCGAGATTGGCCGACATGATGCCGCTGCCAATGAGGATGACGTCAGGATTCTCGATCATGAGTGGGGCCGCTCAGGAGGCTAGGGTCTTGAGATGGGCGAGCAGAGTCTCGGCGCAGGCGCGGGCGAAGGCAGGATCGTTGATCGTGCAATCGAGTTCGCGCACAGGAATATCGGATCGCAGATACGTTTTGATTCCGTCAAAAAGCGCGGTATCGGCAGCGGCATCGTGGAAAGGCTGGCCGGGCGCGCTGATGATGCTGATCGCGCGCATCGGGAGCAACACGGTGACTGGCGCTGTATAGCGGTTCACCTTCTCCGCGAGGATGCGGCCCAGTTCGGCGCATTCCGCAGCGTTGGTGCGCATCAGCGTGACTTGCGGATTGTGATGGTAGAAGGTGCGACCATTAAATTTTGCGGGCACCGTTTGAGGTTCGCCGAAGTTTACCATATCGAGACAGCCAGGCACGACGATCGCTGGCACGCCCGCTTTCGCTACGGCGTCGAGCCGCTCCGGCCCGGCTCCGAGGGTGCCGCCGACGAATTCATCCGCCCATTCGGTCGTGGTGATGTCGAGCACACCCGCGACCATGCCGCTGGCGATGAGTGATTCCATCGCGCGCCCGCCCTGGCCCGTGGCATGAAAGACGAGCACTTCATAGCCCGCAGCTTCGACGATGCGCCGCGCTTCATTTACGCAATCGGTGGTATTGCCAAACATGCTGGCGACGACGAGCGGTTTGTCCGCCGCTGGTCGCGTGCGCCGCGCTTCCGCCGCTTCCACCATTCCGCAGATGGCACCGGCTGCGTTTTCAAAAATAGTGCGCGAGATGCGATTCAGCCCAGCGACATCAACGATCGCGGGCACCATCACGATGTCCACCGTGCCCACGTAGTGCGCCACGTTGCCGCTGGCCAGGGTCGAGACCATGACCTTCGGAAAACCAATGGGCAGCGCCCGCATCGCAGCCGTGGCGATGGCCGTGCCGCCGCCGCCCCCGAGCGAGATGACACCTTGAATACTGCCTGCCTCCACCTGCTTCGTCAGATAACATGCCGCCGCGCGTGCCATCAGCGCCACGCACTCCCCGCGATCTTGGCGGGCGAAGATCGCTTTCCAATCTTCATGGCTGGCCGCTGCGACTTCGCTTGCTTTGACATCTGGCGTGATGACCGGTTCCGACTGGCTGCCGACGTTGATCAACAGCGTGCGGAACCCGCGTTGACGGATCATGTCCGCGAGCGCTCCGTGCTCGCGGCCTTTGGTATCGAAGGTGCCGAGGACGGCGATTGTGGGCATGGCTTGAATAGTAAATTATTGCGCTGAATTTTTTGCGGCACCGATGGGGATGCTCTTGAAACGCTGGGTGAGAGCCGTGAGCGAGGTCTCGACCGCGATGCGCTCCAGACTGCTCGCTCCTACGAAGCCCACCGTGTCTGTGTTTTCATTGATGAACTGCGCGTCCTCCGGAGTTAGAATGGGACCGCCGTGACTGAGGAAGATGATGTCATTGCGTCCACCCACCTTCGCGCCGTCGATAATGCGCTGGGTCCACGCTGCCGCTTCATCGAGTGAAACTGTAGCGTTGGTCACGCCGATGGAACCGCCCACGGTGCAACCGACGTGGGCGATGATGGCATCCGCGCCTGCATCCGCCATCGCGCGGGCTTCTTCCGGCGTGCTGACATAGACGATGCTGAAGAGATCCATGCGCCGGGCCAGCGCCACCATCTCCACCTCCTTCTGCACACTCATGCCCGTCTCCTCAAGAGTCTGGCGGAACTGGCCATCGATGATGCAATGGGTCGGAAAATTGTTCACGCCGCTAAAACCCATTTCCTTCACCCGGCCCAGCCAGTGCCACATGCGGCGACGAGGATCAGTGGCGTGGACACCGCAGATCACAGGGATCTCTTCCACCACGGGAAGCACTTCGTATTCACCAATTTCCATCGCTATGGCGTTGGCATCGCCATACGCCATCAGACCGGCGGTCGAGCCGTGCCCCATCATGCGGAATCGGCCCGAGTTGTAAATGATCAACAGATCGGCTCCGCCTTTTTCGATGAACTTGGCCGATATGCCAGTGCCGGCACCGGCGGCGATGATGGGCTGGCCTTTTTTCAGGACAGTGCGCAGTCGTTCGACGACTTCAATGCGGGTGTAGGGATTTCCTTTTCCAGTCCAGATGTTTGGCATGATGATAATTTTGCGGTTTGATGGCTGATGCTCACGCGACTTCGTGATCAATGACGATCACCCGTTCCAGCTTCGGCATCACAATGGCCACTGCGGCCTGATGCACTGGATGCGGCAGATAAACGTCGCGTGCGGCGACGCTTTCAAAGGTAAAGATAAAACTGTGCGTGAAACCGTCAGACAGTCCTTCCACGCTCACATCGCGTCCCCACGAGAAATCGAGAATGCCGGGGATCTGGCTGGGTAAGGCTTCGATGGTGCGCCACACGAGGGCGATGTCCTCGGTGCTGCATTCGGGCTTGAATTTGAAAAGAGCGATGTGTTTGAGCTTGGGCATATGAGTGAATTTGTTTGATATGCTATCTCGCTTCAGCCTCGATGAAAGTCTGATCTACACACCAGCAGGTGACGAATACACACAAGCCTTTGGTTTCAGCGCTGCTCGCGATATTGCGTTGGAAGGACTCCCACATATCGCACGAAGGCCCGGGAAAATACAGCGCCGCTGTGGTAGCCCACGGCGGATGCGATGGCTTCCACCGTGTCATTCGTCGTCTCCAGCAGATCCTTGGCGCGCAGCATCCGCATGTAGGCCATGTGATCCATGGGTGTGCGGCCCAGTTCCTGCAGACAGAGGCGGCGCAGATGTTCCGGGCTCATGTGACAGCGCTCCGCGAGCATCGGCAGCGTCCAGTCCTGCGCAAGATGACTGGCAACACATTCCCAAATTTCGTTCACCCGCGAAGTTGTTCGCCACGGACTGGCCGCGCGTTGGGCGAGCCGTTGGACAAGACTGATGTAGTGATGGCAGAGCGCCGAATCACGAGCGCCCTCCCGCTCCCACTCCGAGCGCAAGCCGCGAATGGCGTTGCCGATTTGCTCGCTGTCATCGCGCAGTCGCAGCGGAGAATCCGCGCCCACGAGCGGTTTCACGAAAGGAGACTCGTCGTAACGCAGCCAGGCAAAAGTCCATTTCTTTCCGGGCACCGCGTGTAGTGCATTGAGCATGCGCGGCGGTGCCAGGCACAAGTCCCCTGATGCGACCCGCTGCCATCGGCCCTCAAGAAACATCCGCCCTTCACCTTCCAGACAAGCCAGGATGAAACTGCCCTCCGGCCGCAACCGCACGCGGTTGTAGGGCGTCTGTGCCACATCAATGCCCATCCGCGAGATCCGATGCACTTGAAATTCACGACACTCCCCAGCCGTGAGAACCCAGCGACGGGTGCGCGGGCCGTTGATGGTGGTTTCTTTCTTTGGAAAGACAGCAGGCAAGGACATCAATGTGTGTTCATGTTTGATGCCTAGATTTGCAACAGCTTGCAACTGGGAAATCCATTTGTGAGGCCGATTGAGGTGCTCGCGCGAATCTCGAAGTTGGCCGTAATGTGGTCGTGGTTGGGTAAATGGAGGACAAAAGAGTTCCTTGTGTCGTCCATGTATTTGCTTTCAATAAGTCAACCGCATAGTGAATCCGCCTGCATTGAGCGCATCCTTGCTTCGGCTGCTGCAAAATCTTTACTGGATAATCGCAACGCTTTCCGCTAGTCATTGTCTCTCACATCTCAAAATCTCAAACAGAAAACCTGAACCACACACGACCATGGGCTTGATGGATTATCTCAAAGGCCAGTTCCTCGAAATCATCGAGTGGACGGATGACTCTCGCGACACGCTTTCCTACCGCTTCCCGGATGAGGACAAGGAAATCAAAAATGGTGCCCAGCTCATCGTGCGCGAATCGCAGACGGTGCAGTTTGTTTACCTCGGCCAGTTCGGCGACACCTTCGCGCCTGGCAAGCATTCGCTGGTCACGGATAACATTCCGATTCTCTCGACGCTCAAGGGCTGGAAATACGGATTCAATTCGCCCTTCAAAGCCGACGTCTACTTCGTCAACACCCGGACCTTTACCGGCAACAAGTGGGGCACCTCAAACCCCATCATGATGCGTGATCAAGACTTCGGCATCGTGCGCGTGAGGGCCTTCGGCACTTTCGACTTCCACATCACCGACGTGAAGCACTTTCTCAAGGAAGTTGCCGGTTCCGACAATCACTTCCGTCTCGATGAGTTCGCCGACACCATGCGCTCGCGCATCGTCAGCGTCTTCAGCGATGCCGTGGCTTCCGCGAAAATTCCCGTGCTGGATCTGGCGACGCGCTACACCGAACTGGGCGAAGCCTTGATGCCGCTGATCAATCCGATCCTCGCGGGCAAATACGGCATCGAGTTCACCAGCTTCATTCTGGAAAACGCCAGCGTGCCGCCGGAAGTCGAGGCCGCGATCGACAAGCGCAGCAGCATGAGTGCAGTTGGCAATCTCAACGACTACGTGAAATTCCAAATGGCGCAGGGCATGGCGCAGGGCGGGGGAGCGGGGGGGGCGCCTGCGGAGATGGCCATGGGTTTTGCCATGGCACAGGAGATGATGAAGAACACCAACCTCGCCGCTAGCGGAGCCGCTCAGACACCAACCCAGACTGCGGCGGCACCTGGCACGGAGATTTTTTCTCCTGCCCAGGTCGCCCAGACGCTCGGGGTCACCGAACAGGATGTGCTCGCGAGTCTCGATTCCGGCGATCTCAAAGGAAAGAAGATCGGCACCCAGTATCGGATCACCAAGGCTGCGCTGGACGAATTCCTGAAGCATTGAACTTCGGTTGGACGGAATTAACAGAATGGACTGAATTGCCAATACTAAAATCGGCTTTCCGGGAAATCCATTCCGTTAATTCCGTTAATTCTGTCCTTGGATTTTTTCATGCCTGACGAACTCAGCGCCCATCGCAAGTTTCCCTGTCCCGCCTGCGGCGCGGAGGCGGAATGGAATCCCGCCAAGCAGATGCTCGTGTGTCCGTTCTGCGGCACGCAGTCCAAGGCGGAAATCAAAAGCGATGGCACGCTCGTCGAGGAGAGCGATCTCATCACCGCGTTGAATGCGATCCCGGAGGAGGATCGCGGCTGGGCGGCGGAGAAGAAAACCGTGCGCTGCCAGAGCTGCAACGCGATCTCCGTCTTCGATGCCACTCGCGTGGCCCAGCGCTGTGATTTTTGCGGCTCTCATTCGCTGATCGAAGTGGATGACATCAAGGCGCCGATCCGGCCGAGTTCATTGCTGCCATTCAAAGTGGATCAGGGCAAGGTGCGCGAGAGCATCCGCCAGTGGTATGGCAGTCATTGGTTTGCCCCGAACAATCTCAAGGGAAAAGCGCTGACCGACACCTTGCACGGCCTCTATCTTCCCTATTGGACTTTCGATGCGCATGTCGCCGCTCAATGGCGGGCGGAAGCTGGCTATCATTACACGGTGACTGATAGCGAAG
The DNA here is from genome assembly GCA_031400955.1 of Verrucomicrobiota bacterium. Taxonomy (GTDB): domain Bacteria; phylum Verrucomicrobiota; class Verrucomicrobiia; order Verrucomicrobiales; family Verrucomicrobiaceae; genus VFKE01. The sequence continues at coordinate 8,911 of JANNQW010000378.1, forward strand.
GCCGTTCCAAACAGCAAACTCGCTGGGAGTCTGCCAGTGGAAATATCGACCACTTCTTCGATGACGAACTCATCCCCGCATCACGTGGCGTGCCGGGGACGCTGTTGGAAAAAATCGCGCCGTTTCCCACGACGGAGGAACTGGTGCCTTATGACCCGGGTTACATCAGCGGCTGGGTCGTGGAGCAATATCAGATCGATCTTACGGCTGCTGCGCAGGATTCGAGAGTCCGTATGGATAGCGCTGTTAAACAGATGTGCATATCGCAGATTCCCGGCGACACCTATCGCGGTCTTCAGGTGAATTCGGAATACTCAGCCCAGACGTTTAAGCACGTCCTGCTGCCCGTCTGGATTCTCAGTTATGTTTATGGCGCGCGCAGTTATCAGGTCGCGGTCAACGGCTGCACTGGAAAAATCGCTGGCAAGTATCCGCTGAGCTGGGTGAAGATTCTGATTGTTTCGGTGATCGCGCTGCTGATCATCTTCTTTATCGCCTCGCACTCGTAGTGAATCATCTGCCGTATGCTTTCAGAACTAAAAAAAGAAGTCTGTGCCGCCAATCGCGCGCTGGAGACCAGCGGTCTGGTGAAGCTCACCTGGGGCAATGTCAGCGGCATCGATCGCGCCTCCGGTCTCTGGTGCATCAAGCCCAGCGGCGTGCCGTATGCGGAACTCACGCTGGAAGACATGGTCGTGCTCGATCTTGATGGAAAAATTGTCGAAGGCAGATTGCGTCCGTCCTCGGACACGAAAACGCACTTGCATCTCTATCGCGAGTTCAAGGAAATCGGCGGCATCACGCACACTCATTCGCCCTATGCCACGATGTTTGCCCAGGCCTCGCGGGAAATTCCCTGTTACGGCACGTCTCATGCCGACCATTTCTTTGGCGCCATCCCCGTGGCCCGGGCGTTGACGCAGGCCGAGATTGACCAAGACTACGAGCATCACACCGGCGTGGCCATCGTCGAGTGTTTTCATCAGTTGCGTTTGAAGCCCATGGTGGTGCCCGCCGTGCTCCAGGCCCGCCACGCCCCGTTTACCTGGGGAAAGAACGCGATGGACTCGCTGAAGAACAGCATAGCCCTGGAGATGTGCGCGCAGATGGCGCTGGGTTCGCTGCAGCTTAATCCGTCACTGGGCGCGATTTCCGCGCACATACTGCAAAAGCATCACGACCGCAAACATGGGCCGGATGCGTATTACGGACAAAATCGACAGCAGTCCTAATTCGACCGATGGACTTTGGTCACGATCAACCCCGCGCGTCCCGAATTGTTTTGGTGTTCCTGTGGGTTCTGGCGCTCGGCACTTTCGGTGTTCTTCTGCAAGATGTTTCTGGCCTTCCATTCGGCAGGGAGGTTCGGCTAAAAGTATTGCCTTCGACCGTCAACAACCCGGAGGTCGTGCGTCTGAGCATCTCGGGGCTGGTGCCGAATGACGTGCAGCTTCGCCGGCAGATGAGAATATGGGAGGGGCGCAGAAAGCTTGTCGGTCCGTGTCGTTCGCTTAGCCTGGCCCGCGAGTCAGGGCCGGGAAATTTTACCATTGGGAAAGTGGTTATGGTGTTGCCGCATTCCAGTCGTTCAGATGAAGGGGCGGAGGAATATCTCGCATGGATTCCGCGTTCAGTGCCTTCGTGGCTTCGCTGGCCGGTGTATCTTGCGTTCATTGTCTCGATCCTTGTCCCGGCGGTGAGGCGATATTTTCGCGACCATCCGTTGAAGGAAGGCAAACTGCTGCATCTGGAAGCGTTGCGCGGCCTGGCGTGCTTCATTGTGGTGCTTAATCATTTTACCAATTTGTTCTATCCTCACCTGAGTGTGGAGGACGTGGCATCGAAAAAATGGTATGAACCGGAGTCGCTCTACCATTGGATCCCTTTCGCAAGCTTGGTCAACAGCGGCGCATTTGCAGTCAATACGTTCTTCGTGCTTAGCGGATTTGTTTTGTATCTGCCGTTCTGCGGTGCGGGTGCCGATCGAGGGATGAAGCTCGGCCTCGCTTCCATCCGTCGCCCCGTCCGGCTTTATGGCATTCTTGCAGCTGTGATGCTGGTCAGCTACCTGCTTCGTGTCGGCGGATGGCCGTTCGGTGGATTTTACAGTCCGCCGAAGCCGTTGGCTGGATTCTTGTATGACTGGCTGACAGCATATAACTCATCAACCAGTTACAATAACGCATTCTGGACGATACGTTACGAACTTATTGGGTCACTTGGCGTCTATGCTTTCGCCTTTATTCTTGGTTGGACCCGCTGGCGATGGGTTGGGTATCTTATCGCGCTGATCGCATTGCACGAGACTTTATATGCCGATTTTGTTCTTGGAATGATGCTGGCCGACTGCGTAAAGTCACATCCGGGATTTAAAATGCCCGCGCGATATCGATATTTTTCAGCAGTTTTGTTGATTCTGGGACTGGTGGCGGGCCTATGTTCCATAGAGCCGGACAGGATGACGTCAGGCGTCATATGGTTGGTGGGGATGCTACCGGATCCACGGGTAATGGTTAAGGGCGGCTATGGCACGATCGGTGCCGTGCTTGTAATTGCGGCGGTGTTGCTTTCACCTGCGATGCAACGCGCGCTCAGCCTCCGTTGCCTTACTGTGCTGGGAAGGTTGTCCTATTCCACTTATGGTATTCACGGCCTTATCCTTGGTTCCTGCGTTACTTGGTGGATGTTCCGACTGCATCCTTCCGTCGAAAACGCCAAGTTTAGTTTCGAACCCGATGGCTGGTCATATCACACCTCTGCGGGAACTTCCTTCGTCTTCTATCTGGTCCTTGTATTTGTCTTTTCATCTGCGCTCACCGCATTCGTCGATGAGCCATGCGTGAGGTTTTCCAAGAGAATTTTAGGGAACCTGCAAAAGCGCACCGGCAAGACGCCGGACAAAATATCCTCCGGCGGGCTACCGGGTTGATGAGCCTTTTTCGGTGACCGCATGCATGTATGATGGCGATATGATAACTGCTGATACCAGGAGCAAGGCGGCATTTCGCCTGTTGTGTCTCTATGCGCCGATTGTTCTGGTGTGCTGCCTGTTCATTCCTGTGAGAAACCGGAGCTTTAATGTTGCCATCGTGGTCACGTTCTTTCTTTCGGCCGCAGGGTGTCTCATCGAGGCATGGCGCCGTGTGTTCATTCGATATGCGCTCCTGTTGTTGCTTCTCCTGCCTGTCGCGTTGCTTGCACTGCCTGCAAGATCTTCGCGGAACCTTGAATCGCTTTCCGAGGCCTACACGAACTCGTTGCGGAAATATGCGGAAACGAAATACTGGTGGGGCGGCGAGACGCGCATTGGCATCGACTGTTCAGGGCTGATTCGGGCCGCCATGATGGACGCCTGCCTGATCGAGGGAGTCAAAACCTTTGATGGTGGTTTGTTGCGCCATGCGGCGGATTTATGGTGGCATGATGAGTCCGCCGGGGCGCTGGGAAATAGTTATCGCAACCTGACGACACCCGTTGCCAAAGCCAAAAGTCTGAACAAGCTGGATCATGCTCTGGTTAGGTCGGGCGATCTGGCCATTGCCGGTGGCGGATGCCATATTCTTGCCTACCTCGGCCACAATCAATGGATTCAAGCCGATCCGGGTGCGGGGCGTGTCATCATTGAACAGGCGCCATCAGTCAATGCATGGTTTCTCGGCGATGTGAAAATAGTTCGTTGGGGAATTCTGAATGGCGGCGCTCAATAATGGAGCGCAGGCACCCTTGCCTGCTTCAATCATATTGGCGGCGAAGCCGCGTTTACGAAAAGAATGCGGGCAGGGGTGCCCGCGCTCCCAGTTTTGCGCTCCATTTCACACCCCGGTCTGCCGGTAGCCGCTGCCGCGTGCGCAGTGTTCGTAGAGATGATCGGCCACCGCCTGCGCCGGAAGGCTGGCGGACTTGGGAAGATGCGGCAGATCGCCGATGAGCACGGGCCAGTCCTCGCTGTCTTCAGGCACGCGACCATGCGACCCCTTCACCATTGTAGCGTCGAGGGGGATGACATCCATGAGGTAGCGGAAACCGAGCATTTTGCGCGCGAGCTTCATGGCGACCTTGAGCTTGGGATATTTGATGGCGGGATCGAGGAAAAGTTCGACAGGGTCGTAGCCGCACTTGCGATGGATGTCCACGCATCGGGCATAGTCGGGAGCGCGCTTGTCGTCTTCCCAGAAGTAATAAGTGAACCAACTGCGGAAATCGGCGACGGCGACAAAATCACCGCTGCGTTCGTGATCGAGACCGGCGAAGAATTTCTCCTGCTTGCCGAGAACCTGCTGAACGCCGGGTGTGTTCTCCAGAAGTTCGCGCACTTGCTGGGTGATCGCGGGATCGAGGATGTAAATGTGCGCCACTTGATGATCGGCGATGGCGATAACTTTGCTGCCGCCGAGATCGATGGCGTCGCGGCCCATCTCTTCCTTGATGCTGATCCAGCCTTTCTCGCGGAAAAGCCGGTTGAGATGCACGGGTCGCTCCACATTGGTGATGCCGTATTCACTGAGGAGGATCACCTTGACGCAGCGCTGTTCGTAGAAGCGAATCAGATCGCCGACGACCGAGTCGATCTCGCCGAGCGCCGGATTGATCTTTTCAAAATTAAGTCCGTGGCGTTGCAGGTCGTAATCGAGGTGCGGCAGATAAACGAGTGAAAGGCTGGGCCAGCATTTCTCTTCGATCCATTTGGCGGATTCGGCGATCCATTGGGTGCTTTGAATGCCGGCGCCCGGACCCCAGAAGCGCTGGAAGGGGAAGTCGCCGAGGTCTTTTTTGATGCGCTCGCGCAAGCCCATGGGCTGGGTATGGATGTCAAAAATCTTTTTTCCATCCGCAGGATAAAGCGGGCGGGGTGTGATGGTGTAGTCCGCAGAGGAATGCATGTTGAACCACCAAAAGAGTTTTGCGCAGGTGAACTCGGGATCCACCTTGCGGAGGTAATCCCAGAGTTTCTCACCGCGCATGAGGCGGTTGCTTTGTTTCCAGAAGCGGTGCTCGTCGTAGTCGCGGTCATACCAGCCGTTGCCGACGATGCCGTGTTCGCGCGGGAGACGACCGGTGAGGTAG
>JANNQW010000379.1:0-19435 GCA_031400955.1 Verrucomicrobiota bacterium
GATTTCCGAGATTGGGAAAAGTTCTGCTGCGAGCTGCGCAACTGAACGAGCCGGACGATTTGATTCCCTGGACTTTGGAAGCGACGAAGGATGAACTGGCGCGTCTGGCTGTGACCATATTTCAGGAGGAGCGTCGCGGTGATCCGATCGCGCGTGAAGTGGTGCGCAGCGCGGTGGATAAACTGTCAGACATGGCTCTGCACTGCGCGGCGCATCTGCTTCCGCGTCGTGGCAAGGTGCAGTTCGTCCTGGCGGGCGGTGTGCTGTTGCAGCAGCGCGCGTTTGCTGCCGCAGTGCGCCGACGCATTCATGCCCACTGGCAATATGCGGAAATCGCCAGCCTGCGCGGCGACAGTGTAAGGGGCGCGGTGGAGATGGCGCGGGCGCTGCTCGTGAACATTGAACATCGAACATCGAACACCGAACATTCAAATGGAAAGGTCGGGGTTACTAAGTTCGATGTTGAAAGTTCGATGTTGGATGTTCGCGGCTCGCCAGTCTCGATTGAATCGCTCGCAAAATCACCGACGGAGCAGCGTAATTCAAAATCAATGAAACTCGACGCCCTGTCGTTACCGGCCGCGGTGGAATTGATGTTGCGCGAGGAGTCAGGCGTTCCGCGTGCCATCTTAAGCAGGAAGAATGACGTCGTCTGGCTGCTGCGCAAAGTGATCGCGGCCTTCAAGGGTGGCGGACGACTGTTTTATGTCGGCGCCGGCACCAGCGGTCGGCTGGGCATTCTCGACGCCAGTGAATGTCCCCCCACGTTTCGTTCATCGCCGGAGCAGGTCCAGGGAATCATCGCTGGTGGACGGCGCGCCATCTGGAGCGCGGTCGAGGGCGCGGAGGATGAATACGATGGCGGCGCAGTCGCGGCGCGGCATCGCGGTGTGCGGAAGGGGGACGTGGTGCTTGGCATCGCGGCGAGCGGCCGCACGCCGTTTGTCTGGGGTGCATTGCACGAAGCAAAACTGCAAGGAGCGGTCACGGCACTGCTTTGTTTCAATCCGAATCTGGAAGTCGGGCGAGTGCATCGTCCGGACAAGATGATCCTCATCAACACCGGACCCGAGGTGTTGACAGGTTCCACTCGACTCAAGGCGGGGACGGCGACCAAGCTGGTGCTTAACATGCTGACGACGCTGGCGATGGTTCACTCTGGCAAAGTGGCCAGTAATCTTATGGTGGATCTCCATCCCTCCAATGCCAAGCTGCGGTATCGGGCGGTTCGATTGGTCTGCGAACTGAGTGGATGCGACAGCGCCTCTGCACTCAAGGCACTGGAAGCCGTCGATTGGGATGTAAAGCGGGCCTGTGTCAGCCTTCGATAATTTCACTGCCTGTGACTTCTATTGTTGCCGTATCGCGAGCGGACAAATTCAAGTTTGGGAAAATCATTTGCCGAACGGCTGAATCTTTGGACAGTCGGCGTTTGCTTTTCAGAAGATGGATATACCTGATACCAGCCCCGAAAAACTACCGCCAATCGACCGCAACCGTGAATTGTTGAAAACGGCGAGGACGGAGGTTTATAAATCAGCCGGTGGCACGGATTTAAATGTTCACATTTGGGAACCGGAGAAAAGCCAGCCGTATCCGAAGTCGGCCGTCGCGTTTTTTTTCAGCAGTGGCTGGGACAGTGGTCAGTTGAGCCAGTTCGCCCCGCACTGCGTATATTTTGCATCTCGCGGCATGACGGCAATGGTGTTCGACTATCGAGTGAGTTCGCGGCATGGCGCGACTCCGCTTGAGGCGATGGCTGACGCACGTTCTGCGATTCGCTGGTTGCGGCAAAACGCTTCCGAACTGGGCGTCAATCCTGGAAAAATAGTGGGATGCGGCGGTTCCGGCGGGGCGCACATCGTTGCCGGGGCAGCGATGCTTCAAGGCCCTGATGAACCGGCTGAGGATCTGTCCGTATCCTGCGCCCCCAATTGCATGGTGCTGTTCAGTCCAGTGCTGGATACATCGAAAACTGGCTTTGGTCACGACCGGTTCCCGACACCAGAAATGGCCAAACAGTCGAACTTGTTCAACGCGATCGTGAAAGGGTTGCCTCCGTTGCTGGTTTTTCACGGCACGACTGACCGCGTGGTTCCGTATGAGACATCCGCGTTATTCGTGAAGAAGATGAAGAAGAAAAAAAATACCGCCGAGATCGTGGCATACGAAGGGCAGGGGCATGGCTTCTTTAATCTGAATGTGTCATTTGAGATGTATCAGAGCACGCTGATGGCGATGGATGATTTTTTCGTCGCGCAGGGGTTCATCGAGAATGATCCTGAATCCAGGATGGAAGTGCTTTGATGGCGATTGCAGTGGCGCCGTTCTGTGATGCGCCGGGTCTGTGACCTAAAATGTGCTGTTACTTTAATTTTTCAATTATGAAACATCCACAACTTATCTGCGCGCTGATCGCGCTGCTCCTGACTCTTCAGCCCACGAATGCCGGGGCATGGCCGCAAAATTCGAGCGACCTAAAACCGGAGGATGGAGTTGTATTTGGGGCGCTGGAAAACGGGCTTCGTTATGTCATCTTTCCCAGCAAAACTCCCATGCCCGGACATGCGAGCATGAGGCTTTATATCAATGCCGGATCGCTCATGGAGGAAGTCGACCAGCAAGGGATGGCGCACTTTCTGGAACACATGGCGTTCAACGGCTCCAAGCATTTTCCCGCTGGCACCATGGTGGAAAAATTCCAGCGGCTGGGCATGGGCTTCGGTGCGGACACCAACGCGCACACATCCTTCAAGGAGACGGTTTACAAGCTGGAGCTTCCCCGCGTGGATGAGAAGATGCTGGCTGAAGGCCTGCAGCTCTTTCGCGATGATCTCGACGGCATGTTGCTGGAGAAAAAGGAGGTCGACCGCGAGCGTGGCGTCATCTTGAGCGAAAAACTGGCGCGCGATTCGGTGGAGACCCGGATCATGGAGGACGGCTATCGTTTTGCCATGCCGGACTCTTTGCTGCCGAAGCGCATGCCGATCGGCACGGAAGAGACGATCAAGCAGATGCCACGGGAAAGATTCGTCGATTTCTACGAGAAATGGTATGTGCCGAAACGCGCGGTGCTCGTGGTTGTCGGCGATGTCGATGTGCCGCTGGCGGAGAGTTTGATCAAAAAACAGTTCTCTGATGCCAAACCGCGGCGCGGTGATTCGGCTGATCCCGACCTGGGGAAAATAACAGTGGGCAGGGGACTTGTGGTGCGCTTGAAATCGGAGATGGAGGCGCCCGCGACAGAAATCTCCATCGAGACTTTGTCTCCGGCATCGAAGGAGGCGGACAGTGTGGCCAAGCGCCGCGCCCGGATGGTGCGCAACCTGACAGATGCAGTGATCAACCAGCGCTTCTCAGAGATCGCGAAGAAGGAGGGTTCGCCGATCATGGAGGGCGAAGCCTATAACTATGAGATGTTCAAATTCGTGCAGAGCAGTGGCGTTGGTGTGAAGTGCAAGCCTGATCAGTGGAAGGCTGCGCTGGCGATGGCGGAACAGGTGCTGCGCCGTGCATTGGTGCATGGATTCACCAACGCGGAGTTTGACGAGGCCAAGGCCACGATGCTCAAGGGCGTGCGGCTGCGTGCCGAGGGCAGAGACACGCGGCAGAACCGGGCGCTGGCGGATTCTTTGGTGGTTTCGCTCGCATCCGAACAAGTCTTCACAGATCCTCTAGTGGATCTCAAGCGCGTGGAATCACAACTGGCGGAGATCACCTCTGTGGAGAGCCTCACCGAGTTGCGCAATGCATGGGACACGAAGGACATTCAGATTTTTATCGGGGGCAATTTGAAACTCGATGATGCGGAGAAAAATATTCTGGCGGTTTACGGGGAAAGCCGACAGACGCCGGTAGTCGCGCCCCAGCAAGAGGAACAGGCGCGTTTTGCCTACGCTGATTTTGGAGCGCCGGGAAAAATCGCGAAGCGGGTTGAGGTGAAGGATTTGGAAGTTACTCAGGTGATTTTCGAGAACGGTGTGCGCGCGAATTTGAAGAAGACCGACTTTGAGAAGAACACCGTGCGTCTAATGGTGAGCTTCGGTGGCGGGAAGCTGTCAGCGCCGCCTGACAAGCCGGGTCTTATTCCCTATGCACAGAGCGTCTTTGAGGCCGGCGGTTTGGAGAAACACAGCGTGGATGATCTGCGCCGCATCTTCGCCAGCAAGACGGTGGATGTTGATTTTGCGATCGGCGATGACGCATTCCTTCTGGGCGGGCGCACGACGCCGGGAGATTTGAGAGATGAACTAGGGCTGGTCTGCGCTCATTTCGTTGCGCCGGGCTACCGCGAGGAGGCGGATCGTCAGTTGCGGAAAAACTTCGACGCGATCTATACGCAACTGGAGCACACCGCCGAGGGCGTGATGCAAAACCAAGTCGTTGGTTTCATCCACGGCGGCGATTTTCGTTTCCAGTTTCCGAAGCGTGAAGTGATGGAGCGGCGCAGTCTTGCGGAGCTGAAGGCGTGGCTCGCGCCGGAGTTGAGCAGCAGCTATATGGAGATAGCCGTGGTGGGTGACATCGATGTGGAGAAAACATTGAAAGCCATCGCCTCCACTTTTGGGGCGCTGCCGAAACGCGCGGATCGGAAGCCGGACTACTCGAAGGAACGCCAGGTGAAGTTTCCCTCGGAACCGAAGGACAAGGACTTCGCCTTCACCACTGAAATCCCGCGCGCTTATGCACTGGGCTACTGGCCGACTGCAGACATGAATAATATCCGGCGCGCACGGCGTCTGAGTTTGCTGGCGGAGATTCTTGATGACCGGTTGCGCCTTAAAATCCGCCAGGAACTTGGCGACTCCTACAGTCCCGCCAGTTACCATGTGCCGAGCGACACCTTCACCGGCTACGGTTACATGACGGCGATGGCCACGCTCAAGCCTGATCAGGTTTCCAAGGTCAAACCCATGTTTCTCGACATCGCCAAGGGTCTGGTTACCGGAGGCATCACGGAAGACGAGTTCCAGCGCGCTCGTGCGCCCATGCTGGAGGCGCTGGTCAAGCAGCGGCGGGAGAATGACTACTGGCTCAAGCGAGTCCTGCGCAACTGCCAGGAACAGCCCCAGCGACTGGACTGGGCTCGGACCATGGTGGATGACGTGAAATCAGTGACCCGGGATGAAATTGCCGATCTTGCGAAGCAATTTGCCACGAGCGAGGCGGCTGTTACGATCGGGTTAATGCCGGAGCAGAAGAAGTAGCGTGAACCGCTTGTGGGAACATTGATGCAGGACATTGCAAAAAATCCTCCACTTCGGGCTTGCGGGCGGGAGAATTCGTGTTAGACATCCCGGCTCCCCGCACTGCTTAGCAGGTGCGGATTAATTTTCTCCAAACACATGCAAGTCCGTTCCTCCATCAAGCGCCTCTGCGAATCCTGCCGTATTATCCGCAGGAAGCGGGTGGCACGCGTCGTCTGTAAAAACCCGCGCCACAAACAGCGCCAGGGCTGAACCATTTTTATTGCATCACATTATGGCCCGACTACTTGGCATTGAGATTCCGAACGAGAAGCGCATTGAGGCTTCACTCCCTTATGTTTATGGCATCGGGCGGCCGCTTGCGAAAAAGATTCTGGCTGAAGCAGGCATCGATCCGGGCATCCGCGCCGGTGAACTGAGCGACGAGCAACTGGCGAACATCAGCCATATTGTGGCTGCGAAAAAGATTCCGGTCGAGGGCGACCTTCGACGTGAGATCAGCGCGCACATGAAGCGCCTCATGAGCATCAACTGCTACCGCGCCATCCGTCATCGCCGCAGCCTGCCCGTGCGAGGTCAGCGCACCAAGACCAACGCCCGCACCCGCAAAGGGAAGCGCAAGACCGTCGGCGTTCAACGCAATCCCGACGCCAAAGCCGGCAAGGTGTAATCGAGCACAAAGCTTGTTCTATTTATTAATCTGATTCTATGGCCGAAGAAACTGTGATCCCAACCGCCGCAACGGCGCCCGTCGAAACTCCTCCCGCCGCTCCTGCTGCGCCAGGCACCCCTGCATCACCAAGCGCTCCTGGCGCTGATAAGTCCACCGGTGGTGACAAGGCCGTTTCCCAGAGCATCTGGCTCGAAATCGGTGGTGAATCCGCTGAAACACCCAAGGCCGTCAAGGTCAAGGGTTCCAAGAACGTCAATCATGGAATCGTTCACGTGGTCGCGTCCTTCAACAACACTTTGGTCACCATTACGGATCGCGCAGGCAACACCATCGGCTGGACCAGCGCTGGCAAGATGGGTTTCAAAGGCTCTCGCAAAGGCACAGCTTATGCCGCTCAAGTCGTCTCTCAAGATGCGCTCCGCCAGGCCATGGGCCACGGATTGAAGGAAGTCGAAGTCCGTCTCAAAGGTTCGGGCTCCGGTCGTGAATCTGCCGTGCGCGCCCTCGGTGCCATGGGTGTCGAAGTCACCGTGATCAAGGACGTCACTCCGGTGCCGCACAACGGCTGCCGCCCACCCAAGGCGCGTCGCGTCTAAGCAATTTTTATACTAGAGATATGGCACGATACACTGGTCCCCGTGAAAAAATCGCCCGCCGCTTCGGCGTGGCTCTCTTCGGCCCTTCCAAGGCGCTGGAAATCCGCAACTTTCCTCCTGGCCAGCACGGCGCGCGCAACACGCGCCGTAAGATGTCCGACTACGGCACGGCACTCGCTGAAAAACAGAAGCTGCGCTACACCTATGGCGTGCTGGAAAAGCAGTTCCGTAAATTCTTTGCTGAAGCCGTCCGTCGCAAGGGCGTGACCGGCACCTTGCTCCTTCAGATGCTCGAGCAACGTCTCGACAACGTGGTTTACCGTCTCGGCTTTACGAATACGCGTTTCGCTTCCCGTCAGATGGTCGGCCACGGTCACATCACGGTGAACGGCAAGTCCGTTGATATCTCCAGCTACCAGGTTCAGCCCGGCGATGTGGTTGCCGTCAAGAACACCGCAAAATCCCAGCAGCTGGCCAACCGTTTCCTCGATCTCACCCAGGGCGCGGTCGTTCCAGATTGGCTTACCGCCGATCGCGACAAGCTGACAGGCACGGTGAACCGTCTGCCAGAACGTTCGGAAATCGAAGTCTTCTGCAACGAGCAGCTTGTCGTCGAATTGTATTCCCGCTGATCGCTGAGAACCGAGTTTCAATTTTCAAAAAAGACGCGGGTGACCGCGTCTTTTTTGTTTTCAACCCGATGTGATACTGAAAGAATCACTCGATGAATCTGTTGCCAAAATTTAATCTGCTCGTGATTGCACTTCTGTTGGTATTCGGGTGCTGCGACCGCAGCAACGCTACCGAAGTAATCCATCTGTTTGTTGCGCTGGCCGACAACGCCTCGCAGGGCATCGCCCCCGTGCCGGTGAAAATAGGTGATGGGAACAACCCAGAAAACAATCTCTATTGGGGTTGCAGTGAAGGGGTCAAGGCGTGGTTTGCAGCGAGCAAACAATGGAAAAAAGTTCAAGCACCTGCGTCTTCGCGCGCTGAGATTCTTGAACGACTGGTGTTTCGTCATCGGGAGAAGGATGCGTGGCTGGTTGCTGATGCATGGCGCGGCCGGGAGATTCGCCCTTGCTTGCAGGTTTTTGTCCGCAGTGCGTCCGGTGAAGGGGTTGAGGAAATCAAGCTTGGGGATGATGTGATTCAAGCGGGCGGGGCGGCCACCCTGGTTGCCTACATCGGACACAATGGCTTGATGGATTTCCAGATTGACTGGCCTACCGGCACCGGAAAACGGGTCAAGCCGGCGATTGTTCTTTGCTGTCTGAGCCACGAGTATTTTTCCGCAAAACTGACAAGCTCGGGCGCCCGTCCAGTTTTGATGACCACGCAGTTGATGTATCCCGGTGCCTTTGTGCTTCATGCGGCGCTTGAACCCTGGCTTCACGGGAAAACACCGGCGGACATGCGTGATGCTGCCGCCGCGGCATATTCGAAGAATCAGGGGATACCAATCAAGGCTGCACGCGGGGTGTTTACGGCTGAATAGCGTTCGGTTCGGGATACTCATTTCGTCACACGGTCGACATGCATCCAGTGAGTTCTCGAATATCGCTGCTTAAGCCGGACGCGCTGCGAGGATGCTAATGATCTCGCCGGCGATCTTCTGAAACGCCGCGCTGGCTGGATGATTCGCCGGATCCTCCAGTGCAACGGGGTGGCCGTCATCGCCGCTTTCCCGCACCTGGATTTCCAGCGGTATCTGGCCCAGCAGAGGCACGCCCATTTTTTTGGCTTCGCGCTCACCGCCGCCTTTGCCGAAGATGTGATACACATTGCCGTCGTTTGGGCAGACGAAGTGGCTCATGTTCTCGATGAGTCCGATGACCGGCACATTCACCTTGGCGAACATGGCCACTGCCTTGCGGGCATCAATCAGTGCGACTTCCTGCGGCGTGGTGACAATGACCGTCCCGCTCAGCGCGACCGTTTGCACCACGGTGAGCTGGATGTCGCCCGTGCCGGGTGGAAGGTCGAGCACCAAATAGTCAAGATTGTCCCACTTACACTGCCGCAGGAACTGTTGCGTGTATCGGGTCGCCATCGGACCGCGCACGATCACTGGTGAATCGTCGTTCAGGAGAAACCCCATGCTCATCAGTTGCAGGCCGTGCTTTTCAATGGGGATGATCTGGTTGTCTTCCGTCGCCATTGGGCGCTCGTCCGTGCCGAACATGTGGGCGATGCTCGGTCCGTAGAGATCGCAGTCGCACAATCCCACGCGCGCGCCAGTGCGACTCAGGGCTACCGCCAGGTTCGCGGACACGGTGCTCTTGCCTACGCCGCCTTTTCCGGAGGCCACGGCGATCACGTGTTTCACACCGGGAATGCTGGAAGTCACCGTCGCCGGTCCTTGTTGCGCGGCGTTGGGCGGGTCCTTGATGTCGAAGTTCAGTTTTACTTCGCCGATCCCGTCCAGTGCATTCAGCGCAGTCGTTGCCTGCTCGTGAATCTGCCGGGGGATGTTGGCATCACGCGTCGCCAAGGAGATGTCGACCTGGACATTTTTTCCGTCGACCTGCACGGCCTTGACCAGGCCGAAGGAGACGATGTCGCGGGAGAAGCCGGGATACTTAACTTGCGCGAGTGCGGAGCGGACTTGTTCTTCTGAAATCATTGTCCCTCGACAACGGGCAAAATGCAGCGCGGGTCAAGCGCGAAGTCAGTTCACTTTTCACGCCACGGCAAATATCGCTCAGTTCAACGACGGATCCGATGGCATCCGGGCCAGTAGTTTATAGTAGGGCCCGAGATCGTCCAGGATCGAACGCCAGAGGGCATCCGGTTTTTCGTGGGTCAGCACTGCGGGCATCGCGGGGCAGGTGATCCATGAGTTTTGCTCGAGCTCATTCTCCAACTGTCCTTCCGACCAGCCGGAATATCCCACGAAACCACGCACGATACGGCCTTTCTCGAGTTCTTTGATGGCCTGTTCGGTCGAGAGATGGGTCTGGCATTTCAGCGAGCGCTTTTTAGAGTTCCAATCCAGCGCGGCAAAAGAAAGTTTATCGGTTCCGACAGGGCCGCCGAGGTAGACTGGAAGTTTGCCGAGCGGGCCGGTGTTGGCGTCGTTCAGCAGATCTGACACTGTTTTCTCCAGCGGCCGGTTCAAGATGTAACCGAAGGCGCCTTCGACTGAATCGTGCGCCGCCAATAGCAGCACGGTGTGAAAAAAATTGGGATCTCGCAACACGGGAGACGCCAGCAACAGCGAACCCGAAAGGGAATCAGGCTTGTTGGCTTCTGGATTCATATTTCAGGGATGCACCAATCATACGCTGATTATTTATAAACAGCAAGAGTTCCTCCGCAACAACCCGTTGCCATTTATGCAGCCATCAGTCACATTCGGGCGATGCAGGAACTGGAGCAACAACTACGAGCCGGGAGGGATCTTACTCGCGACCAAGTGCGAATGGCGACGGAGTTCTTGCTCGCTCCAGAAATAACTGCGGAGCGCAAGGTGGTGTTCTTGCGCGCTCTTTCGGACAAGGGCGAGAAGCCGGGCGAGATCGCGTTGTTTGTTGAAGAGTTTCTGCGTCATGCGGTTGATCCCGGCATCGATCCGGTGATGCTTCCGGGGCCGGTGCTGGATGTGGTGGGCACGGGAGGCGACAAGTTGAATCTCTTCAATGTCTCTACCACCTCCATTTTCATCCTGGCGGCTGGCGGCGTGGTCATCATCAAGCACGGCAATCGAGGCATCACGGGAAAGAGCGGGGGAGCCGACGTGCTGGAGGCGCTGGGCGTGAAGATCAGTTTGCCGCCTGAGGAGTTGAGGCGTTGTTTGCACGACACTGGCATCGGCTTCATCTTTGCTCCGTTGTATCATCCGGCATTCAAAGCGGTGGCGGAGGCGCGCAAGATTCTTGCCGCAGAAGGTCGCCGCAGTATTTTCAACTTGCTCGGGCCCTTAATGAACCCGGCCCGTCCGGCGCATCAACTGGTGGGGGTTTTCGATGACAAACTGGTGCCGGTGTTCGCGGAGATTCTGCGCGAAATCGGACGCAAGTCCGCCTGGGTTGTGCATGGACTGACGAATGACGGTCGCGGCATGGATGAGCTCTCCACGATCGGAAAAAGCCGGATCGCGAAACTCGATGCCGGGAAAATCAAGCTGGAGGAGTTCGATCCTGCGTCACTCGGATTTGTTAAGGCAGAGGTGGCGGACTTGGTTGGCGGAGACGCGCAGGAGAACGCGGAAACACTGGAGGGCATTCTCGCGTGCCGCATCAAGGGGCCGAGGCGCGATCTCGCGGTGTTGAACGCTGCGGCCGGACTCGTCATCACTGGGAAATCAACCGATCTGGCAGCCGGCAAGAGGCTCGCAGAGGAACTACTCGACCGCGGTGCGGCTCATGCGAAACTGCGTGCGCTGCGGGACTGGTGCTAGTGCATGCCAAGGGACAGATGCTTTGAGTCAAGGGAGCGCGGACACTCTTGTCCGCACTTCGTCAGACAGGCAGCTTTGCTGCGAAGATGAATGGATAGCGGACAAGAGTGTCCGCGCTCCCTAATGAAAACAAGCCGCCAAGAAATTTCGCCCTTGTGTTCACGGTGATTTCGATGTGGGAGTCTGAACTGCAATGGCTGAGACAAGTTGCCATCCAATGAAAAGGACCACCCAGAGCAGCAGCAGCAAAGGCATCGCACTCAAAACCTTGCCCAAATAAGAAGCACCCTCGCCTACTGTCGCGATCAAAAGCCATACATCTGTCACGACTCCCACCAGCAGGGAGCACACAGCAAATGTCCTCCCAAGTGCCCTGCCTCGCATGGCCCATGCAACACCGGCCAGTGGTGCGCCTACGATGCTCAAAGACGAAATGACTCCGGAACCCCAACCATGTCCGGCGCCTGTAAAGAGGCCACTGAGACCTCCGATCACCAATCCAACAACAAGTCCCAGCGCTATGGAACACCAGACTCTTCCTGCGCTGATTCTGTCGGTATCACTCATTTGGTTGGGGCGAACAGTTGGGTCATTAACAATTTTGTTAGATTGCACACGAAGCACTTTATAGTCGACACTTTTGTCTGTTTTGCCGCATTTTTTTGCCTGCCGGTTTGCAACCCAATGAAAATGGGTGAGAAGCAAACGGTCAGCCGGGCAAGCTCCAGTGAGCTTTCCTCCTCAAGGGAGCGCGGACTTCAGTCCGCTGGTGGTTACAGATGCGGACTGAAGTCCGCGCTCCTTTCACTACAGCTCCAGCGATAAATCCAGCGCGCGCGCCGAGTGCGTCAGCGCACCGCAGGAGATGGCGTCCACGCCGGTGGCGGCGACTTCGTTGATGGTCTCCAGGGTGATCCCACCACTGGCTTCTAGGAAGACGCGGCCGTTCACTAGCGCGACGGCTTCGCGCAATTTCGCGGGCGGCATGTTGTCGAGCAGAATCATATCCACCCCGCGCAATACGAGAAAGTTCCTGACTTGATCCAGGGTGTCGGCTTCAAGCTCGACCAGAATGCCGGGGTGTGCAGCTTTCACTCGGTCGATGGCTTTTTGCAAATCATCGAGACGATCATCCGCGAGCAGATGATTGTCCTTAACCATCACCCGATCGTGTAGCCCCATGCGATGGTTGGTTCCGCCGCCGGCGCGCACGGCCATTTTCTCCAGCCAGCGCCAGCCGGGCGTGGTCTTTCGGGTATCGAGCACCTTGACCGGATGTGGCTTCACTGATTCCACATAAAGTCGCGTCAGGCTGGCGATGCCGCAGAGTCGTTGCAGGAAATTCAAGGCGCAGCGTTCGGCAGTCAGGATGCCGCGCGTGGGGCCGGTGACGCGCAGCAGGGTGTCGCCCTTGACGAACGGCGCACCGTCCGGCAAATCGCACTGCACGGTCAGGCGTGAGTCTACTTCTTGAAATACTCGGGCCGCTATTTCGCTGCCCGCTACAATCCCAGACTCCCGGGCTACAATGCGAGCCGAACTGACGGATACTGAATCAACAAAAAACTCGCAGGTGAGGTCGCCGCCATCGACATCCTCATCGATCGCAGCACGGATGAGTGACAGCACGGGGGTGGGCAGAGTGGAAGATGTCATGTTTTATGGTAAAGTAGCAGTTGCGAGAACGCGTGCCAGTGGGATCAGCGGATGCCCCGACGCGGAAATTTTACGAAAGGAAATGGATATTTCTTGCTGAGACGATGGGGTAGTGTCTAAATGGCTGTCCAACTTAGGACAAATTAGCTTGTGCATGGCCCTCAATTTCTTGCAAAATCATAAGATGATTTCCAAAATCGGCGACTTGCCGACAGTGTTTCTCACAGCGGCGCTTGCGTGGCTGATGGGTGCGGGATCACTATCCGGCCAAGCCAAGCCGGCGCCGGCTCCTGTAAAACCGGCTGACAAGCCAGCGGACAAGCCGGAAGAAAAGCCGGTGGATATCGGTCCACTGAATATGGAAGAGGCCATGCAGGCCATCTACCAAGAAGCCTACGTGAACTTCAACCTCGGCAAATACGATGTTGCGCTCCAAAAGCTCGGCCAGATTCACGCGAAGACGAACAACAAAGACTTCGAGCAGGTGATGTTTCTTGAGGGGGCTTCCCTTTTCATGTTGGAGAAGTATGACAAGGCTGCCGTCATCCTTCAGTCGTTCGTCGAGAAGTTTCCGAAGAGTGAATCTCTGGTGGATGCGACTGTCAATCTGGGTCGCGCGCTCTTGAAAATTGGCGACGGCACCAAGGGTGTTCCCGTGCTCTTTAAAGCTGTCACCGATTTTCCCGCGCGAAAGGGTGAAATCGGACTGACTCTCGCCATGCATCACAAGGAGAAAGGCAACATTGATGAAGCACAACGGGTGCTGGAAAGCATCACCGCCAATGCCGCGCTGTCACCAGAAATGGTGCAGTCGTTTCTCATGCTTGCGGAATTATATGCAGGGAAGGGAAACACTGACAAGGCGGGCGCGATCATGGAGAAACTCAAGGGCAGCGCGGCCGACGACGACACGATTATTCAGCGGAATATACTGGGATTGAAGATCGGCGACGAGATGCGTCAGCAGAAACTCTACAGGGAGGCGCTCAATGCTTATCAAAACGTGCGCAAGCAGAGCGAGATCCTCCGCATTCAGAAGTCACGCGTCGCGCGCATCGAGCAGTGGCTTGCCGATGCCACGGCGGGCAAGACAGTCAAGTTCCTCAATAAACCGGTTAGCAAGGGTGACCTGGAGTCCATGCTGGACGCCAATAAGAAAATTCTTGAAGTTGTTGAGAAGAACAAGAGCTTCGACGCCGATCTATATTTTCGACTTGGGCAATGCTTCTTTGAGATGCAGCGTTTTTACGAGGCCATTGCCGCATTGAACGAAGTTTACATGAAGTTTCCGGAGTATCCGAACCGCGAGATCGCGCTTTATAGCATGATTCTGGCCTACCAGTCACTTGAACGCGAAGGTCTTGCTTACGACTTGTGCGACAAATACATGAGGGGGTTTCCGGAAGGGCAGTTTATCCCCCAAGTGAGCGACTTGTTTGGCATCCTCGCTTTCAAGAGTGGTCGCATCCAAGATGCCATCCACGCGCTGCAAAGGGCCCGCGATGCCGCCAAGGATGCCGCCAGCAAGGAGCGCATCAACTTTCTCCTCGGCGTCGTGCTGTTTGAAGCTCAGAAATTCGACGACTCGCGTGATGCTTTTCAGACCCTGCTCAAGGAAAGTCCGAATTCGGCTTATAAAGATGACTCGGAATACCGCATTGCCCTGACCTACTTTTTCCAGAACGACTCTGCCAAAACCCGGAAGGCGCTCCGAGCTTACATCGACGGGAATCCAAATGGCAACTACCTCGTGGATGCACAGTATCGGCTGGCGTTCATCATTTACCAGCAGTCGGCGACCAATCAGGGGGGGGATCTCCTCAAGGCCCGTGAGATGCTGGAGAAGCTAGCGACTGACAATCCAAACGACATGAATATCGGCCAGGTCTGGTCGCTGCTGGGGGATATTTACAGCAGTCTTCCGAGCACGGAGAAGGAGAACTACTCCATCAAGGCAATGATGGCTTACATGTTAGCGGTGGACAAGGCCAAGACGCCTGACGTTCTGGAATACGCTATCGACGCCGCGTCCGGCGTCCTGACTACCGAAGGCAAGTGGCAGGAGCTGGCCAACATGTGGCAGACCTACTATTCAAGTCACAAGGACGGCCCGAATTCACTTAAGGCGATATATCAAATCGCCACGGCCTTCCGCCGTATGGGCAAGATCGAGGACGCGCAGAAGCTCATGGCCGATCACATCGCGCCTAACCTCGGTAATCCGAAAAACGAACAGGTCGAGATGCTCATTCAACAGCTTGTCAGCATGATCGTGCCCAAGAAGCGTGCCAAGTCTCCAACCGTGGCACCGAAGCCCGTGGAGAAACAACCGGCGACCGAAAAGGGAGCAACAGACAAAGCGCCGACTCCTGAAAAGTCCGCCGAGGCGAATCCTGCTCCCGTTCCCGCCGCCCCAGCCCCCACCGTTGAAGAACTCGAAAGTCGTTTAAAGACACTTCTCACGGGCCCCGGTGGAACAGATAGCATCACGAACGGCACCGCCCAAGCCCGGGTGCTTTATGCCCGCGCCCTGCTGGCCCGTATGATGCGCGACCTGCCGAAATACGAGAGCCTGCTTTCCGTGATTCCCGATGCTGCGAAGGCGGATGAACTCAGCCCGCTGCTGCTGGCCACGATTGGTGACATGATGCTCGCCAAGGGTCAGATGGAGAAAGCCGCCGAATATTATGGCCGACTGCGTGAGGCGTTTTCCACCAGTGATTTTGGTGACAGGGCGCCAGTGGGACTGGGCAAGATTGAGTTTACCAAAAAGAACTACCAGGGCGCGCTGGACCTGTATAATGAGGCTATTGAAAAGTTCCAGGGCAGTTCCAGCTTGCTGGATGCGACATTGGGCAAGGCTGAGTCTCTGCTGGAATTGGGCAAATTTGATGAAGCAGAGAAGCTCTACAAAACCATCGCCGCGATGCGCGAGTGGAAGGGGGAGCCCACGGCCAACGCGTTGTATCATCTCGGCCTCATCGAGGAGCGGCGCAAGGAATGGGGCAAGGCCATCGCCTACTACCAGCGGGTGATTCTCGCGCATCAAAAATACAAGAACTGGCTGGCCAAAGCCCATCTTCATTGCGCGCAATGCCAGATCAACGACAGCAAGAAAGAAGACGCGGTCATCGTGCTGCGCCAGATGCTTGCGCGCACCGACCTCCAGGATCAACCCGAGTTCAAGGAGGCGCAGGCGCTTCTGACCAAGATCGGCAACTAAACCCACTTGATCATGTTTCGCCGCACCACCTATTTCGTCGCCCTTCTTGTCATGGTCACTGCCGCGCAGGTTCGCGCGCAATATATTGTACTTAAGGATGGCAATCGCATTGCTGCCGCCGACCTGAAGGTGGCCGATGGAAAAATCACGCGTAATATTACCCTGAGTAATGGCGTCAAAGCCCAGGCTAGCCTGGCACTCTCGGACATCCTGCTGATGGAGTGGTCGAACCCGAAGGAGATGATCGACGCGCGCAGCCTGATGGCTGCAGGCAAGGCCAAGGAAGCCGTGGCGGTGCTGCAGCAGGGCAAGGATTTTTTTCATCAATTCAAGGGAGTCAACGGTAACCCCTATACTGAATTGGTCTTTGCCCAGGTCGAGGCGCTGGAGCAGGCGGGTGAATTCGATGCCATCTATAAAATAATGCCTGAGGTCAACTCCATCTCATGGGGTGATGATAAAAAAATCGCATTGCGCATCATCAAGCTCAACATGGAGCGGCGAACCTCCACGGACCAGGAGAAGATTCTGGCCGAGGCTGAGTCACTGCGCGACCAGACGGATGACACCAGCGTGCGCGCGAAGCTCTCAATGACCATCGGCGATATTTATTACAAGAAGGAGCGCTGGAGTGAGGCCTTCGATTCCTACCTTCGCGTGCCAGTATTCTATGGCAGCCAGACCTCAGTGGTGCCGCAGGCGGAATTGGGTGCTGCGCGCTGCCTGTTGAAAATGGAGCGTTACAAAGACGCAGCGGCCATGTTTGAGCGCATCAGCGCCAGCTACCCGGGCTCTGAAGTGGGCAATACGGCAAAAAAAGAATTCCTCTCGGCTACCGGGCGTGATAATAAGCCTGACAAACCCCCGCAGAGCGGCAATGATTCCCCCAAGAAACCCGAAGAGAAAGCCAAATCCTGATACCATGCACACCTCCCAAATCCACTCCTTCAGCAATGGAATGAAAGCCCGCCTCGGACGACTCCTGATCTGCGCCACCCTCGTCATGGGCGCTTTGCAGATGACAGCACCGATGCTCTGTGCGCAAACTTCCGAGAGCGCTGCAGCTCCCAGCGCCGCACCCAAGCCTCCCGCGACTTTATGGCGAGAAATTGTTCATGGCGGCTGGGTCATGATCCCCATCGGAGTTTGTTCGGTCGCTCTCATCTGGCTGACCGTGGACTCTTGGATGCGCTGCTCCAGAAAGCGTCTGGCCCCTGATGCTCACGTGGCCGGTGCGCGCGACTTATTCCGTCTCGGCGATTACGTCGGCGCCTACCAGTTCTGCAAGAACAACCCCTCGCCCTTCTGCGATGTCAGCCGTATCTCACTGAGCTTCGTTGGCGACGGCCAGCAGGCCACGGAAGATGCCATGTCCAGCGAACTGCACCGCGCAAGCTCGCAAATTCAGACCCGCATCAACTACCTTTCCGTTCTCGGCGTTTGCACCCCGATGATCGGGCTGGTCGGCACCGTCACTGGAATGATCAAGGCATTCAAGGTGCTGGGCAGTGATGGCATTGGCGACCCGTCGAAGCTTTCCGCAGCCATCGGGGAAGTACTGGTCGCCACCGCAGCCGGCCTTTTTATCGCCATTCCGGCGTTTTTCTTCTTTTACATGCTACGCAACCGGCTGCTGAGCACCATGCACTATCTGACGGACGCCGTGGTCAGCCTGTTCCGCAAGATGCCCTACGAGCACCTCAAGGACTGCCACGTGGGAGAGGAAGAGTTCTTCGCTGCTATCCCCAACTGGGTCGGTGAGGAAGTCGCCCCAACGCCCGCAGCCTGAAAGCATTGAGCGCTTCACGTCATTTCCGGTCAGAAGATCACAACCCTTAACCCACCCACTGAACCATGGCAGGCGGCGGCGGCAATTCAGAGAGCGGCGAACCCGAGTTCCAGATCGCGCCGATGATCGACGTGCTGCTGGTGTTGCTCATCTTTTTTATGAGCATCACCTCCGCGCAAGTGCTGCGCATTGACAAGGATATCAATCTGCCGCTGGCTCCCGACGCAAAAAAGAAGGAGAAACAATCGCTCAGCGAGGGTGCCCTCAACGTCAAATGGGTGCCCTCCGAGAAAAAGGCCAAGTTCAACTTTGAGGGCAAAGACTATCCCGCCATTGAGGATCTGGTGGCTATTGTCCAGCGCTATAAGGAAGAGGACAAGTCCGGGCGCTATCGCGTCATCATTCGTGGAGATAAAAATCTGCCTGCCATCGAAGTGCAGAAGGCCATGAGCGTGCTCGGTCAGGCCGGGCTGGAAAATATCGCCTTCTCCGCCCTCAACCAATAATCGATCTGCCATGAAACGCATCCAGGACGACGACAATCCCAACATGGGCTTCCAGATTGCCCCGATGATTGATGTGGTGTTCGTTATCATGCTTTTCTTCATGGTCATGGCCGGTGCCGTGAAGGTCGAGCACGAGCTCAAGACGGCCCTGCCCGGATCCACGCCACCGGCGGCTGCGGATATCAAGGACGTGCCCGATGAAATTACCATCGTGGTGACCGAAGATGGCACCGTGACCATGAATGACGAGGAGTTTGATACGCCCACGGACAAGAAACTGCCGCGATTGACCGCTGATCTGATCAAGCTGCAAAAGGATGCTACTAACCGCGGTGGGAAGGTGCTCGTCACCCTGCAAACGGAGGAACAGGCGAAGTATGAGCGAGTGATCGATGTCCTGAACGCCCTCGGCAAGGCGCAACTTTCCAATGTAACCTTCACCGTCGGCAATGATGAGTCATAAGCAGCTTCAGAAATTAAAATAAAGAATTTTCCAAGAAATGCCGGGGATGCCCGTGACGCCCTTAAGCCAAGCCCATCCAATCCATAAATCCCTAATATCTCATGAACGCCGATCCCAACCAGCCGCACCCAGCCGGCACCGCATCGACACCCGTTGTCATTCAGTCTCTGACGCCGACCAGCATCACGGGGGCGGTGACTCCGCCAGTGGCGCGAGTTGCCTCGGGAGCGATTCCAGTGGCAGCAGCCCCGGTGCCTGTGTATGCGGCGGCTCCTGTGGAAATGGGCGTGCTGGAAGGGGCTCCGCCCTTAGTGATCGGCAAGCAGCCCAAGCAGAACAAGTTTTTAGCGTATTGGCGAAAAGTTGGCGGGGGATCGCTCATGATCAGCCTGCTGGTGCACGCAGGGTTGATCGCGTTGTTTATCTGGATTGTTGTGGCCATGCCCGCGCCAGAGGTCAAAGTGGACTTCTTGCCGGGTGGCGGGAGCAAGCAGGGAGCGGAGGCGAGCTCGGAACTGGCGCATCAGGTTCAGCAGAAGAAACGCACGTTGATGAATAAGTCGACGCCCATGAGGAAGGTGGTGAGCACGAACACGAATGCAGCGATTGTGTTGCCGGACGTTCCGATTGATGCGGTGGATGTGCCAGACATGGCGATCCCGATGGGCGGCGGGATGAGCGGGAGTGGTGGTATGGGGAGTTCTGGTTCCGGCGGAGGTTTTGGGACCGGGAAAGGTATCGGTGGGCAGAAGGGGTTCACGAGTCTGCCACCTTCGATGAAAAGCCGGTGCAGTCCCGTGGAGCGCATTCGCAAGCTCAAGGAAAACGGAGGCAGCCCTGAATGCGAGAAAGCGGTGAGCAGCGCGTTGGAATATCTCAAGACCAAGCAGAATCCCGACGGCTCCTGGGGCAAGGCTTAT